>CAXQPB010000157.1:0-6152 GCA_964225545.1 Candidatus Nitrosopumilus sp. | reverse complement strand
CGGCAGCACGAAAACCGGCGCCGGCGGCATCACGCGCGTGACGGTGCTCGACACGACGGTGCTCGGCAGCGCGCGCAGCGGGATTCGGACACCGGACGAGCGCGAGCAGGTCACGTTGCGACGCAGCGTCGTCACCGGCAGCGCGAGCGCAAGCGCCTGCAGCGTCAGCGAGGCGTGCGCGGACATCGAGACCGCGGCGCCGCCACGCATCGATGCGACGAGTTCATGCGGTCTGAGCCATGTGTTCGGCTCGGGGATTGCGGGGCAGAGCTGGTCGGTATGTTCGGGCGACTGAACCGGCGCCGGCTCAGGCGCGCCGGAAGCGCGGCAACGTGACCTCATCGGTCACGGCCGTGAACTCGACCTCGACCGGCATACCGATCTCTAACTCCTCCGGTGTGCAGTCACTCATCTCCGAGAGCAGTCGAACGCCCTCTTCCATCTCGACGACTACCGGAGCGTACGGCGCGGAGTCTTTGAACCCGGGGTGCAGCGGTCGCGCTGCGGTGGTCCAGGTGAACAGCGTGCCGCGACCGTTCGAGCGCTCACAGGACCACTGCGAGGAGCCGCAGGCGGCGCACATCTCGCGCGGGACATGGCGCCACTGCCCGCAGGCACCGCAACGCTGGAAGCGCAGCTCGCCCTGTTTGCAGAATCCGTAGAACTCACCGGCCAGCCCTTCGAGGACGGGCAGCGGTTTGATGTAGCTGTCGGTCATTGATCCGCTCCGCTGTCGCTCATTGGGCCCCTCCGCTGTCGCTCATTGCACCCCTCCCCTGCTACGCGGCCAGGATGCCGATCGAGCCGTCGCCGAAATCGCCCCAGCCGGTCACCGCGCCGAGCTTCGCATCGGCGACCTGGCGCTCGCCGGCCTCCCCGCGCAGCTGCCGCACCGCTTCGACGATGTGGTTCATGCCGAGAACATGGGCTTCGGAGAGCAGGCCGCCGTGCGTGTTGATCGGCAGCTCGCCACCGAGCTCGATACGGCCGCCTTCGACAAACGCCCCGCCTTCGCCGCGCGCGCAGAAGCCGGTCTCCTCGAGCTGTTGCAGAACCTCGAAAGTGAAGCAGTCGTAGATCTGCGCGAAGTCCATGTCCGACGGCTTCACCCCCGCACGCGCGAACGCCTCGGGCGCAGCGATCGTCAGACCGGTGATGAAGATATCCTCGCGGTTGGTGATCTCGTCGGCCGGATACGGCTGACCGGCAGCAGCGGCCAGAATCCGCACGGGCTTGCCCGGCAGATCGGCGGCGCGCTCCTCGGTGGTGATCACCATCGCGGCTGCGCCGTCGGTCTCCAGGCAGCAATCGAACAGCCGGTACGGATCGGTGATCATCGGAGAGGCCAGATAATCGTCCATCGTCATCGGCTTGCCGTTCATCACCGCGTTCGGGTTGAGCTGAGCATGGCGACGCATGGCCAGCGCGATGCAGCCGAGTTGCTCCGCGGTGGTTCCGAACTCGTGCATGTGGCGGCGCGCCATCAGCGCGTACCATTGCGGCGGCGCGGTCAGGCCGTAAGGCAGATAGAAGTCGCGCGCGATCGCGCCCCCCGGGATCGACGAGGTCTGCTCCTGCACGGTCTGCGCAGCGCGGCGGCCCGAGTAGCCATTCCATCCGGCCGGGACCAGCACGTAATTCGCCGCGCCGCTGGTGACCGCGGCGGCGGCCGCCTGCAGCGACGCGACCGGCGCCGCCCCGCCCATGTGGATGGTTGCAGCGAAACGCAGCGTCTCGCAGCCCAGATTGGCCGCAAACCCCTCGGCACTGCCGAGGTTGGGGAACGGCATGATGCCGTCGACGTCCCGCGCCGCAACGCCCGCGTCATCGAGCGCGCTGCGCGCGGCTTCGAGCTGGATGCCGAGCTGGCTCAGACCCGAGCCCTCGCCGCGACAGTACGTGGTATCGCCGATCCCGACGATACAGGCTCCCGTGCTCATCTGTGTGGCCGCCGATTCCGTCGCCGCGTCAGACGCGCTTGGTCGGCTCGATCTTGGCCAGCCGTGCGAGGTTCAGGCCGAGGATCTTCGCCTTGGTCTCCTCACTGATCGGCTTGTAGCCCCACTTCTCCTGAAGCTCCTCGGGCATCTCCAGGTTGCGGATGAAATCGACAACCAGCGGCATGTCGTCAAACGCGAGATCGAGTCCCATGACGATCTTGTCGTCGCTCACCCACTGCAACGCCTCGCCGATCATGTGGTAGCCGCGGTACGGCGAGCGCGCGAGCCAGCCGATGATACCCGAGAGGCTCAGGTGCAGGTTGACGTGCTTGCCCGCCAGCCCGATCAGCTCCTCGGTGTGCGGCCAGCCCATGTGGTAGGCGATAATCTTGAGGTCCGGGAAGTCCAGACACATGTCGTCGAGCAGACCCGGATGCGAGAACTCGCTGGGCTGCGGACAGACGTAACTCATGCCGGTGTGAATTGTCAGCGCGACATCGAGTTCGCAGGCCTTCTCGTAAAACGGCCACAGCCGGCGATCGTTGAGCGGGCCGTCTTCAGGAGCGTAGACCTTGCAGAGCTTGGCGTTGCGCTCTTTGACGAGGTACTCGAGCTCCCAGATCGCGTTGTCGACACCGCGCCGCAGGATCGGTCCGCAGTTGGCCTCCAGGTACATACGCTCGGGATACGGCTCGATCTCCTTCATCATGAAGGCGTTGGTCGACATACAGGTCGCGTAGCCGGCAACGTCCATCATCGACTCACGGAGAGCAAAGCAGACATCGACGCCGGCTTTGTCCATCCACTCCTTGAGCGCGTGAGCGCGCGGCTCAGGCATCGCGTCACCACCGGCAAGGTCGCGCTCCCCACCCCAGGCGCGCATCACGCCGTCGATGCTCTTCCACCACCGCTCGTAACCGGGGTAGTAGCTGATCTCCTCCATCGACTCCGGGTTCATGAAATGACACTCGGAAAGGGCGACGAAATGATTGCTCGACACTGCAGGCCTCCTTTTTTCTGTCCGGGAGCGCGTTCGGCTCGGATGTCCGGCGCGCCGCGGAAGGCATCGTTTAGCCGCCCGTTCGGGTCATGTCGACCCGATCGAAACGTGTTTCAACAGCGCAAGCCGGCGCGGACACGCCGGCCGCCGCCCGGCCGCTTCTGGAGCGCTTCGCAGGGCGGGCGCACGCCCGGGCCGAGCCCGGGTTCAGCTCGCGGGGGAATGAAAACTCAGACGAAAAGCTGGCGGATGATGAGCAGCAGGGTCCCGGCGTCGATCAGCGCGTACGGCAGCATGCCGGCCGGGCTGACGATGGCATCGCGAAGCGCCTGCTTTTTTTCCGGCCCGACGATCACATCGAACGGGTTGACCGGTGATTTCCACGACTCGATGGTCGCGTCGTCGGCCGCCGGCATCCCGGCGATCCAGCCGCGCAGCTGTTTGCGCCGCATCTTGTAGATCACCCCGACGTACGACAGCCACACGTCGGCCAGCCACAGTCCGAGCGATGCAGGAACGATCGTGATCAGAATCGCCATCACCGAGAAATCCTGGGCGATCGCGACCGCCGCCGCGACCATATAAGCCGCAAGCGCGGCGGCGCGCAGCACAGCCGTGGCGAGCAGCTCTTTTTCCACGACCCGCGACAGGTTCTCATGCTCGGCGAGAATACATTCACGTTTGAACTGCTTGACGTCCATCGACTTTCTCCAGCTGTTCCGGTCAGCTCTTCGCTTCCTGAAGCAGCGTCCACACCCGGCGCGGCGCGGCGGGCATCTCCAGCGCGCGCACTCCGAGGTGCGCGATCGCATCGTTGATCGCACAGACCACCGCTGCCGGCGTCGTATGCATCGACCCCTCACCGGCTCCTTTGGCCCCGAGCGGGGTGAACGGTGACGGCGTGCACAACGCACGCTTCTCGGTCATCGGCACCTCGTAGATGGTCGGCAGCAGATAATCCATGAATGTCGAGGTCAGGAGCTGCCCGTCGTCGTCGTAGACGTACTCTTCGAGCAACGCCGCGCCGACGCCCTGGGCGACGCCGCCCTGGGTCATGCCCTCGACATTGGCCGGGTTCAGCCGCGTGCCGCAGTCGTCGGCGATCCAGTAGCCCTTGATCTCGACCATGCCGGTCTCGGCGTCGACCTCGACCAGCACCAGGTGGCAGGCGTTGGCCGCCGTCAGGTAGCTCTTGGCGCGCCCCTCCTCGTCGGCTGGCGTGCGTCCCGGCGCCGTCCAGACATAGGTCGCCTCCGGGTTCGGGTCGACGTCCTCGGGCAGCAGGTGGCTGCCGGCGAACATACAGCCGGCGATATCGGCCAGCGTCACACAGGCCTCCGGCATTCCCTTGATGCGGAACACGCCGTCGTAGAACTCGCAGGCCTCCAGCGGCGTCTGCAGCAGACCGGAGGCAACCTTGAGCATCTTTTCGGTCAGAATCTGGCACGCGCCGAGGATCGCGCCGGTCAGCGCGACGCCGAGGCGGCTGCCGCCGGGGCCGAAGTGCGGCGGTGCGGCGACGCTGTCGAGCGCGACCACGCGCACGTCTTCCATGCCGACCTTGAACCAGTCGGCGAGCAGCTGCGCGGCGACGGTGTACTGGCCCTGCCCTTCGAGCGAGAAGCCGACCTTGCAGGTGATCTTGCCGAACGGATCGACAACAATCGTCGCCCCCTCGGGCACGCCGGTACCGGGCTGCCCGACGATGGCGTAGGCGTTCCAGTCGAACACACCCGGCTCGATCGTATTGACGAGCCCGATGCCGACCAGCCGGCCCTCGGCGCGCGCGCGCTCCTGCTCGGCGCGCAGGTCGTTGTAGTTCGACATCTCCAGGACGGCGTCGAGCGCGGCGTCGTAGTCGCCCGAGTCGTACTCGTTGCCGCTCGCGATCGTGTACGGGAACGCGTCCCTGGGAATATAGTTGCGGCGCCGGATCTCGGCGGGGTCCATGCCGAGCTCGCGAGCCGCGAAGTCGACCGTCTGCTCCAGCGCCCAGTTCTGCGGGGGCGGACCCATCCCGCGGTACGGGCTGCCGGGCAGTTTGTTGGTCGCGACGATCGTCAGGTCGTAGCGCGCCACCGGGATCGCGTAGTTGCCGGTGAAGGCCGCCAGCGGCTTGGCCGCGCTCACCGCGCCCCAGGCCTCCGCCGAGGCGCCGAGGTCATCGAGCAGCTTGACCGAGAGACCGGTGATCGTGCCGTCGCCGCGCAACGCCAGCGACAGATCGTAATGACGGTCCCACGCCTGTCCGGCGCCGCCGGCCAGGTACTCCATCCGGTCTTCAATCCACTTCACCGGCCGCCCGCCGGTCTTGCGCGAGAGCAGCGCGGCGATGTCGGGACCGCGAAACCCGCCCTTGCCACCGAAGCTGCCGCCGTGCGGCTGACTGATGATGCGGATCTTGTTGGTCGGCAGGCCGAGCACGCCGGCGCGGCCCAGACCGAAGTGATACTGGGACTGGAAGCTGCCCCAGCAGGTCAGCGCGTTCTCGATCGGGTCCCACTGACTGATGCAGCCGAAGGTCTCGAGCGGGTTGGCGCCGAGCCGGTGCCAGCGATAGCTCTCCGTGACGACGCGATCGGCCGCGGCGAAGGCGGCGTCGACCTCACCCCATGTGAAGACGCGTTCGAAGATCGTATTCGTGCCTTTTTCTTCAAAAAGCAGCGGGGCCGAACCGTCGGCCGCCTTGCGCGCGTCGGTGTTGGCTTCGAGGGTTTCGTACTCGACGGTAATCAGCTCGAGCGCGTCCTCGGCGACGTAGCGGTTCTTTGCCGCGACCGCGACGACCGGCTCGCCGACGAAGCGCACCCGCTCGGTGGCCAGGCAGTGACCGGCCCAGCCTTCGGGAATCGTCGTCATCGGATTGGCCCAGCGCAGAACATCATCGCGCGTGAGCACCGCGACCACGCCGGGCAAAGCCTCTGCAGCCGAGGTGTCGATCGAAACGATTCGGGCGTGCGCGTGCGGGCTTCGGAGGATCGCGCAGTGGAGCATCCCCGGCATGACCCTGTTGTCGATGAACTCGGTGCGTCCGGTCACCAGGTGGGGATCTTCGATGCGCTCGACCTCGGTACCGATGAAGCGGGGTTCGCTGTTCGGCAGCTCGCCGATGCTGTTCGGGATCTTCACCGACATCAGTCTGTGCCCTCGCCCGCGGCGCCCGACTCGCCTGCCTCTCGGACCTTGCGCGCTGCGCTCTTCACCGCGCCGAA
>CAXQPB010000156.1:0-29856 GCA_964225545.1 Candidatus Nitrosopumilus sp. | reverse complement strand
GCCTCGGCGGCGGCCTTGTCGACCTCAGCCGCGGCTTTGTCCACTGCGGCGGCGGCTTCGCTCGCCGAATCGCTTACCGCGTTGCCCGCCGCTGCCGCCGGTCCTTCAACAGCCTGCTGGGCGGCCTGCTTGACCTGATCCTCGAAGCTAGGCTCGGCCGGCGGCGTTGCGGCGGCCTGGCCGGCTGCCGGGTCGGCACCGCCCGGGGTCGCCGGTGTCGCCAGCGGCGCCGGTTCGGCGACTCCGTCGAAGACCGAGCGTTCCCGGGCGGACAGAACCGACAGCGCCAGCGCGGTGATCATGAAGATGCCGGCCGAGACCGCGGTCATGCGCGTCAGCGCGTTGCCCGGGCCGCTCGGGCCGAAGACCGCGGAGTTGGCGCCGCCGAACGCGGCGCCCATGTCTGCTCCCTTTCCGGATTGCAGCAGGACGACGCCGACGAGGAACAGTCCGGCAATGATGTTGAGAGCGTAAAGTAAAGGGATCACGAGGCGGTCTCCTTGAAATGAACTATGCGCAGGAAGTCGTCGGCCTTCAAACTGGCGCCGCCGACCAGCGCGCCGTCGACGTTGGGACAGGCCATCAGCTCGTCGACGTTGCCCGGTTTGACGCTGCCACCGTACAGGATGCGCGTCCCTGCGGAAGCCCCTGCGCTGGTTACGGTGGCCAGCAGCGCGCGAATCTCGGCGTGGACCTGCTCTGCCTGCTCGGTGGTCGCCGTCTTGCCGGTGCCGATCGCCCACACCGGCTCGTAGGCAACGACCAGCGTTTCATGCCCTGCGGGCGGGAGTCCGGCAAGTCCGCCTTCGACCTGACGGCGGATCACGTCAAGGGTTTTCCCGCCCTCGCGCTCCTCGAGCGTCTCGCCCACGCAGACCACAGGCACCAGGCCGGCCTCTACGGCGGCCCGCGTTTTGTTCGCGACGGTCTGGTCGGTCTCGCCGAAATACTGCCTGCGCTCGGAGTGGCCGATGATCACGTGGCTGCACCCTGCATCGACGAGCATCTCCGCCGAGACCTCGCCGGTGTACGCGCCGTCGCTCTCCCAGTACAGGTCCTGCCCGCCCAGACCGATGCCGCTGCCGGCGAGCGCCTCGCGCACGGCGGCGATCGCAGTATAGGTCGGTGCGACCATGACTTCGCGGCCGGCCAGTCCCGCGCAGCCGGCGGCCAGTGCCGAGGCGAGTTCGGTTGCCTCTCTCTGGAGACAGTTGAGCTTCCAGTTGCCGGCCAGCAGTGGGGTTCGCATTCGAATCGAGCTCCGCTTCGTCTTCAGTGGCGCCTTTCGAGCGCCTCGATGCCCGGCAGCGTGCGACCCTCGAGGAGTTCGAGCGAGGCTCCGCCGCCGGTCGATACATGGGTGATGTCGCCCGAGCGTCCCGAGCGCTTGAGCGCGGAGACCGAGTCGCCGCCGCCGACCACCGAGGTCGCGGACGAGTCTGCGACCGCCTCGGCGATCGACATCGTGCCCTCGGCGAAACGATCCCACTCGAACACGCCCATCGGTCCGTTCCACAGGACGGTTCGGGCCGCGGCGATGATCGCAGCGTAACGCGCGCGCGTCGCCGCGCCGATGTCGAGGCCCATCAGCCCTTCGGGGATCGCAACCGTCTCGACGCTCACGGCGTCGGCCTGTTCGTCAAAGGACGCTGCTGCGATGTGGTCCTCGGGAAGTTCGATCGAAGTGTTCGCCGCCTGCGCACGCTCGAGCAGCTCGGCGGCCAGCTCGAGCCGGTCCTCTTCGACCCGTGACGTGCCGACCGCGTGCCCCTGTGCCTTGAGGAACGTGTAGGCCATCGCGCCGCCGATCAGGATGCTGTCGACTTTGTCGAGCATGTTGCTCAGCAACTGGATCTTGTCGGAGACCTTGGCACCGCCGACGATCGCGACGAACGGATGCTCGGGCGCTCGCAGCAGGCCGGACAGCATCTCGACCTCTCGCTTCATCAGAAAGCCGGCCGCGACCTCGTCGATGTGCTCGGTGATCCCTGCGGTCGAGGCGTGGGCGCGGTGCGCGGTGCCGAAGGCGTCGTTCACGTAGACGTCGGCCAGCTCGGCCAGCTGCCGCGCGAAGGCGGGGTCGTTCTTCTCCTCTTCGGGATGGAAACGCAGGTTTTCCAGCAGGACGATGTCGCCGTCCTCCATGCCGTCGACCGTCAGCTCGGTGATGCTGCCGACGCAGTCGGGCGCCATCGCGACCTTGCGGCCGAGCAGCTCGGTCAGCTCGGCAGCGGCTGGTGAGAGCGAGAACTCGGGCCGGACCTCGCCTTTGGGCCGGCCGAGATGGCTGGCGAGCACCACGCGTGCGCCGGCGTCGATCGCGTGGCGAATGGTCGGAAGCGCGTTGGCGATCCGCGAGTTCTCGGTGACCCTGCCGTTGCTGAGCGGCACGTTGAAGTCGACGCGAATGAACACACGCCGGCCGCTGAGGTCGAGCTGGTCGATCGTCTTCACTGCAGCGCGTCCGTCGTGGTCAAAGCGCGACCGGCGCGGCTCAGAGCGATTTGCCCATCAGCTCGACGACATCGCAGACGCGCGTCGAGAAGCCCATCTCGTTGTCGTACCACGACAGGATCTTGGCGAAGCCGCCGTCGAGGACCTTGGTGATCGGCGCGTCGAAGATTGACGAATGGCTGTTGCCGTTGAAGTCGATCGAGACCAGCGGCTCTTCGTTGTACTGCAGCACGCCGGCCAGCGGGCCTTCGGCTGCCTGTTTGACGGCTGCGTTGATCTCCTCGGCGCTCGGGCTCTTCGCCGTCGAGAACACCAGATCGACGACCGAGACGTTGGGCGTCGGTACGCGGATCGCCATGCCGTCGAGCTTGCCGTTGAGCTCGGGCAGCACCAGGCCGACAGCCTTGGCCGCGCCGGTGGTCGTCGGGATCATCGACAGGGCGGCCGCGCGGGCGCGCCGCATGTCCGAGTGCGGCAGGTCGAGGATGCGCTGGTCGTTCGTGTACGAGTGGATCGTCGTCATCAGGCCTTTTTCGAGCGTGAAGTTCTCGTGCAGGACCTTGGCGACCGGGGCCAGGCAGTTGGTGGTGCACGACGCGTTGGAGATCACGTTGTGTGAGGCCGGGTCGTAGCTGTCGTGGTTGACGCCGAAGCACATCGTCATGTCGACGTTCTTCGCGGGCGCCGAGATGATGACCTTCTTCGCGCCGGCCTGCAGGTGGGCCTTGGCTTTCTCGCCGTCGGTGAAGATGCCGGTCGATTCGATGACGACGTCGACGCCGAGGTCGCCCCAGCCGAGCGCGGCAGGGTCGCGCTCGGACAGAACCTTGATGCTCTTGCCGCCGACCGCAAAGCCGCCGTCTTCGCTCTCGACCGTCGCCGGCAGAATGCCGTGACAGGAGTCGTATTTAAGGAGGTGGGCGAGGGTGCCGGCATCGGTGAGGTCGTTCACCGCCACAATCTCCACATCCGCACGGTTCAGCGAGGCGCGCAGCACGTTGCGCCCGATTCGTCCGAAGCCGTTGATCCCTACCCGCGTCGCAGCCATCTCGATCCCCCTTGAAGGCGCAATACCACTGTATTTGCGCGTTAAAAGTGCAGGGTATTTCCCACGCGTCGCGGGAGGTGTCAATCGGGCGTCTTTGACAGCCGTAAATGTGCGTAATAGCGTCACTCCCGCTCAGGTCGAGAGCAGCCGCCGCGAATGTGGTGCGGACGAGGGGTAGATGACCGCGGGAACTTCCGGACCGACCATCATCGACATGATCTCCGGCTCCGGGCCGGTGGTTCAGTCGGTTCTGTATCTGCTGATCCTGATCTCGGTGGCCAGCTGGGCGGTCGTCGTCTATAAGGCCGGCCAGATCCGCTCCGCCCGCAGGTCGTCGAAGCGTTTCGTCGATCTGTTCTGGGACACCCGCAACCTGACCGAGATCTCCAAGGCTCTGACGAAGCTGCCGACCAGCCCGGTCGGCGAGGTGTTCCGCGCCGGCTACCAGGAGCTGGTGCGGCTGCGAAACAAGAAGACCCAGTCCGACGGCTTCACCACCGAGCTGTCCGGCGTCGCCAACGTCGAGCGCGCGATGCGCCGCGCGACCAGCCTCCAGCTGGCGCGGCTGGAAAAATCGCTGACCTTCCTCGCGACCGTCGCCAGCAGCACGCCGTTCATAGGTCTGTTCGGCACGGTCTGGGGGATCATGAATTCGTTCCTCGGCTTGAGCGGCAGCGGAACCACGACCCTGCAGGCGGTCGCGCCCGGTATCTCCGAGGCTCTGGTCGCGACTGCGATGGGGCTGGCCGCGGCCATTCCGGCGCTGGTGGCGTACAACCACTTCGCCCGCCAGTCGCGGGTCATTGCGATCGAGATGGAGAACTTCGCGTCCGAATTTCTCAACATCGCCGAGCGTCATTTTCTTGTGTGACCGGCGCACGGCGGGTTCGGCGCGACGGAGGGTTCAATGGCGGGCGGCGTCTCAGAGGGCAACGGCTCGGCGATCTCGGGGATCAACGTAACCCCGCTGGTCGATGTCATGCTCGTGCTGCTGGTGATCTTCATGGTCACCGCGCCGATGATCCAGCAGGGTGTCACGGTCGAGCTGCCGACCACGGCCGGCGCAGCGCTGCCGGCGGCCGATGATCAGTCGGCGCTGGTCGTCTCGGTCACTCGCGACGGTGAGCTCTGGCTCAACGACACCGAGATGGACCTCGAGGCGCTCACCACCAGGCTTGTCGCCATCAATACCGAGAAGCCGCGATCGGTTGTCTATGTTCGCGCCGACAACGAGGCTCGTTACGGCGCGGTCGTCGGAGTCATCGCCGCGCTCAAGGCGGCGGGAATCACCCAGCTCGGGATGATCACGGAGCCGCCCGGGGAACCGTCCTGAATGGCTCGACGCCGGGCAGGTGAAGATCGCGGGCTGATGCACCGCGAACGCTTCGATCCGGCCATGCTCGGCGCCGGGCTTGTCTCCGCGGTCGTTCATGCGGTGGTGATCGGCGCGATCCTGTTCCTGCCCACGGTTGACTGGCGCGAGCGCGACGAGGCGACGGCGTACGTGGTCGGCCTGGTCGATGTCAGTGCTGATTCGCCGGCTCTGGAGGTCGGCCCGCTGGCCGCTTCGGTGTCGCCCGCCCGGGCTGCGAAAGTTGCGACGCCCGAACGAAAACCGGTCCCATTGCCTGCCGTTGCAGCGAAGCCGAAGCCGAAACCTGAACCGAAGCCTGAACCGAAGCCCGAGCCGAAGCCCGAGCCGAAGCCCGAGCCGAAGCCTGAACCGAAGCCCGAGCCGAAGCCCGAGCCGAAGCCCGAGCCGAAGCCCGAGCCGAAGCCCGAGCCGAAGCCCGAACCGAAGCCCGAACCCACGCCTGAACCGAAGCCTGAGCCGAAGCCTGAGCCGAAGCCTGAGCCGAAGCCTGAACCGAAACCGGAGCCGAAACCCGAGCCGAAACCCGAACCGAAGCCCGAACCGAAGCCCGAACCGAAGACTGAGCCGAAGCCCGAGCCGAAGCCCGAGCCGAAGCCCGAGCCGAAACCCGAGCCGAAACCCGAGCCGAAACCCGATCCGAAGCCCGAGCCGGAACCGGAACCGAAGCCTGTCACTGATTCGGCAGCGGACGCGCGGCAGGCCGATGCCGTGCCGGCCGCGCCGCTGGCGGAAGAACCGGCGCCGCCCACCGAGCTCGCGGCTCTGGGCGCGGACCCTGCGAATTCAACCGGCCCGACGGGCCGCTCGGGGCCCGCGGGCTCAGCGGGCGGCCGGTTGCGCGGTGAGGAGTACCAGCTCTACTTCAACCTGCTGATCTCACGGATCCGCGCGAACTGGGTCTGGGCCGGGCGTGAGGACGCCGACCTCGCGGTCACTCTTCGCTTTTCGATTCAACCCGACGGCCGTATCGTCAATGTAGACAAGGTCAGCGGTTCGCCGAGTTTCCACTTCGACCAGTCGGCGGTCGCCGCCGTCAAGGCCGTGCGCAACCTCGGTCCGCCACCGGACGCGTACCGCCGCGACTTCGCTGACGTCGAGCTCGTCTTCCGACCTCAGGACCTCGCGCGATAAGCGCGCCGGAGCCATGAACCGATATCTCGCACGCCCTGCTCTCGTCCCGATCATCGCAATGACTCTCCTCGCGATTCAGACCGCTGCCGTGTTCGCGCAGATCCGCGGCGAGGTGCGCGGCCCGGGCGCGACGCGCATGCCGATCGCGGTTCCCGATCTGCTGTTCGTCGGCGGTGAGCGCCGCGATGATGCCGCGCGGCGCTTCGTCGAGATCCTGCGCGCGGATCTGATTCGGTCGGGGCTTTTTCGTGTGATCGATCCGGCCGCGTACATCCTCGATCCATCGAGCACCGGGCTGACGCGCGAGGACATAAACTTCGAGAACTGGCGCACGATCGGTGCGCTTGGCCTGGTCCTCGGCGGCTATGAGGGCACCGACAGCGGAATTCAGCTCGAGGCGCGCTTCTTCGATGTCGCCGACCGCTCGAGTACGGGCGGGCGCCGGCTCTCCGGCGGGCTCGATGATGTGGCGCGGCTTGCGCACCGCATGGCCGACGCCGTGATCGAGTTCGTAACGGGCAAGCCGGGGCCTTTCGATTCGCGCATCGCCTTCATCGCCGACGGCGATCGACACTTTCGTGAGGTTTACTCGTTCGCCTTCGATGAGCCCACGCGCCCGATCACACGCCATCACTCGATCACGATGGCTCCCTCGTGGCATCCGTCCGGTGACGGTCTGCTGTTCACCTCGTTTCGCGGCGGCCGGCCCGTGCTCTACAGCGTCGATCACGACAGCGGACAGGACAGCCGGCTGGCGTCGAAGATGGGAGTCAATGTAGGCGGCGTGTGGGCGCCGGACGGCAAGCGCCTGCTGCTGGCCCGGGAAAATGCCGGCAACACGGACATCTATCTGCTCGAGCCGGGCAGTACGACGATGAAGCAGCTCACCACGCACTGGGGGATCGACGTCAACCCGTCGTGGTCACCCGACGGCGAGCAGATCGCCTTCTGTTCGTCACGCTCGGGGAGCCCGCAGATCTATACGATGTCCGTAAGCGGGGAGAACGTGCGCAGGCTGACCTTTGACGGCACGTACAACTGCGCGCCGGAATGGTCGCCCGACGGCCGCAACATCGCGTACGCCGGTCAGCGCAACGGGCGGTTTCAGATTTTCGTCATGCCGGCCACAGGCGGCCCGGCCCGGCAGATCACGGTTTCGGGGTCCAATGAAGACCCGAGCTGGTCGCCCGACTCGCGCTACCTGGTCTTCGCCGGGAAGCGAGGGAGATACCGCAAGCTTTACATGATAGACATTCTCGGCCGATCGGAGACACAATTGACCACCGGTGAGGGCGATGATAGCTCGCCGAGCTGGTCAGGTCGGCTGGACTGATCAGGAGGTGGAGACGGTGAGGGCGAGTACGGTTTCGAGGTCGATTCACGACAATTTCGCTGGAAGACTGGCCGGGCTCGGGGCGGCAGTGCTGCTGCTGGTATCCGGCTGTTCTTCGATCCAGGACGACTCAGGTTCGCCGGCCGCCGCAGGCGGCATCGGTGAGGAAGGCATCGCCGCCGAGAAGAGCATCGACCAGTGGGAAGAGACCGGCACCGTCGCCTCCGGTGGCGTCTACCGGGACGTCCCCTTCGCCTACGACTCCGACGGGCTCGATGCCGTCGCACGGGAAGCCATCGCCCACAATGCCGGAATCCTGCGCAGTGATCGCTCGCGCAGCGTCGAGCTCGAAGGACACTGCGATGACCGCGGCTCCTCGGAATACAACCTCGCGCTCGGTGCGCGCCGCGCGCGAGCCGTGCGTGACGCGCTGATCGCCGAGGGCATCAGCTCCGATCGCCTGGCGACGGTCAGCTACGGCGAGGAGCTGCCGTTGTGCAAGGAAAGCAACGAGCAATGCTGGTCGATCAACCGCCGGGTCCACCCGGTCGACCTGAACCAGTAAGGCCCGAGCGGCCGGGAGCGTTTGCGAGATGAACAGAAAAACAACCAACGCGATACTGGGAGTCACTCTTCCGGCGCTGCTGTCCGGGTGCGCCGCGCAGGTTGGCGGGGCTTCGCGAAACGAAGTCGTCGAGCTGAGGCGACAGGTGCTCGAGACCCGCCGCGAGCTCGACGCGGTCCGTCGGGACCAGGACCGCCTGCGCAACTCGGTCGAGTACCTTCAGTACAGCCGGGCAGGCGGGCAGGGCGATCCGAACAGGCAGGGCGGCTATGGGCAGGACGCTTACGGGCAGGACGCGTACGGCAAAGACGCATGGAGCGCGTCGGGCGATGTCGACCGGATGGGGTCGGCCAGCGCGTACGATGCCATGTCCGCTGGGTCGGCTGGGTCGGCGGGATCGTCGGGATCGACGGGGCTGGCGGGCGCAGCCTCTACATCGGCAATGCCGGGACAGTCCGCGGCCGCTTCGCCCCCTGAGCCCCAACGCTCGGCCGCGGTTGACCCGTACTCGTACAACGATGCCTCGCGACCTGAGCGCGGGGTCGATCCGCGTGCGCAGGCCGCCTATTCCCAGCAGCCGCCCGATTCGCGCATCGTAGCCGGCGTCCGCGGCGGTGGGAGCTGGACCGAACCCGGCCACACCGGCGTGCCGCTCTCGCCGCCGACGGTGCCGTCGAAGCTGCGAGGCAGCAACTACGAAGAGGGCGTGCGCGCTTTCAACGACGAGCATTACGACGACGCCATCCAGTACTTCCGCGACTTCATCCACCAGGACCCGCAGTCCGATCGCGCAGACGACGCTCAGTTCTGGATCGGCGAGAGCTATCTGCGCAAAGGCATGCACTCGAACGCCATCAAAGAATTCAATCAGGTCGTCCTGCGATACTCCTCCGGAGACCGCAGCGCAGCCGCGTTATTGAAACTCGCCGAGGCCTTCTCTCAGATCGGCGACCCGGTCGACGCTCGACTCAGCCTGCAAAAGCTGGTCAACCGCTACCCCGGATCGAATGAGGCGGCGGAGGCGTACCGACTCCTGCAGGAGATGGGAAGCTGAGCCCGCCGCGGCGGGAAGATGCAGGTATTTCGTAGTCTCGAGAGAGCGCGCGGAGCGTTCACACGTCCGGTCGTCACGATCGGAAACTTTGACGGCGTCCACCACGGGCATCAGGTCATTCTCGATCAGCTTCGTGAGGACGCCGACCACAGAGGCGTCTCGGCTGTCGCGCTGACCTTCGATCCTCACCCGACCGCTGTCCTGCGGCCGGAGGCTGCGCCGCAGATGCTCATGCCTCTCGGCGACCGCCTCGCGGCTCTGCGTGCCTGCCGGCTCGATGCCGTGATCGTCCAGCGCTTCTCCCGCGAATTCGCGTCGATCGAGGCGGAACATTTCATCCACAAATTTCTCGGCGAGATCCTCGACGCGCAGAAGCTCATCGTCGGCCATGACCTGAACTTCGGCAGAGGTCGCAAGGGCAATGTCGAGCTGCTCGTCGAGGCGGGCGGGCGTTACGGTTTCGGTGTCGAGGTGATTCAGCCGGTGCTGGTCGGCGACATCGCAGTGCACTCCAGTGTTGTCCGCAAGGCCGTAGCCGGCGGGGACTGCGCGCTGGCTGCGCGTCTTCTCGGACGTCCGCACTATGTTCGCGGACGCGTCGTCGAGGGCGCGGGTCGAGGTCGCAAGATCGGCTTCGCGACCGCCAATGTAAGGCCGCGAACCCGGCTCGTACCGCCCGAGGGGGTTTACGCGACGCGGGCGCGCGTCGATGGAGAGACCTTCGACAGCGCGACCTCGATCGGTCACGCACCGACCTTCGGCGGCACCGAGACCGTCATCGAGTCGCATCTGTTCACGCCATGGCGTGACCTGTACGGGCGCAACATCACACTGGATTTCGTCGAGCGGCTGCGCGATCAGCGCAAGTTCGACAGTCCCGAAGAACTGGTCGCCCAGATCAGCGAGGACGTCGAGCGCACCAAGCCGATCCTTGCCAGTTAAGCGGGCAACCGAACCGTCTGCGTCCGGTGGCGCCGGCCCGGTTCCGGTCGACCGCCGGGTCCCGGAGCAGGCGCGGGGCAGACGGCTGGACAGCTGGCTCGCCTCTCTTGGTGAGTACGGCACCCGATCGCAGATCGCGGCGGCAATCGAACGCGGCGAGATTACCGTAGACTCGGCGCCCGCGAAGGCTTCACGCAAGCTGCGCGGCGGTGAGTCCGTCGAACTGCGCAGGCCTGAGGCGCCGGTGCCGTCGAGCGACATCGAGCCGGAGGAGATCGCGCTCGACATTCTGCACGCCGATGACGATCTGATCGTCGTCAACAAGGCCGCCGGCATGGTCGTCCATCCTGCGACCGGCAACAGGCGCGGGACGCTGGTCAACGCAGTTCTCCATCACTTCCCGCCCTCTCCCGCCTCGCAGTGGCCCGGTGGCGCCGAACGTGCAGGGATCGTGCACCGGCTCGACAAGGAGACCTCAGGGGTGATCGTGGTCGCGAGGACCGTCGAGGCCCACGAGGCGCTGTCGCGGCAGTTTCGCCGGCGCACCATCCGTAAGGTCTACCTCGCGCTCGTGCGCGGCGACGTGAAGGCCGGTGGGGTGATCGACGAACCGATCGGGCGTCATCCGAAAGACCGCAAGCGGATGTCGACCGTGTCGCGCAGCTCGCGCACGGCGACAACCGAGTTCGAGCCGCTGGAGCGCTTCGGGCCGGCGACGCTGCTCGAGGTCCGCCCGCATACCGGCCGCACCCACCAGATCCGGGTGCATCTGGCCGCGCGCGGCTGGCCCGTCGTGGCGGACGCCGTGTACGGGGTGCCGTCCTCGCGCGCTCGCGAGGCGTTGCGCCGCCGCTGGGGCGAGGCCGCCCGGGTGCTCGAGGCAATGCCGCGCCACGCGCTCCACGCCCACGCCCTGACGTTTGAGCACCCGCGCAGTGGAAAGGAGTTGACCGTCAAGGCAGAACTGCCCGATGACATGGGCGTGATCACCGAGCGTCTCCGGGTTGACTCCCGGAAGCGCATTGACTAGCTTGAGGTCACTCTCGGGCTGCGTTTCATTCTGACGTTGTCCCGACCCCTCGCGAACCTGGCTCGGGCCCTGGCCTCGCAATTCGGCATCGACGGGCTGAAAGTCAGTAAACTCGCAGGATTTTTCGGTTGTTAGCCCGGTGCTGGGACTTCCCCAGGACCGAACTGATTCACTCCAGACCTCTCGGCGTTCGGGCAGCAAGCCGCGCCGAAACAGGACAGAGAGATTTCCAGACTGCTCCGGTAGTCCTTTCCCGATCATTCCCACTCACCACCAGTTTCAAACAGGGTAAATCTGTGTCGTCAGCTTCAACACCAAGGTCCGGGGACCAGCGCTCCGGGCGCAAAAAACAAAAGGTAGCAGCCGTCTCCCGTTCGCGCGGAAACGGAAACCAGGGCGGGCGTGGCCAGAAAAACGGCGCCGGCAAGGGCGGAGGCAATCAGGCCCGCAACGGCAACAAGGCGGTCGAAGGCCGCGAGCCGAGGCCGCCGCGCGAACAGCGCGACGTGGCCGAGGAAGTCGATTACCAGCCGAACAGTGACGCTCCTACCCTTGACCTGAAGGCTCTCAAACAGAAGACCGCCAAGGAGCTGGCCGAGGTCGGTCGCGAGCTCAACGTTGAAGGTGTCTCGACCCTGCGTAAACAGGAGCTGATCTTCGGGATTCTCCAGGCGCAGGCCGAGCAGTCGGGCAACGTGTACGGCGAGGGCGTTCTGGAGATCCTCCCGGACGGCTTCGGCTTCCTGCGGGCCCCGGATTCGAACTATCTGCCGGGGCCGGACGACATTTATATCTCGCCGAGCCAGGTGCGGCGTTTCGGCCTGCGCACCGGCGACGTGGTCTCGGGCCTGATCCGCTCTCCAAAGGAGGGCGAGCGCTACTTCGCGCTGCTCAAGGTCGAAGCGATCAACTACGAGGAGCCGGATCGGTCCCGCAAAAAGGTCCTGTTCGACAACCTGACCCCGCTGTACCCCGACGAGCAGCTCGCGCTGTCGCATCAGCCGGACGAGTACACCGCGCGCGTGATCGACCTGATGGTCCCCATCGGCAAGGGGCAGCGCGCCCTGATCGTCGCGGCGCCGCGTACCGGTAAAACGGTGATGTTGCAGTCGATCGCTCACGGGATCGCGGCCAACCACAAGGAAGTCATCCTGCTGGTGCTGCTGATCGATGAGCGCCCCGAGGAAGTCACCGACATGCAACGCTCCGTACAGGGAGAGGTTGTGGCGTCGACCTTTGACGAGCCTCCCACCCGCCACGTTCAGGTGGCCGAGATGGTCATCGAGAAGGCCAAACGGCTCGTCGAGCATGGAAAAGACGTGGTGATCCTGCTCGATTCGATCACCCGGCTGGCGCGCGCGTACAACGCGACCGTGCCGCCGAGCGGCAAGATCCTCTCCGGCGGTGTCGACTCGAACGCTCTGCGCGGACCGAAGAAATTCTTCGGAGCGGCGAGAAATATCGAGGACGGCGGAAGCTTGACGATCATCGGTACAGCCCTGATCGACACCGGCAGCCGTATGGACGAGGTCATCTTCGAGGAGTTCAAAGGGACCGGCAACAGCGAGATCCACCTCGACCGCCGCCTGATGGACCGCCGGATCTTCCCGACAATCGACATTCTCAAGTCGGGAACTCGCAAAGAGGACCTGCTGCTGCCCAAAGACGTGATCGCCCGCGTTCACGTCCTCAGAAAGCTGCTGACCCAGCTCAACACCGTCGAGGCGATGGAGTTCCTGCTGGGCAAGATGAAGGGAACCAAGGACAACGCCGACTTCCTGAAGTCGATGAACTCCTGAGCGGAAGACCGCGAGCGTCGCCTGAAACGGCGGCGCTCACGGCCTGACGCCATCTCTCCCCGTCTCCCGTCTCAGTCGATTTCAGCGAATTTTCCGCCTCACTGCGGCGACGGCGACCGGCGCGCGGAGCGGGATGGCCGACCACCCGCACCCGCGAGCGGCTCGCACGCGACGCCGGCACCCCGAGATAAGCAGCCGGTGAGCCGCATTGCATCACACCCACTGTTTTGTTATTCAGGGGCACTTAACTCTGATCTATGATCTTCCATGTGAGCGTATACCTGTGAGCCAGAATCTGTGAGCCAAGTCACAATGAAACAGCTGCTTGAGGCCGGGGTGCATTTCGGGCACCAGACGAGCCGCTGGAATCCGAAAATGCGTCGATACATCTTTGGCGCCCGAAACGGCATCCATATCATCGACCTCCAGCAGACCGTCACGATGTTCCGCAATGCGTGCGACTTCGTGAAGCAGACTGCTGCCGGCGGCGGATGTGTTCTGTTCGTTGGAACCAAGAAGCAGGCCCAGGACCCGGTCCGCCGGGAAGCTGAGCGGTGCGGCGGCATGTACGTCAACACCCGCTGGCTGGGCGGAACCCTGACGAATTTCCAGACGATCAAGCAGTCGATCGAGCGCCTCAAGCGGCTCGAAGAGCAGCTCGCAGATCCGGAGAGCGCGGCCGTCCTTAAAAAGAAGGAACGGCTGATGATCCAGCGAGAGGTGGACAAGCTTCGGACCAATCTGCAGGGCATCCGGGAGATGAAGAAGCTTCCCGACGTGATGTTCGTCATCGACCCGGACCGCGAGGACATTGCAGTCAACGAGGCCAACCGCCTCGGGATTCCGGTCGTGGCTGTTGTCGACACCAACTGCGACCCCGACCGCATCAACTACTGCATCCCCGGCAACGACGATGCGATCCGCGCGATCCGTCTGTTCTGCTCGGCGGTAGCCGACTCGGTCGCTGAAGGATTTCAGGAGCATCAGGAGCGCAGCCGCGCGTTCGGCAAAGACGGCGACGGTGGCGAGCCGAGCCTCGCCGATTCGTTGCTGCCGACTGCCGAGCCGGCCGGCGAGGGCGCCGAAGCTGCGCAGCCTGCGGAAGCAGCGGCCCCGGCCGCTGCTCCGGCGGAGGCGGCCGCTGCTCCGGCGGAGAAGCCGGCGGAGGCGGCTGCTGCGCCTGCCGCTGCCGATGCGCCTTCGGGATCCGAAACCACATGAGCATCGACGCGAAGACCGTCAAGGAGCTCCGTGACCGCACCGGCGCGGGAATGATGGACTGCAAGCGGGCGCTGAGCGAGACCGACGGCGATCTCGATGCGGCGGTAGCGCTTCTTCGTGAGAAGGGGCTGGCGAGTGCTGCGAAGAAAGCCGGCCGCGTAGCCGCAGAGGGGCTGGTCGGTGTCTTCGCCTCTGCAGACGGGTCTGAGGCTGTCGTTGTCGAGCTCAATTGCGAGACCGACTTCGTGGCAAAGAACGACGCTTTCGGCGATCTCCTGGAGACCGTCGGCAACGCGCTGCTCGATTCGGACGCGGACGAGGGCACGGGCGAGAGCGCCGGTGACCTCACCGTGGGCAGCAAGAAGCTCTCCGAAGTGCTGACGGATGCGGTCGCGTCGATCGGCGAGAACATCGGACTGCGACGCGTCATGCGAGTGCGTGCCGGTGGCGGGCGCGTCGGCAGTTACGTTCACGCGGGCGGAAAGATCGGTGTTCTGGTCGAACTGTCGGGAGCCAGCGAAGCGCACGACGATCTCGCGCGATCGCTTGCGATGCAGGTTGCGGCGGCCATGCCGCGACACGTACGCCGCGATGAGGTTCCTGAGGCTGAGGTGGCCGCCGAGCGCGAGATTTTCAAGAATCAGGCGCTCGCGTCCGGCAAGCCTGAGCAGGTTGTCGAGAAGATCGTTGACGGCAAGGTCGACAAGTTCTTCCGCGAGATCTGCCTCGTTGAGCAGGAGTACGTTCGCGATTCGCAGCTCACCGTGGAAAAACTCCTCTCACAGTCCGGGAAGGAGACGGGATCGGAGCTGCGCCTGGAGCGCTTCGTCCGCTACCAGCTCGGCGAAGGAATCGAGAAAAAGGAATCGAACCTGGCTGCGGAAGTCGCCGAGCAGCTGGGCAAGAGCACCTGACCGGGAGTATCGGGTCGGGCTTCTGAAAACAGTCGCCTGATCAGGAGTTTCGATCCGCAAGCAGCGGAGAGACGCTCCAACGCTCCCGAGGGTCGGGCTCCGGCAACCGATGTGTCCACGGCGACCGGGAGCGAGCATCCACCCTCATCATGTCCACGGCTCAGCCAAAGTACCCGCGCGTTCTCCTCAAACTCAGCGGCGAAGCTCTGGCAGGCGAAGCCAAGTACGGCATCGACCCGCAGATCGTGTCGCGTCTGGCGGCGGAGGTCGCCGAAGTCCACGCGAGCGGTTGCGAGGTCGCGATCGTCGTTGGTGGCGGCAATATCTTTCGCGGGCTGTCGGCTGCCGATCTCGGCATGGATCGATCGACGGCCGACTACATGGGCATGCTCGCCACTGTGCTCAACAGCCTGGCCCTCCAGGAGGCGATCGAAAGGGCGGGCGTCCCGACGCGGGTGCAGTCGGCACTGGAGATCCGCGAGATTGCCGAGCCCTACATCCGGCGCAAAGCGGTCAGGCACATCGAAAAGCGGCGGGTGGTCATCTTCGCGGCGGGGACCGGTAATCCGTTTTTCACCACCGATACAGCAGCCAGCCTGCGTGCGATCGAGGTCGGCGCCGCGGTCATCATGAAAGCGACCCGGGTCGATGGGGTATACAGTGCGGACCCGGAGAAAGATGCGACCGCGAAGCGTTATCCTTTCCTGTCGTACCAGCAGGTGTTAAACGAGAATTTGAGGGTCATGGATGCCACGGCCATCGCGCTGTGCCGCGAGAACTCGATGCCCATCATCGTGTTCGACGGCACCGTGCCCGGGAACATTCTCAAAGCGGTCATGGGCGAGCCGATCGGCACCGTCGTGACCGAGGAGCGGGGCGGGGAATGATCGACGAAGTATTGGGGCAGCTCGAGAGCGAACTCGGGGACACCGAGAATTCTCTTGCGCGAGACTTTCAGAGAATCCGAACCGGGCGCGCCAATCCGTCGCTGCTCGACGGAGTCACCGTCGACTATTACGGAAGTCCGACCCAGCTGAACAAGCTTGCCACGGTCAGCGCGCCGGAGGCCAAGCTGATCGTGGTCCAGCCGTTCGATCAGAGCGCGATCGGTGAAATCGAGAAGGCCATCCGCAACGCGGACCTCGGACTGTCGCCGGTAAGCGACGGCAAGATCCTGCGCGTCCCCCTGCCGGATCTGACCGAAGAGCGGCGGCGCGATCTCGTCAAGCAGGTCCGGAAAGAAGCTGAGAACCATCGGATCTCTGCGCGAAACCATCGACGCGACGCGAACGATATGCTCAAGGAACTGCTGAGCGACAAAGAGATCTCCGAGGACGACCAGCACCGCGCGCAGGAGCGGATCGAGGAGTTGACGAAGAAGACGATTGCTCGCATCGATGAGATCTGCAAGGCCAAGGAAGAAGAGGTCATGTCCGTCTGACCTGCGGGTCGGCGCCCTGCGACGGCATCACGCCACGCACGTTCGAATTCCGAGAATTTCCTGATGATGACTCCCGTGACACCGCCACTGGATGCCAACGATCTGCCTCGGCACATCGCGATCATCATGGATGGTAACGGCCGCTGGGCGCAGTCGCGCGGACTGTCACGAATCCAGGGCCACCGTGTAGGCAAGGAATCCGTCCGCGAGGTGGTCGAGACCGCCCGCGAGATCGGCATCGAATACCTGACTCTGTACGCCTTCTCGAGTGAAAACTGGCAGCGGCCGCGACGCGAGGTCGACGCGCTGATGCGACTTCTCCAGCGTTATCTGCGCACCGAGATCGAGAAGATGATGCGTCATGGGATCCGCCTGCGCGGGATCGGCAATCTCGATCGTCTGCCCTCGGAAGTTCTCAAACGGCTCAGAGAGGTCGAGCAGCAGACCCGAAACAACACGGGCATGACGGTTCTTCTCGCGGTCAGTTACGGCGGACGTGAAGAGATCGTGCAGGCTGCGCGCTCGCTGGCTGCCCGCGCGCGCGAGGGATCGCTCGAGCCCGCAGACATCAACGAGAACACATTCGATGATGCGCTGATGACGGCGGGGACGCCGAGTCCGGACCTGCTGATTCGCACCAGTGGCGAGATGCGCGTGTCGAACTTTCTGCTCTGGCAGCTCGCCTACACCGAACTCTACATGACCGATACCCTGTGGCCGGATTTCCGGCGTGACGAATTCCTCGCAGCGGTCGAGCATTACAAACAGCGCCAGCGTCGTTTCGGCAAGACCGGCGCGCAGATCGCCCAGGAAGCCTGAGGTTTCTCGGTGCTGCGCACCCGGCTCATCTCGGCCGCCGTGGCCATCCCGTTCCTGGCGTGGACGATTTTTCTCGGGCCGCTCTGGTTCTTCAATCTCGTCGTCCTGTTCTTCACCTTTGTTGCCCTTCGCGAGTTCGCTGCGATGGCTCTCGAGGAGCATCAAGGGGCGGCGACGATGGTCACGGCGGGCGGGATGACGATCGCGCTGGCTATGGGGCTGATGCGAAGCCCCGCCGCGGTCTCCGCAGGGATCGTGATGTGCCTGGCCGGCGTTCTCCTCGGGACGCTCGCGACCGCCCGGCGTGACGACACCGATATGCGAAGCCGCGTCGATATGGCCGGCCAGATTCTGCTCGGGTGTCTGTATGGAGGCCTGCTGCTCCCTCATTTTATCTCGGTTCGAGATTTGCCCGACCACGGCCCGCAGTGGGTCTTCTTCGTTCTCGGCTGCGTGATGGCCGGCGATGCCGGAGGCTATTTCGGTGGACGTGCTCTGGGCCGGCGACCGCTGGCGCCGAGCATCAGCCCGAACAAGACCGTCGAAGGGGCGCTGGCCTCGTTTGCCGCCAGCCTGGCAGTAGGGGCGGGGATCAACGCGATGGTCCTCCAGGCGCTGGGGCCGCTGGAGGCGGTCGCCGTTGCGGGCGTGGTCAACGTCCTTGCGCAGACGGGCGACCTTCTCGAATCCATGGTCAAACGGGCCTACGGGGCGAAAGATTCCGGTTGGCTGATTCCCGGACATGGCGGCGTTCTGGACCGTACAGACAGCCTCGTTCTGCCAATCGTTTTCGTGTACTACTATGCTATCCTCAGCCGCGGAGGGCTGGGCCTGCCCTGAAATCCCGCGACTTCCCGTCCTGACGGGGACCGCGGGCGGTCGCTGGACCGGGATGGGGCGGGCCGGAGCAGGTAGCTGATATGGAAAGCTTTCTCGGCGCCATCGCCGTTCTGGCCATCGTCATCTTCGTCCACGAGCTCGGCCATTTTCTGGTCGCGAAATGGTGTGACGTCGAGGTACTCACCTTCTCGATGGGCTTCGGCCCGACGCTGTTCTCGCGTGAAGTCGGCGAGACCACCTACAGGCTGGCCCTGATTCCTTTCGGCGGCTACGTGAAGATGGCCGGGCAGGATGATGACGAAGATGTCGGACCGGCTGACCCGACCCGCGGATTCTCTGCGAAAACGCTCGGCCAGCGTGCGGCCATCGTTGCAGCCGGCCCGGCGGTCAACATTGTCTTCGCGTTCGCATTGTTTGCAGGCGTTTTCTTCTTCTACGGCGGCCAGGAAGTCAGCGACGCGTCAGCGGTCGGTTACGTCCTGCCGGACAAGCCTGCGGCGGTAGCCGGGCTCGTCGAGGGAGATGTCATTACAGCGATCGACGGCCAACCCGTCAGCCGCTGGGAGCAGCTGGTAGAGGCTGTGCGCGGCAGTGACGGCGCGTCGCTGCAGTTTTCCGTGCAGTCGCAAACCGGCTCCGACCGTCAAGTGAGCGTCCAGCCGGAGCTGATGCCTGAGCGGGATCATCTCGGGGAGGTCATCGGCGAGGCGTGGCTGATCGGGATCGCGCCCGCGACGGTTCCGGTCGATGTCGGTCTTTTCCAAGCTCTGGCCATGGCCGGTGACCGGACCTGGTATTTCACCTCGGCGATCTTCCAGACCATCGGCCGGCTTTTCCAGGGCCGTGTCTCGGTCGGCGACCTCGGCGGACCGATCATGATCGCCCAGGAGGCGGGACGCCAGGCCGCGATCGGTCTCGAGCGACTGCTGCTGTTCATGGCGCTGATCAGCGTCAATCTCGGCGTGATCAATATCCTGCCGATTCCGGTCCTCGATGGTGGGCACCTGATGTTTTTCGGGATCGAACTCGTGCGCGGACGGCCGCTCTCCCTGAGGGTGCGCGAGCTCGCCCTGCAGGTCGGCGTTTTTCTTCTCGTCGCCCTGATGGCGCTGGTCGTCTACAACGACATCGCGAGGAACATCAGCGGTTGAGGCCTGACGGCAGCCAGTTTCCGGTGCTCGCGATCGATACTTCGGCCAAGTTGGCCGGAGCAGCGGTCGCAGCGGAAGGCGGAGAGATTCTGGCCGAAGCGACGGTCGACAGGCCGCGCAGAGGCGGCGAGGCCGTGGCCGGTTGCGTGCGCAGCGCGCTCGAGCAGGCGGGCTGCGATATCGACTCGGTTGGAACACTGGCGGTTGTCCACGGCCCGGGCTCTTTCACGGGGATCCGTGTCGGGCTCGCCCTCGCCCGCGGGCTCGCGCCGACCGACGATCTCCCAGCGGTCGGGATCGACTCTCTCGACCTCGTCGTGGCCTCTGCCGATGTCCTCGATCGCAGGCTGTGCGCGGTCATTCCTGCCGGCCAGGACCGCGTTTACGTCGCCGGTTACCAGCGCGACGGCGACAGCTTCAAGCGCACGTTGCACCCGACCCTGATCGAGCTCGCTGAACTCGACCCGATCCTCACCGAGTGGGGCGGTCGGATCGTCCTGTGCGCCGAGCGGGGCACAATAGAGCTTCTGCGCGCTGCTCAGGCCGCAAAGACTCCGGACCACCTGGCCGCGGTGCCCGATACGCGCGCCCGCCAGCTGGCCCGGCTGGCCTGTGAACGGATCTCCGAGGCCGGGCCGGTAAGTTCTATCCTGCCGGTGTATCTCGCCGAGCCCGCCGCAACCCCGAATCAGAACCGCGTTGTGGCGGGTCGCAGCGGGCAAGCCTAAGATAGCGAAAATCAAGGGGTTTTTGCCCTTCACGCGTTTGACTGCAACAGGGCGCGGGGGTAAAGTGCGCCCCCGTTGACGACCCGGTGAAAGAGATGACGCAGGAGGTCTCCATGGAGAAACATGAGGAGGAGCAGGTTGAGGCATTGATCGCCTCGAACCCTGATCTCAAGGTCGCGTACGAGGAACACCAGAGTCTCAAAGCGCGCGTGGAAGTGCTTCAGGCGAAGCCCTTCCTGTCACCCGAGGAAGAACTGGACAAGAAGAATCTTCAGAAGCTCAAGCTGGCCGCAAAGACGAAAGTGCTCCATCACCTCGAAGAGCACCGCCAACGCGCAGAGTCCGAAAGCCCGGCGTAGAGCCTTGCAGACCATCCATTGCGACACACAATATCCATACTCGTCGAGAACGAGTTCGGTGTGCTCTCGCGCATCGCCGGACTCTTCAGCGGCCGCGGCTACAACATCGAGAACCTGTCGGTAAACACCACACTGGATCCGACAGTCTCGCGCATTACCCTTCAGTCATCGGGTGACGAGGCGATCCTCGAACAGATCACGAAGCAGCTGAACAAGCTGGTATCGGTCATCAAGGTGGTCGATATGAGCGAGGCGGATCATGTCCAGCGTGAGCTGGCGCTGATCAAGGTGACCGCGGATTCGAAGACGCGTGCGGAGGTCATGAACATCGCCGCTATCTTCCGTGCGAAGATCGTCGATGTCGGACCGAAGGACTGCATCGTCGAGATTACGGGTGAGGACGAGAAGATCGAGGCGCTGCTGTCGCTGCTCTGGCCTATTGGCGTAAAAGAAATCGCGCGCACCGGGAAGGCGGCTCTGTTCCGCGGCGATCGTCTGCTGACGGTCGGCATTCCCAAGGGCGATCGTGTTGAGAAAGGCGGCGCCGGATCCGCAGGAAAAACCGGCGGAAAATCGAAGGAGAAGGCTGCATGAAGATCTTTACCGACGCCGATGCGTCGCTCGACCCGATCAAGGACAAGACCGTAGCGGTAATCGGTTACGGCAGTCAGGGGCACGCCCACGCGCTCAACCTGCGCGACAGCGGCGTCAACGTCGTGATCGGTCTTCGCGAGGGCAGCGGCTCGGCGCCGAAGGCGGCCAACGCAGGATTCGAGGTACTCCCGGTGGCCGCGGCGGCCGCACGCGCCGACATCGTGATGATGCTGGTTCCCGACGAGCTGGCGGCCGAGCTCTACCACGCGGAGATCGAACCCAACCTCAGACAGGGAACGTTCCTGACCGTCGCGCATGGATTCAACTTCCACTTCAAGAAGATCGTTCCGCCAGCCGGATCGGGTGTCTTCATGGTGGCGCCGAAAGGACCGGGCCACCTGGTCCGGAGTCAGTTCGTGGCGGGAATGGGTGTGCCGTGCCTGCTGGCGGTTCTTCAGGACCCGACCGGTGATGCCACGCAGGTAGGCCTCGCGTATGCGAAGGCGATCGGCGGTACTCGCGCCGCCGTGATCGAGACCACCTTCCGGGAAGAAACCGAGACCGACCTTTTCGGTGAGCAGGCCGTGCTTTGCGGCGGGCTGACGGAGCTGGTCCGCGCGGGATACGAGACGCTGGTCGAGGCCGGGTATGCGCC
Source organism: Candidatus Nitrosopumilus sp. (assembly GCA_964225545.1). GTDB lineage: Bacteria > Desulfobacterota > Binatia > UBA1149 > SPBQ01 > SPBQ01. The sequence continues at coordinate 8,403 of CAXQPB010000156.1, read as the reverse complement.
GGAGATGGCGTATTTCGAGTGCCTCCATGAGGTCAAGCTCATCGTTGATCTCATGTACGAAGGCGGCATCGCCAACATGCGTTACTCGATCAGTAACACGGCCGAGTACGGTGACCTGACGCGTGGAAAGCGCGTGGTCGGAGACGATGCGAGGGCCGCGATGAAGCAGGTCCTTGCGGAGATCCAATCGGGCCAGTTCGCCGACGAGTGGATCACCGAGTACAAGTGCGGCCTGCCGCACTTCAAGGAGCTGCGTAAAGAGGGTGAGGCTCATCCGATTGAAGAGGTCGGTGCCCGACTGCGCGGCCTGATGCCCTGGCTCGACAAGGAGCGCCTGGTCGACCGCTCCAAGAACTAGGAGCGGCGGCCGCCGCCAACGGCGTCCGTGAAGTTCGCAAAAGAAGGATATCTGCCCGCCGCCATTCCGGCGGTCCTGGGCGCGGTAGTGTGGCTTCTGGTCGGCTGGCCGGCAGGTGCGGCTCTGCTCGTGGTGGCGTTTCTCGTGCTTCTGTTCTTTCGGGATCCGGAGCGTAGCGCCCCCGGGGGAGAGAACTCCATCGTGGCACCGGCCGACGGTCGCGTGCTCGGGATCCACACCGAGGGCAGCCGGCACCGCCTCGACCCCGATGCCTGCCAGCGAGTTTCGATCTTCATGTCGCCGCTGAATGTGCACATAAACCGTACGCCGCTCAGTGCGACGGTTTCCCAGGTCGCTTACAGCTCGGGCAGCTTCCGGGCCGCCTACAGCGACGATGCGGCGGAAATCAACGAGGCCAACGCGCTGCGTCTTTCCGCGCCGTCCGGATGGTCGATCGTCGTTGTGCAGATCGCCGGTTGGCTGGCACGGCGCATTGTGTGCCATGTTAAGGAAGGCGATCGCCTGCAGCGCGGGGAGCGCTTCGGGTTGATCATGTTCGGTTCACGGGTTGACGTTTATCTGCCATCGACGGTGGAGATCACCGTCGCGCCCGGCCAGCGCGTACGCGCAGGGGCCACGGTGATCGCGGAGGTCAGGTCGCAATGAGAGGGAATCGCCGCTCGACTGCCCGGGTCCAACGTCTGGAGAACGCGCCACGCGGCGTCTATGTCCTGCCGAATCTGGTAACGACCGCAGGACTGTTCTGCGGAATCTATGCGATGGCACAGGTCATCGACGGTGCCTACCTTCGCGCGGCGATTGCGATCCTCGTCGCCCAGGTTTTCGATGTCCTCGACGGGCGCATCGCTCGAATCACGAATTCAACGAGCCGCTTCGGCCTCGAGTACGACTCCCTGTGTGACCTTATCTCCTTCGGGGTCGCGCCGAGCCTGCTCGTCTACCGGTGGGCCCTCGAACCTCTCGGCAACTGGGGTTGGCTCGCGCCGGCGCTGTTCGTCTGCTGCGCGGCACTGCGGCTGGCGCGTTACAACACGATAACGACGGCAGGTGATACGAACACCTTCACAGGGTTGCCGGTCCCCGCTGCAGCCGCCCAGCTGGCGACCACCGTGATTCTCTACCGCTTCGTAGGCCGCGCACCGATGCCGGATAAGCAAGCGGTGGTGCTGATCGCGATGTACTTGCTCGCGATCCTCATGGTCAGCTCGGTCCCCTACCTCAACGGCAAACAGTTCCGCCTCAACAAGCGGCAGCCGCTTTGGATCCTGCTCGCAGGAATCGTCTTGCTGAACTTCGCGATCGCGCGCTGGCAGCTTTTCTTTTTCCTCGGCGCTACCGGGTATGTCGTATCCGGTCCGGCGCTATGGCTCTGGCGAATGGGGCGTGACAAGGGCTCGAATGACGATTCAGGCGAGGGCGATGCGGGCGCGGCCGGCGGTTCCGGCGGAGGATCATCGCCCACGTTGACCGCGACCGGCGTTTGAGGCGCCGGTTGACTTGCGCGCAGACGCGGCGCTAGGATCCGCTTCAAGGTGTTCCGATGATTTTCGATTCGAGTAGACTCACGCACTCGCTGCTACCCGGGCTATCGCTTAGCATCCCGTCCGGGGTCGGCGGGTGCGAGCGGTGAGGCAAGCTCTCTGAGCGAGCACACCAGGCGCACCGGATAAGGCGACCACGGGCGGACCCGATCCCTTCTACCGGCCACCGACGGAACGGCGGCCACAGAAGCGGACGGGCAGTGCCCGTAGCCACGAACAAAGGCCGCGGGTTTCCCCGCGGCCTTTGTTTTTTGGCTCGGATCGCGGCGGGGACTCGCCGAACAGAGGAAGGAAACGATGTCGGATAATGCCGCGAAGACTTCAGACGGATCCGGGAGCGAAGGTCCCGACTGGGTCCGGATCTTCGATACGACCCTGCGCGATGGGGAGCAGTCCCCGGGCTGCACGATGAACGTCGACGAAAAGGTGGTCGTCGCTCGCCAGCTCGAGGCGCTCCGCGTGGACGTCATCGAGGCCGGCTTCGCAGCGGCCTCACCGGGTGACTTCGAGGCGGTTTCGCGCGTCGCCGCCGCGGTGCAGACCCCGGTCGTACTCAGCCTCTCCCGCACGCGGGAGGGCGACATCGACCGCGCGCTGGCGGCAGTCGAGCATGCGCACAATCCGGGAATCCACATCTTTATCGCGACCTCCGACCTGCACATGGAGCAGAAGCTCGGGATGAAGCCGTCCGAGGTGCTGGAGGCTGCGGCCTGGGCCGTCGAGCGCGCGGCCGGACATGTCGATCACATCGAGTTCTCCGCCGAGGACGCATCGCGCAGCCGGCTGGAGTTTCTGATCGAGGTTTTCGGCGAAGCTATCCGCGCGGGGGCCACGGTCTGCAATGTTCCGGACACGACGGGTTATGCGATTCCGCAGCAGACCCGTGAGCTGTTCGCGGCGCTGCGCGAGCGAACCGTCGGCGGCCGTGACATCGTCTGGAGCGCGCATTGCCACAACGACCTCGGCCTCGCGGTAGCCAACTCGCTGGCCGCGGTCGAAGGCGGCGCGCGCCAGGTCGAGTGCACGATCAACGGAATCGGCGAACGCGCCGGAAACACCTCGATGGAGGAGGTCGTGATGTCGCTGCATACGCGCGCCGATTACTACGGCGTCGGCTCGCGAATCCATACCGAGCAGATCTATCCGGCCAGCCGGACGCTCGCGAGCGTGATCGGCGTTCCGGTCTCTCCGACCAAGCCGATCGTCGGAGACAACGCGTTCGCTCATGAGGCCGGCATTCACCAGGACGGCGTCCTGAAGAACGCCCAGACCTACGAGATCATGCGGCCGGAGACCGTCGGAAGGGTCAGCAACCGGATCGTTCTCGGCAAACATTCGGGCCGGCACGCCTTTGCCGAGCGTCTGCGGGAGCTCGGGATTGATCTCGAGCGCATCGATGTGAACGAGGCCTTCGATCTGTTCAAGCGCCTGGCCGACAAGAAGAAAGACATTTACGACGCCGATCTGTTCGCGATCGTCGCCAAGGAGTGGGACAGCGCTACCCACTTCGAGCTGCTCGACGTGCGCTGCGATTCCTCTTTGCAGGGCTCGCCCACGGCGACGGTAAAGGTGCGGGTCGGCGATACGGAGCAGGACGCCGAAGCCGTGGGTGATGGCATGGTCGATGCGTGTTACCGGGCGATCAAGGAAGCCACCGGTCAGTGGCCGCGTCTGGAAAGCTACCAGGTCAAGGGAATTACCGGCGGCACGGACGCGGTCGGCGAGGTCACGTGCATGATCTCCGGTGAGAGCGCGTCGGTCCGCGGCCACGGCTCCCACACCGATATCATCATGGCCAGTGCCTACGCGTTTGTAGACGCGCTCAACCGGCTCGCCGAGCTTGGTCGCGCGGGCGACGGTGCGGACGACGCGCGCACGGTCGGACCGTAGCGGGGCGAATTGCTATGAGACTGAAGGCGGTCGTCGAGTATATCGGGACCGACTACTCGGGCTGGCAGGTGCAACCCGGCCAGCGCACCGTGCAGGCCGCGTTGCAGTCCGCGCTCGAGATCGCGACCGGCTCGGCGGTACGGGTCGAGGGTGCCGGGCGGACAGACTCGGGAGTCCATGCGAGCGGGCAGGTGGCCGCTTTCGATGTTCCCGAGGGTACCGACCCGTACCGCCTGCGCGCTTCGCTCAACGGTCTGACCGACGACGATCTCTCGGTCGTCTCGCTGGAGTCGGTCGATCCCGATTTCGACCCGCGCCGCGCCGCTCGCCGCAGGTCCTACCGCTACACCGTGGTAACCGGCCGTCCCCCCTCACCCCTGCTGCGCGATCGAAGCTGGCATGTATCGGCCCGCCTCGATCGCGACGCGCTGGACCGCCTGGCGGCTGCGGTTCACGGACGTCATGACTTCTCGGCGTTTCGTGCTGCCGACTGCGTGGCCGCGACCACCGTACGGGAGGTGTTCATCAGCCGCTGGGTCGGGACCGGGCATGTCCTAGAATACGAGATTTGTGCGACGGCGTTTCTGAAAAACATGGTACGCGTGCTCGTCGGCTCGATGGTCGATGTGGTTCAGGGGCGTCTGGACGAGAGCGTGTTTTTCGAGCTGCTCGACGGCGGTGATCGTTGCCGCGCCGGACGAACCGCGCCGCCCGGCGGCCTCGTGCTGGAGAGCGTCGAGTACTGAGCCTGCTCAGCGGCCGCCGCTGTCGCCCGGATCGTCGTCCAGATCGCCGGCGCGCAGAAATTTCCGGCCGGCAAGGTCTTCAGGAAGGCATGAGGCCGCGCTGCCTTTTCCGTATCCGAGCTCTTTCATCAGGCGTGTCGGTGCGTTTCGCAGGTGCATCGGTACAGGACGCGCCCCGCTGCGTCCGACCTCCTCGACGGCCGCTCCGATCGCCTCATACGCCGCGCGTGATTTGGCCGCCAGTGCGAGCTGGGTGGCGCCGTGCGCGAGGTTGATGCGCGCTTCCGGCATGCCGACGAAATGAACGGCATCGCGGACAGCGACAGCGAACGGCAGCGCGGAAGGGTCGGCGAGGCCAACATCTTCGCTGGCGAAGATCACCATCCGCCGCGCGATGAACATCGGATCCTCTCCGGCTTCGAGCATGCGCGCGAGCCAGTAAACAGCCGCGTCGGCATCGCCGGCTCGCATGCTTTTGATGAACGCAGAGATGACGTTGTAATGCTCTTCACCCGATTTGTCGTAGACAAGCGCCTTACGCTGGAGCCCCTGCTCGGCGCGCGCGAGATCGATCGCGGTAACGCCGTCGCCTGCGGCAAGGTCTGCGGCTGCTTCGAGGCCGCCGAGCGCGGCGCGCGCGTCGCCGCCGGAGTGCGACGCCAGAAACTCGCGTGCGCGTGCATCAAGCTCGAGCCCGAGCCTGCCGAGGCCGCGCCCACTGTCGGACATTGCTCTGTCGAGGAGCGATGCGACAGCGTCTTCGTCGAGCGCCTTGAGGACCACGACGCGGCAACGCGACAGCAAAGGGGCGGTCAGCTCGAAAGACGGATTCTCCGTCGTCGCGCCAACCAGCGTGATGGTGCCGGCTTCGACATGCGGCAGGAATGCGTCCTGCTGGGCCTTGTTGAAGCGATGAATTTCATCGACGAACAGCAGCGTCCCACGCCCCTCGCGGCTGCGACGCTCGCGCGCCGCCGCGATCACCTCGCGTACCTCGTGCACACCGCACAGGACCGCGGAGATCGGCACGAGCTCATGGCCGGAGTCCGCCGCGAGAAGGCGGGCCAGTGTGGTCTTTCCGCTGCCCGGCGGCCCCCACAGAATGCACGAGCGTGGAGCGGCCCCCCGGGCGATACGGCCGAGAAATGCGCCGGGCGCGAGCGCCTCTTCATGGCCGACAACCTCGGTCAGGCCGCGTGGCCGCATCCGCTCGGCCAGTGGGGCGTTGCTCTCTCCCTCGCGCTCAGCCGCCGCGTCGAACAGGCCGCGCTCAGCGGGTCCGGCGTCTTTCATCGCCATCTCGCAAGACTCACCATCGGGATTTGCATAGGATGACAGCGTGGCGGAACGCAAGGAAACGAGCGCGGTGAAAACTGTCGGAATCGTGGCGAAGCCGGACGATGCCGAGGTCGCACAGGCAGCGGCAGCCCTGGCCGGGAAACTGCTCGGCCGCGGGCTGACGGTCCTCGGCGACGACGGCTGGAACGCCGAGGGCGTGACCGCCGCGGCACGTTCGGAAATCATGAGCAGCGCCGATCTCGTCATCGTGCTCGGCGGCGACGGCAGCCTGCTCGGCGTGGCACGACTCACCGGTTCGCGGCCCGTCCCCGTGCTCGGAATCCATCACGGTGATTTCGGCTTTCTGACCGACTCCGGCGATACCGACCTGGCCGTCACTATTGACGCGGCTCTCGCCGGAGAGCTCAAACATGAGCGCCGCGGGATGCTCGCAGTCGCGGTTCGCCGTAGCGGCGCGGAGGTGGCGACGGGGCAGGCTCTGAACGACGCGGTCATTGGACGCGGGTCCCTGTCTCGGATGCTCACCATCGAGGTAAAGGTCGATGGCGAGGAGCTCGCCGAGTATCGCGGAGACGGCTTGATCGTGGCTACTCCCACAGGATCGACCGCGTACTCGCTGTCTGCCGGCGGCCCGGTTGTCGAACCGAGCATGCCGGCCATGGTGCTCACGCCGATCGCGCCGCATACCCTTGGAAGTCGACCGCTGGTGCTTCCCGACACCTCCACTATCGCGATTCGTATCGCGAGCGACTGCGACGACGCGGCGCTTACGGTTGACGGGCAGGAACAGGTAGGGCTCGAACCGGGGGATTGCATCGAGGTGACGCGGTCCGGAAACCACGCGGTGATCGCGACTCTGTCCGGAGACGGATATTTCTCGATCCTGCGCAGGAAGCTGCACCTGGCTGCGCGAGGGGAGAGCCGGGACCGCCGGCCCGGCTGATTTTTCGCCTCGTCCCGGCAGGACGGCTCAGCGGGAAAAACCGAGCAGTAAGTCCGCGCCGGCCTCCGCGGGGCCGGCTACGCTTCGAGGACGCGCTTGGAAAGCACCTCGAGATTGCTCGACAGTTCGTAGACGATCGGCACGCCGGTTGCGATCTCCAGTGATTCGACCTGCTTACCGGTCAGTTTGTCGAGCTCCATCACGATCGAACGCAGGCTGTTGCCGTGCGCGGCGACAATGAGGGTCTCGCCTGCCTGCAGGTCCGGCACGATCCGGCTGCGGAAGTAGGGCAGCGTTCGTGCGGCGGTATCTTTCAGGCTCTCCGCGTTTTCGCCCGGCGGCGCCGTGTCGAAGCTGCGCCGCCAGATGTGGACCTGGTCCGCGCCGTACTTGTCCACGGTCTCCTGTTTGTTGAGCCCCTGGAGATCCCCATAGTGACGTTCGTTCAGAGCCTGGTCGCGCTCGATCGGTATTTCCTTCTGTGCGAGCCCATCGAGAATGATGTCGAGAGTTTCCTGGGCACGTACGAGTTCGGATGTGTATGCCTTGCTGAACCGGATGCCGGTATCTGCCAGCATTTCGCCGGCTCGGCGGGCTTCCGCGCGGCCGTTGTCTGTCAGCTCGACATCAACCCATCCGGTGAAACGATTTTCGAGATTCCAGCGCGATTGTCCGTGGCGCACCAGAACCAGTGTGACGGTATCTGACATGCCGGCGAATCTAGGACGGCGCGGTAGCGCTGCCAAGTGCAGGTCGCACCGGCCGCGTTCGCCACACGTTCCGGCCGCCACTGGCGGCCGTCCGGGCAATGCCGTCCGGGCGGCGGTCGCGGCTTGTCCGGGCCGGGCGCGTGATTTAGATTAACGACTTCGACGTGGGGCCGTAGCTCAGCTGGGAGAGCGCCTGAATGGCATTCAGGAGGTCGTCGGTTCGATCCCGATCGGCTCCACCACTTTTTCCCCCTCTGTCGCGACCCCGGGCAGCCCCCTCAGGCACCGCCGAAAATCAGTCGAATACCCAAAGCACGCCCTTTCCGGCGACGTCCCCCCGCGGCGCGTGCCTCGCCACCCGGCGGGTGCTAGAGCGTGTCCATGAGAAATCACCGAAGCGTCCGTCCGATCCGCAGCGCAGCCCTGCTCGGGGCCATCACCCTTGCCTCACTTTCGGCCTGTTCGAGCGCACAGAAGCAGCAGGTCGAGCAAACGGAGGCGCAGCTCACCGGAGCCGGTTTCATTGCGAGTGATAGCGATGTTCCCGGCGTCGCCGGCTGGCTGAAGACACTCGAACCGTACACCCTCGTGCCGGTGACGACGCCGGAGGGTACGGCAAAGTATGCGTACGCCGACCCACGCGGCTGCAAGTGCGTCTACCTCGGCGACAAGGCGGCCTATGAGATCTATCAGACGCGGCAGCAGGTGCAGCGCGAGGGCGCACCGGCGGAGGAGGACGAGTACGCACAGAAAGGCATGCTGGCCGACGAGTATTTTGACCTGGAGAATGAGGAAGGCCTCAGATGAGTCAGCCCGGCTGCCTCGAATGAGTCTGCACCCTGTCCCTCACTCGAGGCATCGAACGCCTCATCCGGGGGGGGGGGGGGTGGGAAGG
>CAXQPB010000155.1:0-34761 GCA_964225545.1 Candidatus Nitrosopumilus sp. | reverse complement strand
CTCTCCGAGCACGGACCGGAGCTGGCTGCCGCTGCGGAACGCCAGGGCGTGGCCCTCGGCTTCGAGGCAAGTGTCGGCGGCGGCATTCCGATCGTCCGGGTTCTGCGCGAGGCGCTCGCCGGCGACGTCAACTCCGAGGTGTACGGGATCGTCAACGGGACGGCCAATTACATCCTCAGCGAGATGAGCGCGGGAAACGGCGAGTTCGCGGGTGTTCTCGAACACGCGCAGAAGATGGGGCTTGCGGAAGCCGATCCTACGTACGACGTCGATGGAATCGATTCGCTGCACAAGCTGGTCATCCTGGTGGCGCTCGCTTTTGGAAAACGCATCCAACCCTCGGATGTCCACGTCGAGGGCATTCGCGAGATCTCCAGCGTGGACATCGAGTATGCGCAGGAGTTCGGTTACGCGATCAAACTTCTGGCTGTTGCACGCAATACCGACGAGGGCGTCGAGGCGCGTGTCCATCCGTCGATGGTCCCGACCGGTCATCTGCTGTCCCAGGTCTCCGGCGCTTTCAACGCGGTCTGTCTCGGTGGAGCGGCGCTCGGGACGTCGATCTACTACGGACAGGGGGCGGGTATGATGCCGACGGCCACCGCCGTTGTCGCCGACGTCATCGACGCGGCACGGCTGCGACTGCATTGCGAGGAAGGCGATAGCGGGCGGCGCAAGGCAAGCGCGACCTACGGCCTGCCGCTCGAGCAGCTCGCGCAGGCCAACGTCGTTCCGATGGCGGATACGCGGCATGAGCACTACCTGCGCCTGAACTGCGAGGACCGCCCGGGCATGCTCGCGTCGATCGCAGCGCTGCTCGCGGACGAAGGCATCAGCCTGGCCACGGTTTCGCAGCATGGCGCCCGCAGCGGCGATTCGGTGCCGGTGGTAATGCGAACGCACCGCGCGCTGGAGGCGGCGATGTCCCGTGCGCTCGAGCGCATCGCCGCACTCGATGGCGTTCATGGTAAACCGGTGGTGATCCGCGTCGAGCAGACGCTCGGGTCGGAGGAGGGGTAGGGGTGTCCCGTCAAGGTGTCATCGCGCACTACCGCGCGCGTCTGCCGTTACCGGACGATGTACGACCGGTGACGCTGCTGGAAGGCGATACGCCGCTGATCGAGGCGCCGTCGCTGGCGGCAGAACTCGGCCTCGATGCCAGGGTGTTTCTCAAGTACGAAGGGCTCAACCCGACGTGCTCGTTCAAAGATCGCGGCATGACCATGGCGATTACCATGGCCGCATACGAGGGCTCGACGGCGGTCATCTGCGCGTCGAAGGGAAATACCTCGGCGGCGGCCGCGGCGTACGCGGCGCGCGCCGGGATGAAGGCGTTCGTGATCGTGCCGGCCGGGAACATCGCGCTGGGCAAGCTGAGTCAGGCGGTCATGCACGGGGCCGTCGTGCTGGCGGTCGAGGGATCTTTCGACGACGCGTTCGAAGTCGTGCGTGGCGTCTCCGAGCAGCGGCAGGTCACGGTTGTCAATTCGATCAACCCGCATCGCCTGCAAGGTCAGAAGACCGCCGCCTTCGAGATCTGCGACGTGCTCGGTCGAGCGCCCGATTACCATATCCTCCCGGTAGGGAACGCCGGCAACATCACCGCCTATTGGATGGGCTACCGCGAGTATCACTCCGACGGGGTGACCGACTCGCTGCCGCGAATGATGGGCTTCCAGGCCGCAGGGGCCGCGCCCATCGTTCTGGGCCATCGCGTCGATGCGCCGGAGACCGAGGCGTCGGCGATTCGAATCGGAAACCCGGTGAGCTGGCACCGCGCCGAGGAAGCGCGGGACGAGTCCGGCGGGACTATCGATTCAGTGAGCGACGACGACATCATAGCGGCCTACAAGCTGCTCGCGGCTACGGAAGGCGTCTACGCCGAGCCGGCCTCGGCGGCGTCGATTGCGGGTCTGGTCAAGCTAGCCGCCGCCGGAACGATCGAGAAGGGAGCAACAATTGCGTGCACCCTGACCGGCCACGGCCTGAAAGATCCTGAGAGTGCCATGAGGGTCTGCCCCGAGGCGACGCGTATCCCGCCTGATGTGGATCGCGCGCTCGAGGTCATGAAACTGTAGCGAGGCGGAACCGTGGAAAGGAATCTCGCCCTTGAACTGGTTCGTGTTACCGAGGCCGCGGCTCTCGCGGCGGCGCGTGAGAACGGACGTGGTGACGAGATGGCGCCCGAGCGGGTCGCCAGCGAAGCGATGTGCCGGGTCTTCCCCGACATCGGAGCGCAGGGCGAGATCGTCGTCGGTGACCCTCAACAGGGAGACGGCGACGGACTGGCTACCGGCGTTCGCCTCGGGGACTCAGGGCCGGAGGTCGATATCGCGGTCGATCCGCTGGAGGGCGGTGTGAGCTGCGCGCTCGGAGGTCCGAACGCGATGTCGATCATGGCGCTCGGAGACCGCGGAACGTTTCTGCGCTGTCCGCCGCACGCCTACATGGCGAAGATCGCGACCTCCGGCGACGCCCGAGGTGTGGTCAGCCTCGACAAGTCACCCGCAGAGAATCTCCAGGCCCTCGCCGAGGCTCGATCGGTCTACGTTGGCGACCTGACGGTCGTTATTCTCGATCGTCCCCGTCACGACCATCTGATCGAGCAGGTTCGGGACGCAGGGGCTCGCGTTCGCTTGATTCCGCATGGAGATGTCGCAGCGGCGATGGCCGCGGCGCGGCCTGGTTCGGGGATCGATATCCTTCTGGGTACCGGTGGAGGCACGCAGGGCGTTCTGTCCGCGGCCGCGATCAAGAGCATGGGCGGCTTCCTTCAGTGTCGCTACGCCCCACGCAGCCAGTCCGAGACAAATGCGCTCTTCGAGTACGGTGTTCACGACATCGATCGAATCTACGAGCTCGATGACATGATCGCGGGGCCGACGCTTTTCGCCGCGACCGGCGTCACCAACGGCGAATACCTGACCGGAGTGGAGTTCTCCAAGGGCGGGGCGATCACCCATTCGGTGGTGATGCGTTCGGTCAGCGGAACGGTCCGACTTCTCGAGACTCACCACCGCTTCGACTACAAGCCGGACTACAGCTAGATTGAGGGACTCGTCATGGCTACGAATCCTTCCAGAGGGGGCGCGGCGAAGGCCGATGGAGACCCCGTAAGTCCCCGATTTTCCACGATTTCCGGCTCCGAGGTCGAGGAGTGCTACGGCCCCGGACAGGTCGAATCCGGGTCCGAGGATATCGGCGCTCCCGGGGAGTATCCGTTCACCCGGGGGGTCTACCCGTCGATGTACCGCGGCAAGCGCTGGACCATGCGCCAGTTCGCCGGGTTCGGCTCCGCGCAGGATACCAACAACCGCTTCAAGTACCTGATGGCGGAGGGCTCGAACGGACTTTCGACGGCCTTCGATATGCCCACGCTGATGGGCTACGACGCCGACGCTGAACGTGCGCTCGGCGAAGTCGGCCGTGAGGGCGTCTCGGTCTCCACGCTCGAGGACATGGAAGAGCTCTTTGCGGGCATCCGACTGGACGAGGTCACCACTTCGATGACGGTGAACTGCTCGGCGTCGATCCTGCTCGCGATGTATCTCGTGGTCGCCGAGCGACAGGGCTGCAAGTGGCAGGACCTGGGCGGCACGATCCAGAACGACATGCTCAAGGAGTTCATCGCTCAGAAAGAGTGGATCTGTCCTCCGGAGCCTTCCGTCCGCATCGTCACCGACATGATCGAGTTCTGTGCGGAGCACGCGCCGCGCTGGCACCCGGTTTCGATCTCGGGCTACCACATTCGCGAGGCCGGCTCGACGGCAGTCCAGGAGCTCGCGTTCACTCTGGCCGATGGCATCGCCTACGTGCAGGCAGCGGTGGAGCGCGGCCTCGATCCCGACAGGTTCGGCCCGCGACTGTCTTTCTTCTTCAACGTCCACAATGACTTCCTCGAGGAAATCGCGAAGATTCGTGCGGCGCGTCGCATCTGGGCACGGGTCATGCGCGAACGCTTCGGTGCGAAGACCGACCGCGCGTGCATGCTGCGAACCCATGCGCAGACCTCCGGCGTATCCCTGACTGCGCAGCAGCCGCTCAACAATGTCGTTCGCGTCGCCGTACAGGCGCTCGCCGGCGTGCTCGCAGGTGTTCAGTCGCTGCACACCAACTCTCTCGATGAGACGCTGGCGTTGCCGACCGAGGAGGCGGTGACGGTCGCGCTGCGGACGCAGCAGATCCTCGCCGAGGAGAGCGGAGTGGCGAATACCGTCGACCCGCTGGGCGGGAGCTGGGCGATCGAGGCGTTGACCGACCGAATGGAACGCGAGGCGATGGAGTACATCACCCGCATCGACGATATGGGTGGAATGCTGCGCGCGGTGGAGATCGGCTTCCCTCAGCGGGAGATCGCCGACGCCGCGTTCAACTTCCAGATGGCATCCGATGCGGGCGAGTACGTCACGGTCGGGGTAAACGGTTACCGAATGGACGCGCCGGGCGGTAAGGTCGAGACGCTGAAGATCGGCCTCGATCTCGAAGAGCGCCAGCGGACGCGGGTGATCGCCTTCAAGGCCGCCCGCGACGCGGACGCGGTACGCGCCGCTCTCGAGCGCATTACGAGCGCGGCTCGCAGCGGGGAAAACGTCATGCCGCCGGTCGTAGAGGCGGTCAGGGCAGGCTGTACGGTGGGCGAGATCTCGGATGTTTACCGAGAGGTGTTCGGCGTCTATGGTGACCCCGCCTGGATCTGACCGATTTGCCGGTCGGAAAGCCGGGGCAAAGGGGATACACGTGAAAAGGGAGGAAGAGAAAAGTGTCAGATGAGCACGCGCTCAGGATCCTGGTGGCCAAGCCCGGACTGGACGGCCACGACCGCGGGGCGAAGATCATTGCCCGCGCGCTTCGCGATGCCGGTTTCGAGGTAATCTATACGGGGCTGCACCAGACCCCGGAGATGATCGCGGAGGCGGCGGTGCAGGAGGACGTCGACGCAGTAGGTCTTTCGATCCTTTCGGGCGCGCATATGACGCTGTTCCCCAAGATCATCGAGCTCCTGCGAGCGAAGGGCCTCGAGGAGGTTCCGGTCTTCGGCGGAGGGATCATTCCTGACGAAGACATCGAGGAACTCAAGAAGGCCGGTGTTTGTGAGGTGTTCACGCCCGGCGCCAGTACCAAAAATATTGTCCAGTGGATCAAGGATAACGTCGCGGATCGCGCCTGAACGGCGATCGCTTCGAGCACAGCACAACCAACGGAGGTAGATTCAGTGTCCAAGGCAGTCATCGTCAGCGCATGCAGGACCGCGGTCGGAACCATGGGGGGAGCCCTGACCAACGTCGCGGCCACAGACCTGGGCGGTCTCGCGGTCAAGGAGGCGGTCTCGCGCGCACGCATCGAGGGCAGCGACGTCGATGAGGTAATCCTCGGAAACGTGATCTCTGCAGGCCTCGGACTGAACCCGGCGCGCGTCGCCGCAATGGCGTCGGGTGTTCCGAAAGAGGTGCCGAGCTACGGAGTGAACAAAGCCTGCGGTTCGGGCCTCAAGGCCGTCGCGCTGGCCGCCCAGTCGGTGGTCTGTGGCGACGCCGAGGTTGTCGTTGCCGGCGGCTTCGAGAACATGACCTCGGCACCGTACATCATGCGTAAGGCGCGGTACGGGTACCGAATGGGCCACGACAAGCTGTTCGACGCGATGATCGCGGACGGCCTGACCTGTCCGATCACACTCGTCCACATGGGCATCACGGCGGAAAATATCGCCGAGAAGTACGGGATCTCACGCGAGGCGCAGGACGAGTTCGCGGCCTCCAGCCAGCAGAAGGCGGGCGCGGCTCAGGACTCGGGCGCGTTCGACGAGGAGATCTTCGCTGTCGAGCTCGCCCAGAAGAAAGGCGACCCGATCGTTTTCAAGAAGGACGAGCACCCGCGCCCCGAAACGTCTTCGGAGAAGCTCGGGCGGCTGCGGGCTGCGTTCAAGCCGGACGGCGGTTCGGTCACAGCCGGCAACGCCTCGGGGATCAATGACGGCGCTGCTGCGGTCACGGTGATGTCGGAGGAGCGGGCGAAGGCCCACGGGCTCGAGCCGCTCGCGGTGATCCGCGGTGCCGCGAGCGCGGGGGTTGACCCGTCGATCATGGGTATGGGCCCGTGGCCTGCCTGTGAGAAGCTCATGGAGCGTACGGGCCTGAAGAAAGAGGACATCGGTCTCTGGGAACTCAATGAGGCATTTGCCGCGCAGTCTCTGGGCGTCCTTGCCGAGCTCAAGATCGACCCGGTGCGCGTCAATGTGAACGGCGGCGCCATCGCGCTCGGTCATCCGATCGGGGCGAGCGGTGCGCGAGTTCTGGTCACGCTTCTCCATGCGATGAAGAATCGCGGTGAGGCGCTCGGTGTCGCGTCGTTGTGCATCGGCGGCGGGCAGGGGATCGCTCTGGCTGTTGAGCGAGTCTGAAGAACTTACGACCGGGACGGCCGCTTCGGCGGCCGTCCCTCACGATACGCCGGGACGAACGGCGGCCTTCTTCGACGTCGACGGCACTTTACTGAAAGTTCAATCAGGCGTCCTCTACATCTCTTACCTGCGGCGGCATCGGCTGATGTCGTTCCAGGATCAAGCTCGAATCTACTGGGGCTACCTGACCTACCGGCTCGGGATGCTCAACATTCAGAAACTTGTCGACGTCACCTCGCGATGGCTTCGCAATCGCGACGAGAGTGAGGTCGTCGAGCATTGCAGGGACTGGTACGAGCGGGACGTCAGGCGTTATATCCGGCCCGAACTCGTGGATCTCGTGCATGATCACCTGAGCAGGGGGCACGTCGTTGCGTTGCTGACAGGAGGCACGCGGTACCTGAACGATCATCTCGCGGCGGAAATCGGCGTGGATCACATTCTCGCCAGCCGACTCGAGGTCGTCGACGGGCGTTTCACTGGCGCTCCGATCATCCCGCTGTGCTACGGCGCCGGAAAGATCGAGTACGCTCGGCGGTTCGCGGATGAGCACGGGGTCTCCCTGGACGACAGTTACTTTTACACCGACAGCATCACCGACCTGCCGATGCTCGAAGTCGTCGGGCATCCTCGTATCGTCGATCCCGATCCGAGGTTGCGCAGGGAGGCCGCGCATCGAGGCTGGCAGTCGGTCGAGGTCGCGTCTTGACCGGTCGCCCCGATCGAATTGTCTCTCTCGTCCCCAGTATCACAGAGCTGCTCTACGCGATCGGTGTCGGCGACTCGCTCGTCGGTCGCACCCGTTATTGCGACGAGCCGGCGGGCATGGTCGAGCGGGTCGAGGCGGTCGGCGGTACCAAGAATCCGGACTGCAATCGGATCGTAGGGCTCGAGCCGGACCTCGTCATACTCAATCGCGAGGAAAACCGGGTCGAGGACTACGACCGCCTGCGTGAGGCCGGTCTCGAGCTCCTCGTAACTCACCCGACAACAGTGTCCGGTGCGGTCGGCATGATCGAGGAGACCGGGGTGCGGGTCGGTGGTGAGGGCGCGGCGGCCGCGCTTGCCGCGGACTGCCGGTCAGCGCTGGAACGCTGCAGGCAGTTACGATCCGGCCGTCGGCCGTTGCGTGTCTTCTGCCCGATCTGGCGGCGGCCGTGGATGACCTTCGGTCCGAACACGTATGTGGCCGATGTCCTGCGCTCAGTGGGGATGACGGGAGCGCTCGACGAGGCGGGCGGAGATCCGGACGGCGCCGCAGCGCGTGCGGACTTTTTCGAGATCCGTCTCGAGGACGTGGTCGCTGCCGCGCCGGACCTGATCCTCCTCCCGGACGAGCCCTACGCGTTCGGGCCGGAGCACGCCGAGGAGCTCCGCGCAGCGGGGCTGTCGCAGGCGCGTTGTGAGCTGATCGACGGCAAGGATCTGTCCTGGTACGGCCCGAGGATTCCCAGGTCGCTCGCGCGGCTGCGACGCCTGTGCGTCTGACAGGCGGGGCGGAACCGCTACCCGTGCGGCTTTGCGAGGCAGGCTCGTTCGTTCCGCACACCGCTGTCCGTGGCCCGGTTGATTTGCGCCGGGAGCGCGGACACGGTTCCACTCCCCGGTGCTGCGGTGGTGGCCGCAGCGCAGAGCAGCCCCGTGGGGCATTCGTACGGACTTTCCGGTCATGCAGACGGGCGCGCTTCAGCGCGAGGCCTGACTACGTGATCGGGCAATGAAACTTTGCAGGTGACGCAGTGAGCGGCGGCTACTCGAGAATCCCCCCAAGCAGCCAGGATGCCGAGGAATCGGTCCTCGGAGGCCTTCTTCTGGATCAGCATGCCTTTGATCGGATCGGCGACAAGGTCACCGCAGAGGATTTCTACGCGGAGCGAAACTCGAGGATCTACGCGGCCATGGTGCAGCTGGCCGCCGAGGGGCAGCCTTTCGATATTGTTACAGTCTCCGAGAGACTGCGACGGAACGGGGAGCTGGCCAAGGTCGGCGGGGTGGCCTATCTCGCCGAGATCACGGAGCGGGTACCGACCGCCGCCCATATAGAGCACTACGCCCGAATCGTCGCCGAGAAGGCGCTGTTGCGGCGCATGATTCGTGTCTCGACCGAGATCATCGAGAAGGCGTACAGCACGGACGTCGAGTCCAGCGAGTTCATCGACGACGCTGAGAAAAGCATCTTCGAGCTCTCGGAGAAGGCGCGCGACACGGGGCTTCAGCGGATTGATGCGCTGGTTCCTGGCGCGGTCGACAACATCGATGAACTGATGAAGCGGCAATCGGATGTTACCGGGGTTGCCACCGGCTTCGTCGACTTCGACCGACTGACCGCCGGATTGCAGCCTTCCGATCTGATCATTGTCGCAGGTCGGCCCAGCATGGGAAAAACCGCGCTCGTCCTCAACATCGCCGAGAATGTCGCCGTGCCTGCGCGGCTGCGTGACGGCGATGTGCCGCCGGGCGTGGCGATCTTCTCGCTGGAGATGTCGAACGAGCAGCTGGTCATGCGAATGCTCTGCTCTCAGGCATCCCTCGACATGTCCGATGTTCGTCGCGGAAGCGTCCCGACCCGCCAGTACAGTGAGCTGGCGCGCGCGGCCGGCCGGCTCGGACAGGCACCCATCTATATCGACGACACTCCCGCATTGAGCGCCATGGACCTGCGCGCGCGCGCTCGGCGCCTCGCCCGAGACCCGAACTCGAACCTGGGATTGATCGTTGTCGACTATCTTCAGCTCATGCGCGGCAACGGTGAGGACAGCCGTGAGCAGGAAATCTCCAGCATCTCGAGATCGCTCAAAGCGCTGGCCAAGGAGCTCCATGTTCCGGTCATCGCGTTGTCGCAGCTCAACCGCCAGGTCGAGTTACGAGCGGACAAGCGTCCGGTCATGGCGGACCTGAGAGAGTGTGTGACCGGAGAGACGCTTGTCATGCTGGCGGACGGTCGCCGTGTCCCGGTACGCTCGCTCGTTGATCGCTCCGTGGAAGTGTTGGCACTCGATACAGAGACGCAGCGGCTCCAGCCCGCGCGTTGTGAGAAGGTCTGGCGGGTCGGTCGTCGCCGTGTCTGGCGCGTCGAACTCGCGAGCGGCAGGGCCTTGAAGGCGACTGCCGATCATCGGCTGTACGGCGAGCAGGGGTGGGTGACGGTCGCTGATCTGGTCACCGGAGACAGGCTCGCCCTCGGCGGACGGCTGCCCGAACCCGAGGCGCCGGTCTCATGGTCGGCCGAGCGGGTCGGGTTGCTTGCGCACGCCGTGCTCGAGGGGACATGGACCGGCACCAACCGCGCCGCCGTCCGGTTCGACAGCCGCAGCCGCGACAGCATCGAGTTTGTCGCGCGGGCGGCGGCGGAGCAGTTCGGAGACCGCGTCGAGAGCCGCGCTGCGAGTGACGGGACGCACTCTGCGGTCGTGCGCGGAGCCGGCTTGCGCGCATGGCTGCAGTCTCTGGGGCTGGCGGATGGGAGCCTCTGCGGTCCGCTCGAGACAGCCGCGAGCGGAAGTCGTCGCCGGTTGCCCGACGAACTTTTTCGCCTCGGCCATGAAGATACGGCTGCTTTTCTGCGCCACGTCTGCGCGTCTGTCGGTACCGTCAGGTCGCGTGGCCGACGCGGGCCGAGCCTGCAGCTCGAGCTGCCCTCAGCCGAGCTCGCGCAGGGGATCGCCGCGATGCTCCTGCGCTTCGCGATCGTGGCGCGGATCGTCGAGGTCGAGTCGTCGGCAGGCCGCCAGTATCTCGTCGACATCCGTGGCGCTGGCGCGGTCGATGCGTACGCTCGTGAGATCGGCGCGAACGGCCGGCAGGCTCGGCTACTGGCGCGGGCGCGTGAGTCGATGGTCATGCAGGCCGTCGGTGACCGTGGGGCGGGAATCGCGCAGGCGCCCGATCAGGCTCCAGTTTCGGCGCCGGAGCATGAGGACCGGCCGGCCCGCAGCGGCGGAGACGAGGGTGATCTCGCGTGGGACCGTGTCGTCGCGGTTACGCCGCTCGGTCGTGAGACGGTCTTCGATCTGACAGTTCCCGGGCCCGCATGCTGGCTCGCCGATGGAATCGTTTCGCACAATTCGGGCGCGATCGAGCAGGACGCGGATATCATCGCCTTCATTTACCGCGATGAGGTCTATCACCCGGACACGGCTGCGCCGGGGATGGCCGAGGTGATTATTGCCAAGCAGAGAAACGGTCCCACCGGAACGGCGCATCTCACCTTCGAGAAGCGGTTCACGAGATTCGGCAGCTACACTGCGCGTGACGATGATCCGGCCTCGGACTTCGGCTCGCCGTTCGATGGCCCCGGTGGCGAGCCCGGTGGCGAGATCGGTTTCGGCAGTGACCCCGGGGACCTGGGCTGATCTCTCGCGATCCCTTCAGAGTTTTCCGTAGAGCCGGGTCAGCGCCTCCGGGTCGTCTGCATCCTCCAATTCGCGAATAACGGCGACCGAGGTCGCGCCCGCCGCGATAGCGGATGGGGCCGTGAGGCGGGTGACCCCGCCGATCGCGACGACGGGCAAGTGAGTGGATGAACAGGCGGCGGCGAGTTGATCCAGTCCGCGTGCGCTGCGCACGCCTGCTTTGGTCGGGCTTTCGAAGACGGGGCCGAAACCGAGATAGTCGACCGGCAGGGCCGAGGCCGCTTCGGCTTCCGGAGGGGAGTGAGTGGAGTAGCCGATCAGCGCATCGCGTCCGAGTATTTCCCGCGCCCGTCGGGGGTCGAGATCCTCATCGCCCAGATGGACTCCGGCCGCCCCGGCAGCCAGCGCGACATCGACACGGTCGTTGACGATCAGACGGCAACGAGACGTTTCCGGTTCACTGACGAGTCGTGCGGTCAGCTCGGTGAACGGGCCCGCGGGCAGGTCTTTCGCGCGCAGTTGCACGAGACGTGCGCCGCCGCGTGCCACAGCCTGCGTCAGTTGTACGGCGCGTTCTACGCTGCTGCGGGAATCCGGCGTCCGGCCGTCCCCGAACACATTGACGATCGGGTACAGTGGAGTGAATTCGATCAGCGTTGCGGCTCACTTCCCGGGGACGAAGAACGTTTCAGTTCGATTCCCAGCTCGCCGATCTTCTTGCGTAGCGTGTTCCGGTTGATTCCGAGAATCTCCGCAGCCCGCAGCTGATTTCCGCTCGTGCGTTCCAACACGGCCTCGATCAATGGCTTCTCGACGATCTCGAGGGTCCGTGCATAGAGGTTTCGGGGCAGGACATCGCCGAATTCACGCATGTGCTCCCGAACTTTCACCGCGACGATCTCGTCCAGAGGCGCTTCCGATTGCAGTGCGCGCGCGGCTCCGTCGTTTCCGAACGGGATATCTTCAGCGGTCAGAATACGATTGGGGGCGAGTGCTGCGGCTCGAATGAGCACGTTCTCGAGCTCCCTGACGTTTCCTGGCCAGCCGTACTCTGCCAGCCGTGAGAGCGCATCCGGCGCGATGCCCTTGACCTGAAACCCGTGGTTGCGGTTTACGCGGTCGAGGAAGAAGTCGACGAGCAGAGGGATATCTTCGCGACGATTGCGCAGCGGTGGAACGTTGATGACCACGACTTTGAGTCGGAAGAAGAGATCTTCGCGGAATTTGCCTGCTGCAGCCGCCTGTTCGAGGTCCTGATTGGTTGCAGCGATTATCCGGCAATCGGCGGGGATGAGCGCATGCCCGCCGACGCGACTGAATTCACGCTCTTGCAGGACCCGCAGAAGTTTGGCCTGAAGAGCGAGCGGCATGTCCGAGATTTCGTCGAGCATGAGGGTGCCGCCGATCGCCTGTTCGAACTTGCCCTCGCGTCTGTCTGTCGCACCCGTAAATGCGCCTCGCTCATGCCCGAACATCTCGCTTTCGAGCAGATCCGCCGGAATCGCGCTGCAATTCACTGCAACGAACGGGCCTTGCCAGCGATCCGAGTAGGCGTGCAGCGCGCGTGCGATGAGTTCCTTTCCCGAGCCGCTCTCTCCCTGGATCAGCGCCGTTGCCGTGCTGCCCGCTACGCGGCCGATGAGTTTGTAGATCTCCTGCATCGGGGCCGATCGCCCGACAATCTCCGCGCCCGGCTTGTATTCGGACCGAACGCGTTCACGAAGATTTCCAAGCTGGCGTTGCAGCTTCCGTCGGTTGACGACTTGCTCCGCCGTCGCCCGCAACTGATCGAGGTCGAACGGTTTGGTGATGTAGTCGTATGCACCGCGCCGGGTGGATTCGATGGCGTTGGCGACCGTCGCACGGCCGGTGATGATGACGACGGGAGTCTCACCGCCGCCTTCGACGTAACGCTCGAGCAGATCGAATCCGCTCATTCCCGGCAGGTTGATGTCGACCAGCGCGAGATCGTAGTCCCCGGCAATCAGTTCTTCGAGTGCCTGTTCGGCGGACTCGCGGGTATCGACAGAATGTCCGTCTTCCTCGAGCGTTGCCGCTATGATCTGTCGTACGTCCTGTTCGTCATCGACGACCAGGATCGATCCCGGTTCAGTTGGCACCCGAAGTCTCCTCCGACTCTGCGACCGGCAGGGTGACGCTGAAACGCGCACCCCCGCCGTCGATATTCTCCGCCCGCAACTGGCCGCTGTGAGCGGTCACGATATTCCGCGCGATCGCCAGTCCCAGCCCGTGCCCCCCGCGAGTCTGCGAGAAGAAGGGCGTGAAGATCTGCTCGAGCGCGGCGTGCTCGATTCCAGGGCCGTTATCGGAGATCTCGACTGAAATATAACGCAGACGACGATCACCGGTCTCGACGTGATAGCGGTTTTCGATTCGAGTGGCCACGGTAACGATGCCGCCCTGTTCGGGGCAGGCCGCGACGGCGTTCTTGAACAGATTGAGAAACAACTGTTCGAGGCTGTCGGAGTTCCCCCACACGTCCGGGAGGCTGGGGTCGAATTGAGAGTCCAGTCGGCTCCCCGCCGCAGTCGCTTCGTTCTGCATCAGGAGAAGGACCTCGTTCAATATCCGGTGGATGTTGACGCTGGTCATCGCGGGGCTCGGAGTCTCGAGCTCCATCAGTGCCCGGACGAGATCGGCCATCCGATCGGCCTGCCGCACGATCATCTCCGTGTACTCGATCAGATCCTCCCGGGCGCTCAGTTTTCGGCCGAGGAACTGCGCTGCGCCCCGGATTCCACTCAACGGATTGTTGATCTCGTGTCCGATTCCGGCGACGAGACTGTCGAGGTCGGCCAGCCGGGAGCGTGAGAGTTCGTCAAAAAGCAGGCGCCGTCTCGGACCGAGGTTGTGCAGCGAGAGAACGACATGACGCTCTGCTGAAAGGGCCTCGTCTGCCAGGGCGCAGACCACGGCAACGATCTCGTCGTTCGGCTGACCGGGTAGCGTGCCTTCTCCGCGTACCGTCGCTCCGTGCTGTTCGCGGACTCGCGCCAACAACGGAATGAGCCACGGCGCGGTCGCGAACACCTCGGTCGAATTGCGGCCGATCAGGTTTGTCGCAGGCCGCTGCAGAAGCGACTCTGCCGCCGGATTGACGTAACAGATCTCGTCGTTTTCCGCGATGACGACGACGGCACCGAGGAGGCTGGCGAGTATAAATTCCGGGTCTGGGCTGTACATGTGCGTCGGTCTGAAACAGATTCGCGCAGGCGCGTGGCCGTGCACGAGCCAGCCGGGCAGCGGACCGCTGCGAAAATCGTCTATAACACGAGCGCGCGAGTGGTGCCATGACCAGCAAGGCAGACAGCGGAGTCAGTGCGACGTTTCGGATCGGCGAGGGCTATGACGTGCATGCGCTCGAGGAGGGGCGGCCGATGATTCTTGGCTGCCGGGAGCTCGAGTCCGACCGCGGTCCCGTCGGGCACAGCGACGGCGACGCGCTGGCCCACGCGATCTGCGACGCTCTGCTGGGCGCTGCCGCGCTCGGCGATATCGGCCGTCACTTCCCGCACGGCGATGCCCGTTACAAGGGGGCACCGTCGAGTATCTTCCTGGAGCGAGCTGTCTCGCTGGTCGCGGAAGCGGGTTACGGCCTGGTAAACGTCGATTCGACGGTCATCCTCGAGAAACCGAGGCTTTCGCAGCACATCGTTTCGATACGTGAGTCGCTTGCCGAAGCTCTCGGCTGCGAGGTTGACAGGGTCTCGGTCAAAGCCAAGACCGCTGAGAAGATGGGGCCGGTGGGCGAGGGGAGGGCCATCGAGGCTCGGGCCATCGCTTTGATTGTCCGTATCTGACGCCGGCCGCCGCGGGGCCGGAATTCAAGAAGGCTTCTGTGTGGAGAGGCCGTCTTCGTCGTAGGCCAGCAGCGACCGTTTGCCTCCGATCATCGAGGCCAGGACGACCCGTCGCCCCCACAGCGTGAACGCATACGCGAGCGTCTTCTCGGCATTCTCGAGGTTCAGTTCGCGACCGTCGAAGTCGTGCTCGAGGTAGAGGATCCGGTTGCCTTCGTAGTCGCCGTCGTGGACCGAAATCATCGGAATCATCGCCATGCCGACACTGTCGATGAGCGTGGACTTGATATTCTGCCAGCCCTGATCGTCCGCGACCTCGGTTACGACGTAGTCGCCTTTGCGCGCGCCGTACTCGAAAAGGCCCAAGCGGCGAATCAGGTCCTCGTCGAGAAATCGCCGGAGAAAAGACCGATCGCGTTCGCTCTCGCGGGCCTGGAACAGGGCCTCGGTGCCCGCGCACCGGCGAGAATGATCGATCGGTGTATCGCCCTCAGGGCCCTCGTGTCGCTGGTAAATCTCTTGCCACATCGTGAACCCCATATGGTACGGGTTCAGGCCGCCGGGGTGGGGTTGGAGAACCTGGTTGTGGTTCACCATGAACTCGATCTCCATGTCTTCCGGGAGACCGACATGGCGCATGATGTTGTAATGCCAGTAGCTCGCCCATCCCTCGTTCATGATCTTCGTTTCGATTTGCGGGATGAAGTACTGCGCCTCCTCGTGGACGATCGTGATCAAGTCTTTCTCCCAGTCCGCGAGAAACGGGTTGTAGTCACGAATAAACAGAAGAATGTCGGGCTCGGGTTCGAGCGGAACACGGTTGAGATCGGGTTCGACGTACGTCTCCTCAGGGT
Organism: Candidatus Nitrosopumilus sp.; assembly: GCA_964225545.1. Classification (GTDB taxonomy): domain Bacteria; phylum Desulfobacterota; class Binatia; order UBA1149; family SPBQ01; genus SPBQ01. Next base: position 19,337 of record CAXQPB010000155.1, on the reverse strand, counting down.
GAATGTTCCGGTTCGGGTCGAACTTCGGAAGTGAGGCCTGGTACGCGCGCTCTGTTTGCTCGGTTTGAGAGAGCTTCCGAATCGCCATGTCGCGTCGGCACTGCAGCGAGAGCGCGTGTGCTGCGTCGAGAATGCGCTCGACTCGTGATTGACCGATACTCGGGTCCTCAATGTAGCTGCGAACGCGTTCGGCGTGCGACTTGAAAGACGAGAGCGTGTGTTCGGCGCGAGTGGAGGCAAACGTGAAGTTGTTTTTGAAGAAGTCATTGTGTCCGTAGACGTGCGCGATCGTCAGGACATTGAGCGTGAGGGAGTTGTCTCCCATCAGGTACGCCAGGCAGGGGTCGGAGTTGATGACCATCTCGTAGGGCAGCCCCTGTGCCCCGTGACTGTAGAGAGTTTTCAGCTTCTCGAACGATTTGCCGTACGACCAGTGCGGATAGCGAGACGGCATCCCGGAGTACGCCATGTACCCGAGCATCTCGTTGTGGTCGCAGATTTCGAACTCTTGCTGGTAACAATCAAGGCCGTAGGCGTCGCGCAGTTCACAGATACGATCGTCCCAGCGCTGCAGCTCCCCCAGGTCGACTTTCATGATCTCGTCCTCATGCAGCCTCGTGATCCCGGCTCAGGAACGCCTTGAAGCTGGGCCACACATCTTCCTTGCGCTCGATCAGCACCGTCTGGAAGTTTTCGGCGTCCACCTTACGGTAGGTTTCGAGCAAGGAGCTTCCGTAGTATCCAGCGCCACGCGGCTTGATCTCCCCGTATCCGAACAGGTTCGAAACCTCGCAGAGCTCGCGGGCCGCCGCGATGGCGTTCGGCGTGTCCGAGCCGAAGTTGTCTCCGTCGGAACAATGGAACGCGTAGATGTTCCACAGGTCCGGGTGGTATCGGTCGCTGATCACATCGAGAGCTTTCCGGTAACCTGACGAGACAAAGGTGCCGCCGGCTTCGCCCTTCGTGAAAAACTCCTCCTCGGTCACTTCTTTTGCCTCGATGTCATGCGCAATGAAGACGACTTCGACGTTCTCGTAACGCCGCGAGACGAACTGGAAGAGCAGGAAGAAGAAGCTGCGCGCCAGATATTTCTTGGCCGTGTCCATGGATCCAGATGTATCCATGATGCACAGGACCACCGCGTTCGATTCCCGGTGGACCTCCGTGGTTCGATGTTTGTATCGCAGATCGTCCTGGTTGAAGGGGACGCGCTCGTCGGCGAGCTCAGGGGCCATGACTTTCCGCCGTCGCTGAACGGCCTTGGAGCGCCGCAGCTTCTCGCGGACAGTGCGACGTCGATCAAGTCGGACTCTCAGGCCGACTCGCCGGTATCCTTTTCGCTTGCTCTGGCGAAGGGACTCGATCGAGTCCATGTGCTTTCGTTCGAGGTTCGGCAGATCGAGGTCCTCGAACATGATGTCGATCAGTTCGTCGAGAGAAACATCTGTCTCGTAGTAGTCGACCCCGGCCTGCTCACCGGCGTCGCCGGGCTGTCCACGCCCGGGTTTGGACTTTTGCCCGACGACATCACCGCGCTGGACATCATCGCCGGCGCCTTCTCCGACCTGGTTCGAGTTGTCACCGTAGACGAAACGGTACTCCTTGAGTCCGCGAATGGGGACCTTGACGATTCGATCACCGGAGCGTCCGATGATCGATTCTTCCGCGATGATGTCCGCGATGTTGTCGCGGATCGATGAACGGACCTTTTCGCGATGGCGGAGCCGGTCGCCGGCGCTCCGATCCACCGGCACCTCCCGTTTGTCGCGAAAAACGCCGCTCACGACACTGTCTCAGTCCTTCCAGAGATTGTTTGCGGCATACTTCAGGATGGTGTCGATGCAAGGCTCAGGGTACCCGTTGCGAATCAGGTTCTGGACCATGCTGTCGTACTTTTCCGTCTGTTCCGCGTCCCTGGAGGTCGCACGTGTCACGATACGGCTGAGTTCCCGGACCGAGGACATCAGGTTCTTCTCGATGGCCTGACGCAGGGGCTCGTAACTCGAGGAGCTTATGTTCGACCCGCGGCGCGAGCTCGACCAGAGATAGCTGATCACGTCCTGACGGAAGCCGTCCGCTGCGGAGCCGATGATCGCGATCTGTTCTTCGATTGTCTTGAGGAAGCCTTCGTCCGGCTCGAGCTCCTCACCGGTTCGACGATCCTTCACCTTGCCTTTGTTCACGTAGGCCTCGGCGTGATCCAGGTAATTCTGGAAGAGCGCCTCGGTCTGATCCTCGTAGGCGTATACGAACGCCTTGGTGATCTCGCGCTCGAGAATTTCGAGGTAGGCTTTGTGCAGCGTGTCTTGCAGAAATTCCAGATAACGTTTGCGGACGTCATCGGAGAACTCCGCCTCTCGTACCATGTTGACCAGCGCCGTTCGTACACTGATGGGGTCGATAACACCGGTTTCGACGTTCTCGGAGAGCGCCGCGTCCAGGGCCTTCATTACGAAGCGGGTGGAAACCCCATCCATGCCCTCGCGCTGCGCTTCCTCTCTGAGTTCAGAGATGTCGATCTTCTTGGTGCGCCCCTTCTCGATGACGTCCTCGCCGTTGTAGATCTTCAGCTTGGTCATCAGATCGCATTTCGCGGTCGTTTCGAGCCGGGTCAGGATCGCGAACATGGCGGCCACTTCCAATGTGTGCGGCGCGAGTCGAGCCTGGAAGTCGGAGTGTTCGATGATCTTGCGGTAGATCTCGACCTCCGCGCTGAGGCGAAGGTTGTAGGGGACCTTCACGACCACGATACGATCCAGGATCGCCTCGTTCGTGTGGTCGGCGCGGAATTTCTGCCACTCCGCTTCGTTGGAGTGAGCCGCGATCACGGCGTCGACGTAGACCATGCCGTGGCGACCGGGCGCTGGGATGACCTTCTCCTGCGTGGCGGTGATCATGGCGTGCAGGTACTCGGTGTCGTTCTTGAAGACCTCGATGAACTCGCAGACTCCGCGGTTGGCGACATTGAGTGCGCCGTTCAGGTCCAGCACGCGCGGGTCACCCTCGGAGTAAAGATCGAGCTTGGAAATATCCTCGCTGCCGATCAGCACGGAGGTGTCCTGATTGTTGGGGTCGACTGGCGGGACGACGCCGATTCCAACGCGCTGGCGCTTGGAGAATATCCGGGTGGTGACGGGGACCTCTTCGTACTTGCCCGCGTACTCCTCTTCCAATCGAAAACGGCACACCGGGCAAAGCTCTCCCTCGATGTGTACGCCGAGCATCTTGGCGAATTCCTCGCGCAGGTGGCGTGGAATGAGATGAAGCGGCTCTTCATTCATCGGGCAGCCTTCGATCGCGTAGAACGGAGGACTGTCTTCGAGCGCTGACTCGAGTTTTTCGACGAGCGACGTTTTCCCCGAGCCGACCGGCCCCATCAGGTACAGGACTTGTCGAGACTCCTCGCCTTTCAGAGACGCCGCGTGAAGATAGCGAACGATCTGGCCGAGAACTTTCTCGATGCCGAAGAATTCGTTCGAAAAGAAGTTGTAAACTTTATTTGCCTCGATGAGTCCGGGGTTGGACTTTGCCTCGGGCAGGTCTTCGACCCCGTGGATGGTCACCATCTCGTAGAGGCGAGCGTGGGCGAGTTTTGTAAGGGAGGGGTCTTGCTTGACCAGCTCCAGATACTCGAGAAACGAGCCTCGCCACTCGTTCTGTGCTGCGGCAGCTCTATCCGATTTGATCAAATCTTCGAAGCTGCGAGTTTTATCATCCATGTCGTCCGCTCCTTGACGTCGCGCGCAACCGCAACCGCCACTCCTCGCGTACGTGTGTTGTCAATCGAATCTCAGGTAGTCACGCCGCGTCCCTCATCCTCCGCAGAAGCTCGCAATCTGAAAAATTATGCGCCCCCCATGACTGGCGGGCAAGACAGTGTGCGGAATTACGTTTGTTGAAAGATGATTCCGATGAATGCAGTGCGACCTGAATCCGACTTTGGATCAATGTGTTTTTGTTCATGGGGAAAAGTCACGACGCAGTGCGGAAACATGGGATTGGTCCTGCCATGCGTGACTTTCGAGACGACCTCGAACGCGAACGCCCAAGCGGATGCCTGGGCATTCGCGCGCCCGGTTCACGGACGTGAACATGTTACGCACAGGGAAAATGACACGGAGCACGCCACCTGCGTGGCGAAAAGAAAATTGTCGGTGGGGGTGGAGGAGCGCTCGGAATTAACCGACGAATTCGTCGCGACCGAGGGTGCTCCAGAACTCGACCTTTGCTCGCAGTGTGCTCAGGTCCTTTGAAGGGCGGGCGACGTAGTCGCTGGCGCCGGCGCGAATGCAGCGTTCGATCTCGCCGCTGAGACAGGCCTCCGTGAGCGCGATGATCGGAATTTTGCTGAGTCCATCCGGGCTGGCACGAATCGCTTTCATGGTCCGGTAAGGGCGTGTCGCCGGCATCCTCATATCCATGACAATGGCGTCGGGTCGCATGGCACGCGCAGCATTGAGAGTGTCCTGGCCGGCGCTTACGGAACGAATGATGACGCCCTCGACGCCGGCCAGAAGATGTGCCAGCTCTCGACGACTGGGTTCGTCGTCGCCCGCGATCAGTACCCGCTTTGATTGTTTTCCCGGATGCGCCCGACTCACAGGAACGGTTTGCTGCTCGTTCACCTCATTCACCTCATTCACCTCGATTACCTCTGACTGCGCCCGCTGACCGCAGTCGAGCGGGCCATGTCAGCCGTTCGGGCCTGCGCGCGGAAAGAAAGGTGCGGTTGGCACGCAGGCGTCATTCTGATTCTTCAGTCTCGATCATCGCTGACCGGGCGTCCGGCGGTCGCCGGATCGTGAGAACATCAACCGGGCCGGCGGCTTGGAACCCGGATCGGTCGGAGTTCTGCGGGTCGTCTCTGATCTCGAGGCGACAGTGACCCCGTTTTCAGAATCCGTCAATGCGGGTGATTCTCAGTGCAGATAAGTACTTATACGTATCCGGCGCTCGGAGCCCGGGTGGGCTAGGACTCAGGGAGTAGGTGCTGTCAGCTCCTCTCTGGCTATTGTCGGGGGCGGCATTGGACCGGTTGGGCGCGCCGTGTAAGAAGGCGCGAATGAAGTCCGTTCGTACACGCTTCGCGCCGAGTCCCACAGGCTACCTCCATCTGGGCGGGGCCCGGACCGCGCTGTTCAACTATCTGTTCGCCAGACATCACGGCGGCAGCTTCGTTCTCCGCATCGAGGACACTGACAAGGCGCGGTCCTCACAGGAGTATGTGGAGGCGATCCTCGACGGGCTCGAGTGGCTCGGGCTGGAGGCCGATGAAGGCCCGATCTTCCAGAGTGGCAGGGATGAGCTCTACCGAGCCCGAGTCGAAAGTCTGATCGAATCCGGAGACGCCTACTACTGTTTCTGCACGCCCGAGGAACTTGACGCGAAGCGCAAGGCTGCGCAGGCGGCTGGGCGGAGCAGCGCCTACGACCGCACCTGTCGCGATCTCGGCCGTACCCCCCGTTCAGGGGAAGCCTGCGTGATTCGTTTCCGATGTCCGGCGGAGGGGCAGACCGGTTTCCGGGACCTGATTCGGGGGCCGGTGGTTTTCGACAATGCGGAGCTTGATGACCTGGTCCTCGTACGCACGGATGGTTCTCCGACGTTTCATCTTGTCGTCGTCGTCGATGACATCGAGCTGGGGATCACTCACATCCTTCGCGGTGAGGACCACCTCTCCAACACGCCGCGGCAGCTCGGGATCTTCAAGGCTTTGGGTGCCGAGCCACCGGTCTACGGACATCTGCCGCTGATCGTCGGAGCGGACCGCTCGCGGCTGTCCAAGCGCCACGGCGCGACCTCGGTCGGCGCTTATCGGGAGCTCGGCTTCGTACCGGACGCGGTCGTCAACTATCTGGCCCGGCTCGGATGGTCGCACGGGGATCAGGAAATCTTCTCCCGCGACGAGTTGGTCGAGTGCTTCGATGTCGAGGGCGTGAACAAGTCGGCGTCGGCCTTTGATATGGAGAAGTTCACGTGGGTGAACTTCGAACATATGCGCAGGATGGGGGACCGGGAACTTGCCGACGGCTCGTTGCCGTTCTTCCCGGACGACCTGCGCCCCGCGATCGATCCGACGCGACTCCAGGCGGCCATTCCACTGCTCCGTGACCGCGCGCACTCGCTTGTCGAGCTGGCGGACCAGGCGCGAACGTTCGTCGATGACGATGTTCGCTTCGATGCCAAAGCCGCAGCCAGGTTTCTGGGGGAAGAAGAGCAGGGGAGGCTGCGGGCACTCTCCGATGCGCTGGAGTCGGTCGACCCCTGGGAGACGACCGCGATCGAGCCCGCATTTCGCGCGCTCGCCGACACGCTCGAGGTCAAGTTAGGTAAGCTCGCCCAGCCCACGCGCGTCGCGTTGACCGGCGGTACCGTGAGCCCGGGTATTTTCGAACTCTGCGAGGCGCTCGGTAAACAGCGAACGCTGGACCGCCTGCGCAACGCCTGTGAGCAGGCAGCAGCCGGGACATTACCGCTGGCCGAATCAGAGGCCTGACTCACGTTGCTCCTGCGCCCTCAGGACTGCTGAGAGCGCAAGAGATTCAGCGCGGAGCCGGCTTTGAACCATTCGATCTGATCGGCGTTGAGGGTGTGCGAGAGTTCGACTGTCTCTTCACTCCCGTCGCTGTGATGAACCACCGCGCTGACCGCACGGCCTACCGCGATCGACGTGACCTCGGGCAGCGAGATCTCGTCGTCCTCTCGGATCTTTTCGTAATCCGCAGGGTTGCTGAAGGTGAAGGGGAGGACGCCCTGCTTCTTGAGGTTGGACTCATGAATCCGGGCAAAGCCGCGCACGATGATGGCGCCTGCGCCGAGGTGTCGCGGGCTCATGGCCGCATGTTCGCGGCTCGAGCCCTCGCCGTAGTTCTCGTCGCCGACCACACACCATTTTCGCCCTGCCGCCTTGATCGCGCGCGCGACCTCCGGGGTCGGACGCTCCGCCTCGCCGGTCAGAGGGTTGCGCGTCGTCCCCCGCTCGCCGGTCCATGCCCGGATCGCCCCCGTGAACATGTTGTCACTGATGTTGTCGAGGTGGCCGCGGAACCGGAGCCAGGGGCCTGCAGGGCTGATGTGGTCGGTCGTGGTTTTTCCCTGGGTCTTCAACAGCAGGGGCATGCGCGTGTACTCGGCTGCCGCGGGCGCTTTGAAGGGGTCGAGCAGAGCAAGACGCTCGCTGTCGGGACTGACCGATAGGTTGATCGAATCGGGCGAGTCCGAAGGCGACTGGTAGCCGTCGGCGGCGCTCGCGAATCCATCAGCCGGAACCTCAGGGGCGGGTTGCGGCGGCGCGAGCTTGAGCTCGGTCCCATTGCTCCGGATCGTGTCGGTGAGCGGGTTGAAGCTCAGACTTCCAGCCAGTCCCAGCGCGATGGTTATCTCCGGACTGGCGATGAACGCGAGGGTGCTCGGGTTGGCATCGTTGCGGCCGGGAAAGTTGCGATTGAAGGAAGTGACGATCACATCGGCCTCTCCCTTCTCGATATCGTCGCGTTTCCATTGGCCGATGCAGGGGCCGCAGGCGTTCGCGAGTACCTGACCGCCGACCGCTTGCAGTGTTTCCATCTGGCCGTCGCGGCGAATGGTCGCGTCGATCATGTCGCTTCCCGGAGTCACGAGGAGCCGGCTCTGCATCTTGAGGCCTGAGCCAATGGCCTGCGAGGCCAGCTCGGCCGCCCGGCTGATGTCTTCGTACGACGAATTCGTACAGCTGCCGATCAGAGCCGTAGAGATGCGATCCGGCCATCCCTCACGCTTCGCGTCGGCGGAAAGCTCGGAGATCGGTCGCGCGAGATCCGGGGTGTGCGGGCCGACGACATGAGGCTCGAGGGTGCTCAGGTCGATCTCGACGATCTCGTCGTAATACTCCTCCGGCGTCGCGGCAGTTTCCTCATCCGCAGTAACCAGCGCGAGGTTCTTTGCGGCCAGGTCCGCGAGCTCGGACCGTTCTGTGCTCCGCAGGTAAATATCCATCCTGTCGTCGAACGGGAACACCGAGCACGTCGCGCCGAGTTCGGCTCCCATATTGCAGATGGTGCCTTTGCCGGTGCAGGAAATGCTGGCCGTGCCCGGTCCGAAATACTCGACAATCTTGTTGGTGCCGCCCTTGACCGTGAGCAATCCGCAGAGCTTGAGGATGACGTCCTTGGGAGACGTCCAGCCGGACATCTCGCCCACGAGGCGCACGCCGATCAGCTTCGGGTGCAGGACTTCCCATGGAAAACCCGCCAATACGTCCACGGCGTCGGCACCACCGACACCGATCGCGCACATCCCGAGTCCGCCCGCGTTCGGCGTGTGAGAGTCGGTTCCGATCATCAATCCGCCGGGGAATGCGTAGTTTTCGAGAACGACCTGATGGATGATCCCCGAGCCGGGTTTCCAGAAGCCGATCCCGTACTTTGCGGACACGGATTCGAGGAACGCGTAAACCTCGGCGTTCTCGCGCGACGCGCGGTCTGTGTCCGCCTCGGCGCCGAGCCGCGCCTGGATCAGATGGTCGCAATGCACCGTGGTGGGAACCGCTACCTCCGGCTTGCCGGCCTGCATGAACTGGAGCAGCGCCATCTGGGCGGTCGCGTCCTGCATCGCGACGCGATCCGGGCGAAGTTCTATGTAGCTCCGCCCACGCTCGAGCTCCGAGCCGGCCGGGTTGTTCAGGTGTCCGTAAACAATTTTCTCGGCGAGCGTCAGCGGCCGATTGAGGCGGCTGCGGACCGTGGCGATGCGCTCGCTCATCCGTCGATAGGCGTTGTTTACGAACTCCGGGCTGCTTGCGATCGTCGGCATTCTTTCTCCGTGCTCCCCGAATCCGCGGCTCGAGCCCGGTATCGGGCCAGGTGCGTCCGGTTGTGGTGGCGATTTCGCGCCGCGGCGGCAGAGCCGTCGTCAGCGATGGACAGCGTTATCGCATGAAACGACCGTCGTGTCAGTCTCCCGCGTCCGTGGGTGTTGACCCGCGCGAGGACTCAACATACTTTCTGGCGTCCGGCGGACAGCGCCGGTTCACTGCCTGTAACGGCCCCTTCGTCTAGCGGTCCAGGACGTCGGCCTCTCACGCCGAAAACACGGGTTCGAGTCCCGTAGGGGTCACCACCGAAAAGCTCGATTCGCGCTCTGCGTTTCGGTCCATGGCCGCCCTCGCGGCAGTTCGGCCGGTTCGGGCCTGCAGTCGCTTTCCGGTCGCGTGCCCCCCATTCGGGCGCAGATCAGCAGAGACCTTTTTCCGAACCGTTCAGGTGGCCGAGGCGGCTTCCCAGGGTGGTTTCTTGACAAGGCAGGTCGGCAGGGAGGATGCTCCGGGTCCGTGTTAACGGCTCTCCTCATTTCAATCGCGACTCTCGTTGCCGCGCTCGGCTTTTTCGCTTTCACGCTCTCGTCGATGCAGAAAATGCTCGAAGACAAACAGCAGGCGGAAGATTCGCTGGTCGAAAGCGAGCGGCATCTTCAGGCCATCGTCGATGGTTCGGGTGCGATGATCTATGTCGAGGACACTCATGGAAAACTGCTGCTGGTCAATCGCGAGTTCGAGAAAGTCCTGGGCGCGGGCCGGATCGAGTCGATCGGGAAATCGCCGAAAGAGCTTTTCAGTTCCCCGACCGCGGCTGCGCTCGACATGCACAGAGCGGCGTCCCTGCGCACTCCCGGCCCGGTCGAATACGATCTCGAGCTTCGTCTGCCCACGGGGACACGCGCATACATCGGAACCCGATTCGCACTTCCGGACTCCGCGGGGCGGGCCTACGGTACGTGTTGCGTTCTGAACGATGTGACGGAGCGCAAACGCTGGTTCGAGGAGCGAATGAAGATCTTCGATCTCTCCCTCGACATGATGTGCGTGACCAGCTTCGAAGGATATCAGGTCCACTCCAATCCGCAGTTCTCTCGCGTTCTCGGCTACACCGAAGAGGAGTTCCACTCAAAACCGTTCTTTGCGTTCGTTCACCCTGACGATCATGCCTCCACGGCCGAAGCCGTATCGAGCCTTCAGGCCGGTGAGGATCTCGTAGATTTCGAGAACCGCGGAATCTGCAAAGACGGCCGGGTCCAGCTTGTCTCATGGAGGGTCGCCGCCGATCTCGAGGCGGGCTCGATGATCTGCGTCGGTCGGCCGGTAGGCGAACCGTTCGTGGATCCGTCGCTCGAGCCCGTTGCGATACCGGAGATGGACGGTTCACAGACGCGGAGCGCCGACACCGTCACCAGTGTGGTCAGTCTCAGTATAGCCAAAGCCCGCCGAGATCGTCACTGAACCTGCGCTGGGTTCGAACCGATCTGATTCAGAAACTGCGGCTGGACCGGTTCGTTCGATAGCTCGGAGAGCGCCCGGAAGCCGTCGGTAAAGTACTCGTCCCCGGTCAGGTTTCGCGGAGGCTTGGATGGATCGGTCCTGCCGACTCCCGGAATGTATCCGATGCGGGCGACGTGTCCTGTCTGTAATAGGTCCCCCATCGTGGCCTCGCGGGAATCATCGATGTCCGAATCGATCGCGTGGGTTGTCAGGTTCCACGTCTTGAGCGTGAATTTCACACCGATGTCTCTGCTGACCTGCCCGACCCACACCGGCTTCCCGTCGTGAAGCAACGGCGATAGCCAGAGCCTGAGATGATTGCGTTCATGGACGGTTCCGCGGGCTTTCTGGAACGCAATGTCTTGCGGGCGCCCGAACAGGTAAAGATTGCTTACCGGTGAATATCGATACTCGGACCCGAGCACGGCCGAACGTGCGGTTTTCAGACTCGTCGCCAGGGAGATGACCTCGGTCTCGTCCCACCCGGCGCGGGCGAATGTATTCAGGAGTTCGTCGAAACTCGCGATAATGACGAGGTTCAGCGGATCTCCGTTTTTCTCGCTCGTCTTGTTCGTCGTGCAACACGGGAGGTCATCGAGCCAGTTGTCTACGGCCTCGGTGGGCGGCTGAGTCTCGCCGGACTGCAGCTTCTCGATCATTGTCTCGAGCGGGCCGTGATCGGCACGTACCCCGGGCACCTGGGCAAAAAGATCGAACTGCCGCGGCTGATCGGGGCTCATCAATGTCACGTCGATATGCTTGGTGCCCTCGTCCAGATTCGTGAACACGAACCCTGAGTGCCGCGTTCCGGGCTCAACCCGAAGGTTCCCGATCCCGCTGTTTCCAATGTGCTTGTCCATTCGCTTGTTGGCGATCGGTGCGGATACCAGTTGGAACGGAATGGCGACCCACAGCGGTGGAAACAGCAGTCCTACCGCCCCGAGACTGACCAGGCGCTTCAACGGGGAGTAGTGATTGATGTAGGCGACCTCGCTGGGTGCGAAATACTCGGGGTCCACGCTCTGCTGAAAGAATGCGAATTGTTCGTTGGCCGTGCGGTTGTCGATCTCGAGCCAGACCGGTTGTATACCTTTCGCGCTGACGTTGATGCCCATTGCCTGTTCGGCCTCTTTTCGACCGAGCGCGGCGACGGTCACGCTGACGCCGTCCTGCTCCTGGGTCACGGCTCGCTCCATGAAATCCATCTGGTCGATCGGGGTCGGCCGGTAGGTAACGCATCCCTGAATCAATGAAGCCTGAACCAGCGCTGCGGAACAGATCAGCGCGAGCTTCGCATGGTGATGCCCCGATCGTCCTGGTTTCATCAAAACAGACTCCTCTCGATGCCGGCGCCTGTGACCTCCGTGATTGGCCCTGTCCGAGAGCATGCGGCAAACACGATATCCCAAACGATACCGGAGACAGCGGACAGCGCGACCTCGGCGCCGGGCTGTGGCGGTCGCCTCCAGTGCGTCTGCGGCCGCGGCGGCGAGGCCGCCAACCCGGAGACGGGCAGGGGAGAGATGACCTTCAGGAAGAGAAAAAAGGGCAACATCGAAGCCGGGTTACGGCGCATGATGCGAACGGTGCGGTCGCTTCTCGTCATCGCGGTCGCGGGCGGTTTTGTCTCCTGCGCCGGGGCCGAGCCGCCGACGGGTACGGAGTTACCGAGCCTCTCGAGGACAGTGATCGTGGTGCGACACGCCGAAAAGTCGAGCCACCCCGAAAAAGATCCCGGACTCACCTCTGCGGGGCTTGAACGCGCCGCGCTTCTTGCGGATCTGCTCGAGCGCCGCGATGTCGACCTCATCATCACCAGTGAGCTGCGCCGGAGTCGCGAGACAGCAGCGGACGTGGCCGCCCGGTCGGGCCTTCAACCGCGAGTCGTGCCGGTCAACGCGCCCGGCGGACTCGATGCCCACATCCGCGCGATTGTGACACTTGTGGCAAAGCTCGCCCCCGGTACGACGACTCTGGTCGTGGGGCACTCTTTCACGATCTCGCCGCTGCTCGAGGCTTTCGGGGTCTCCGGCGAGGACGGCTTGTGCGCGGAGACGGACTATTCGAAGATGTGGATCGTCACGATCGCGGGAGACGGCTCTGCAACCGTGGCGCGAAGCGACTACGGCTCCTCAAACACTCCGGTACCAACCCGTGGCGGCCGGCGCCTTTCGTCGGAGGAAACTCGCTGATGCATCCTGCCAAAAAAATGTTCGCTGCCATCAACGTGATCGGCGGAATCGCCGTGCTCGGCAGCTATGTCATCTGGTTGGGCGCGAACCCCGAAACGCGCGGGCTGTTGTGGGGCGGAATCCCTGAGCCGATCAGGGCTGCGTACACCGTCTCCATGTTCGCTGCCGCCTTCGGGTATTTCCCTTTCTCGGCTTATTTTCTCACAGCCGTCGATGCCGATGAGTTCCGTGTGGGTACGGCCGGGTTCGGCGCCGTGAACCTGCTGTATGCGCTGGCTCTGTTCCCGTCGGCGCTGTGGATGCCGCTCACGTTCGCGGTGATCGAGTCTTCCTCATGGTGGTTGTGGATCGCGAATCGTGTTTGCCTTGCGGTTGTCGGTGGGGCGGCGATCGGACTGCTGGTGGTTCTGCTCACCCATTGTCCGCGAGGCCCGGTGTGGTTTCTGGCCCTGGCGATCGCAGGGGCGATTCCGTTCTGCGCCCAGACGGCGTTGCTCGATGCGACTGTCTGGCCGTTGTACTTCGAGTGGTGAAGGGCGGACGGAGGCGCAAACCTTCCGGATTGCGGGCGCGGCTGGCGTGGCCGGTTGCCGGCGTGACCGTAGCCCTCGTGGTGGTGTCGGTCCTCGTGACTCTGCCGCTGCGGTGGTGGAATCCGCCCGCCAGCGCATTCATGGTCCAGTACAATCGCGCAACGCCGCCATCGGTCACCGCGCGGCATCAGTGGAGACCGATCGAGTCCATCGCGCCGTCTCTGGCCATTGCCATCGTTGCCGCAGAAGATCAGCGTTTTCTCAGCCACCGCGGATTCGATCTCCGATCCATTCTGAAAGCGCTCGAAGACAATCGTTCGCGCTCCCGGCCGCGGGGTGGGAGCACCCTCTCGCAGCAACTCACGAAGAACCTCTACCTGTGGCCGCGTCGGCGGCTCGGCGGCAAGATTCTGGAAGCGTGGCTGACGCTTCACCTCGAGCTGTTCCTGCCCAAGCGAAGAATTCTCGAACTCTATCTCAACTTTGCCCAGTTCGGCCCGGGGCTGTACGGCGCCGGTGCGGCAGCGTCCGCCTACTTCGGCAAGTCCGCGATCGATCTGACTGCGGGCGAGTCGGCTTTGCTGGCTGCGGTGCTCCCGACTCCCTCGGTCAGCTCGGTGACCGACCCCTCGAAGTACATCCGTGATCGGGCAGGCTTCATCGAGACCCAGGCTGAGTATCTGGCGGTGACAGGGGCTCTGTCGGAGATCGCGCCGCGCCGTTGACAGCGGCGGCAGGTGAGACTGAAGAAGCCGTGCGGCAGGCCGGCGACGTTCGATCAGCGTGAGCCGGCAGTTGCAGCGCTTCCCATCCTCGCACACCAGCCGCCTTCGACGATCCCGTCAATCGTGACGCGGCGGGTCAGGAATGACCAGCCGTCCTCGTCCCGTATGTAAACGTCCTGGTAGCGTCCCCAGTGGTCGAGGCCGCGCTCGGTCAGCACTTGGTAGTAACACGAGCCTTCGACGCGAGCAGAGTCGACGACCTCGAGCCGATGGGTGGATGTGTAATGGAGGATGACACGGGCGAGGTGCTCATCGTTCGGGCCGATGCTGACAGCGACGCGGTCAAAGACTCCGCGGATCGCATCGCGGCCCCGGTAGCGGACGCCTTCGACCTCCAGCACCCCGGTCGGCACGAACAGCGAGGCGACCGCCTGCGCGTCACCGGCGTCGCCTGCCGCGTTGTATCGTGCAACGAGGTCGCGCGCGGCCTCTCTGCCGAGCAGCTCGCCGTCGGAACTTGCGTGACCGATCTTCTCCACGTCTCTGGCCTGCCCGCTGCGCCCGGCTCGCGCAAGCCGGCCGCGGCAGTCGCTGCGAGACATTGCGCGGCGTTCCTTCTAGAGTTCGGCGCGGCGCGACCGTTCATGCGGCACGTCCTGTCACAGGGCGTACGTCGGGGCGGTCGGCGGCGTCAGCGTTATACCGGGTCGGGCGAGGCAATGAGCGAAACATCGGCAGGCAAAGACTTCATCCGCGAGATTGTCGCGGCGGACGTGGCATCGGGCAAGAGAGACGGCGCTGTCGTGACACGGTTCCCGCCCGAGCCCAACGGCTACCTTCACATCGGGCATGCCAAGTCGATCTGTCTCAACTTCGGTATGGCCAGCGAGTACGCGCAAGGTCGGTGTCACCTCCGTTTCGACGACACCAACCCGACGGCAGAGGACACGGAGTACGTCGACTCCATCGAGCGTGATGTGCGGTGGCTGGGCTTCGACTGGGGCGAGCATCTCTACTACGCCTCCGACTATTTTGAGCGCCTTCACGAGTTCGCCATGGCCCTGATCCGAGTCGGTAAGGCGTACGTTTGTGAGCTCGATGCCGACGGAATCAGGGAACACCGGGGGACTCTCCAGGAGCCGGGGCGCGACAGCCCGTACCGGGCTCGCTCTGTCGAAGAGAGCCTCGACTTGTTCGAGCGCATGACTGCGGGTGAGTTCGAGGCAGGTTCGCATACGCTCCGGGCGAAGATCGACATGGCCTCTCCGGTCATCGTCATGCGGGATCCGGTCCTCTACCGTATCCAGAAAGTCTCTCACCACCGGACTGCGGATCGCTGGTCGGTGTACCCGATGTACGACTTCGCGCACTGCCTGTCGGACGCCATCGAGGGCATCACCCACTCGCTCTGCACGCTCGAGTTCATAGACAACCGCGCTCTGTACGACTGGATCCTCGATCAACTCGATGTCCCGTGTCACCCACGGCAGATCGAGTTCGGCCGCCTCGACCTTACCTACACCGTGATGAGCAAACGTATCCTGCGCCGGCTGGTCGAGGACGCGCACGTTGACGGTTGGAGCGACCCACGAATGCCGACGCTCACCGCGATGCGTCGGCGGGGCTACCCGGCTTCGGCGATCCGGCGGTTCTGCACGGATGTCGGAGTCACCCGTCACCACGCCCGCGTGCAGATCGAACAGCTCGAACATGCTGTCAGGGACGAACTGAACCGTACGGCGCCGCGCGTCATGGCGGTGTTGAACCCGCTGCGGGTCGTCATCACGAACTATCCGGAAGGGGGCAGCGAAGAACTCGAGGCGGTGAACAACCCGGAGGACCCGAACGCAGGAAATCGGCGGGTTCCCTTCAGTCGGGTTCTTTACATTGAACGTGACGACTTCATGGAAGATCCTCCGCGCAAGTTCTTCCGGCTCGCACCGGGTCGTGAGGTTCGACTCCGCTACGCTTACTTCATCCGCTGTGAAGAGGTCGTCAAGGATGAAGCCGGCGAAGTTGTCGAGCTGCGGTGTACCTACGACCCGCAGACGCGCGGAGGAGACGCTCCTGACGGGCGTAAGGTCAAGGCGACGCTCCACTGGGTGTCCGCCGAGCATGCCATCCGTGCGAAAGTCCGCCTGTATGACCGGCTCTTCGGCCGCGAGAATCCGCTGGACCTGGCGGAAAGCGAGGAGTTTACGGCCGGCTTGAATCCGGCTTCGCTCGAGATTCTGACCGACTGTCCGGTGGAACCGTCGCTGGCCACCGCCGAGGCCGGGCAGCGGTTCCAGTTTGAACGACTGGGGTACTTTTGTGTCGATGAAGAGTCGACAGCGAAGTGCCTCGTCTTCAACCGCACTGTCACGCTGCGCGATACCTGGGCCCGGATGTCGGCACGATCTCAGGGCAAGGCCGGCAGATAGTCTCAGCTTCACGCCAACCAGGGCCACCGCAGCCTCGGCTCGACTCGATCGCCGGCCCCAACGATCACCCCAAAGTCGCTGTATAGGCTACTTTGAGCAACTCGCAGCGGCTTGCCGCAGCGTCCGCTTTGCGCTGAGCCATGCCCGTCACGGCGTACGGATCGGCGCTCGTTCTGCGCGTAATGCGCACTCCATATTCGACCCTGTGCGCTTTGCGGGGCTTCATCATCGCGCCTCAACGGTGCTCTCCGGTCTCTGACCCTTTTGCCATTCCCGAGTTGGTACGGCGGTTGCATTTCTGCAAGCAGCAACGACCCCTTTTCCGGTCGCAGAGGCGATCGCGTTCGGGATGACGAGGCAGAAAAAAGCGATGTACGAGCACTACTATCATCTCCAGTCCAATCCATTCGGAAACACGGCAGACCCCGACGGGCACTACGTGAATGCGTCCACACGCGAGGCGATGGCCTCGATCGTTCACGGAATCGAATCCCGCAAAGGATTCATCACCCTGGTGGGCGAGCCCGGGACCGGCAAGACCACGCTTCTACGGCGAATCGTAGAGGAGACGGGGCCGGAGACCACGTTCGCGATGCTTTTCAATTCGGGGGTAACCTTCGATGAGCTGCTCGCGTTCATCTGCATGGAGCTGGGGATCGTCCTCGACGATTCGCGTCGACTGAATCGGCTCGCGCGTCTGAACGATTATCTCCTCGACGCCCTGGTCGCCGGTCGTAATGTCGTGGTGATCATCGACGACGCCCAGACCCTCGACGACAAGGTTCTCGAGGATCTGCGGCTGCTCACAAACCTCGAGACCGCCAAGGAAAAAATTCTCCAGATCGTGCTGTGCGGTCAGCCGGAGCTCGAAAACAAGCTCGCTCAGCATCATATGCGCCAGGTTCGCCAGCGGGTCGGCGTTCGGGCACGACTCGAGCCTCTGTCGCCCGAGGATATCGAGGAGTACGTCGAGACGCGGCTGCAGAGCGCCGGCGCAGTGCAGCAGGATCTGTTCTCGCCGCGTGACCTCAAGCGTGTCTGGAAAGCGGCGGCAGGGATTCCCCGCACCGTGAACCAGATCTGCGAGCAGGCTCTCTCAGACGGCTTCAGCCGCAGTGAGCGCCCCGTGTCGACCGCCACAGTAAAGCAGGCGATCAACACCGTCTGCGGTGACGACGCTCCGAAGCGCGAGTGGAAGGTCAAACTCCCGGCGGTCGCGCTGCCGTCGATCGACTTCGGTCGCATGGCACAGGCGGCCGGTGCGATTGCGGTTGCTTCGCTGCTGCCGATCCTGGGCCCGTCGATCTACGAGCGATTCTCCCCGAGCGACGAGTACGCCCCCGTTGCCGAGATCGTGAAGACTGCGCAGCCCGAGAAACCGATTATCGAGACGCCGCGTGCGTTCAATGCCGGCCCGTCGGTCGAGGGCCCCGGCCGCGTCGAGCGCGCCGAGAGCCCGGGTGGCCGTCGCGTGTTCGCGGCCGCCAAGGATGACGGCGCTGAGGGCTACTGGAAGCCCGATCGCAAGATGCCGACCGAGCTGGTCATGGGCATGTACGGAGAATGCGGCAACGGCCTCGTCGAGCGCGGCGAGAAGTGCGACGACGGCAATGATTCGAACAACGACCGTTGCCTCGACAGCTGCGAGCACAATGTCTGCGGAGACGGCGCCGTTCTCAACGGTATCGAGCCCTGCGATGACGGCAACACCGTGGAGACCGACGGCTGCCTGACCGGCTGCCTGCCCGCGACCTGCGGCGATGGGTACATCTGGGAAGGTGTCGAGGAGTGCGACGACGGCAACAACATCGAAACCGATGACTGTGTCTCGACCTGCAAGGTTGCGCGCTGCGGTGATGGCGTCGTTCACGCCGGATTCGAGCAGTGCGATGATGGCAACGACTCGAACGTTGACGCCTGCCTGGACAGCTGCGAGGCGGCCCGCTGTGGTGACGGCCACGTGCAGCTCGATGTGGAAGAGTGTGACGATGCGAATGCCGACGACACCGACGGCTGCATCTCGAACTGTCAGACGGCACGCTGTGGCGACGGCTTCGTGGAAATCGGGGTCGAAGAATGCGACGACGCCAACGCGAACGACGGTGATTACTGCCTCTCGAGCTGCGCGCTCGCGTTCTGCGGCGACGGCGTGGTCCAGGCCGGCATCGAACAGTGTGATGCTGGTGCCGAGAACTCCGATAGCGCTGCGGACGCCTGCCGAGCGAACTGTACGCTCGCGAGCTGCGGTGACGGTGCCGTCGACACGGGAGAGCTGTGCGACGACGGGAACTTCTCCGATCGCGACTCCTGCCTGTCGACCTGCGAGCCGGCGGCCTGCGGAGACGGACACGTGCAGGTCGGCGTTGAGGAGTGCGACAACGGAGTCCGTAATAGCGATGAGGTGGCCAACGCCTGTCGTTCAAATTGCCTGATGCCGATCTGCGGCGACGGCGTGATCGACCACGGCGAGACGTGTGACGACGGCAACGACGCGAACAGCGACGCGTGCCTGGTGACCTGTGAGGCCGCGCGCTGCGGCGACGGCTTCGTCCAGGAGGGCGAAGAGGCCTGCGATGCGGGTGTCGATAACTCTGATGACGCTGCCGATGCCTGCCGCATGGACTGCACGCTCGCGAGCTGCGGTGACGGCGTGACCGACGCCGGCGAGACCTGCGACGACGGCAACGATTCGAACAGCGACGCGTGCCTGGTGACCTGTGAGGCCGCCGGCTGCGGCGACGGCTTCGTCCAGGAGGGTGAGGAGGCCTGCGACGCGGGTGTCGACAACTCCGATACCGCTGCGGATAGCTGCCGCACGGACTGCACGCTCGCCGGCTGTGGCGATGGCGTGATTGACAACGGCGAGGCCTGCGATGACGGCAACGATTCGAACAGCGACGCGTGCCTGGTGACCTGTGAGGCCGCCGGCTGCGGCGACGGTTTCGTTCAGGAGGGTGAGGAGGCCTGCGACGCGGGTGTCGACAACTCCGATACCGCTGCGGATAGTTGTCGCACAGACTGCACGCTGCCGAGCTGCGGCGACGGCGTCACGGACGCCGGCGAGGCTTGCGACGCGGGCGTTGAGAACTCAGACGAGGCGGCGGATGCCTGCCGAACCGACTGCAGCCTGCCTGTCTGTGGCGACGGTGTGACCGACGCCGGGGAGTCCTGTG
>CAXQPB010000154.1:0-10510 GCA_964225545.1 Candidatus Nitrosopumilus sp. | reverse complement strand
TGACTGACATCGCTCGCGGCAGGCGCTTGATCACCGCGCCTGCCGCGGGCGCCGACTCAGCGACAGCTCAGGCGGCCGCCATCTGACTGGACCCGGCACTCGCCGGGAACGAAGTTCACAGGCCCCGCACCGAAGTCGATCTCGACACGGATGTTCGGGCCGATATCGTTGTCGTTGATCTCGGCGTTCTTTGCCCGGAGCTTCAGCCGCCCCTCACCGCCGGATTTCCAGGCCAGCAGAACCAGCGAGAGACCGCCGGTGACATCCTCGGGCGCAGAGCGCCATTTCCACTTCGTGTTCTTTCCGCGCCAGTTAGCGTCGCCCGCCGCGAGCTGCCCCTGCCAGGCCGCAATCTCGCCGGAGTAAAGCGTGATCTGCATCGCGTCGATCTGCGGATCGAAATCCTGATCGACCACCGGGAAGATTCCGGTCACGAAGCCCAGCGACTGACGGCCCAATTCCTGTGTCAGCGCAGTCGCCTTCAGCTTGGCCAGCGGTTCTGTATCACCACCGACACTTGAATCCGTCACAAAGTCTTCAGAGGTCACGACCGGCCAGCCATCGGTGTCCCAATCGAGAATCTTCGCGCCCACCCGCGACTGCCCGCCGTCATTGGCGTCGTAGTAATGAAACGTGAAGACGTCACTACCCTCGATCGTCGTGATCCCCGCATGCCCGGGGCCGACGTAGCGATCATCGCCGAGTTGCACCCCATCAGCATCGAGCACGACCGTGCCGCCGCCTACAGCCATATCGACTCCTGCGCGGTCCAGATACGGGCCCTCGACGTTCGTCGCGCGGCCGACACGGATGTTGTAGTCGCTCGCGGTTCCCGAACAGCAGCGATCCCAGTTCACGAACAGGTAGTAGTTGCCGTTGCGGTAGTGAATGAAGGGCGCTTCGATCGCGTTCTCGTCAGCGGTCGAGCCGCCGTAGGAGGCCAGATGCACGAAGCGGTCGGGGTGACTGCCGTTGATCGGGTCCGCCCACGGATCCTCGGGGTGCTCGAGCAGCAGACCGGTCGCCGGGTTGAGGGCGACCAGATAGATCCCGCCGGCGTGAGAACCGAAGACCATCCACGCGCCGCCAGCGTTGTCCTCGAATACCGCAGGGTCCATCGCGCGCGGGTGCTCGCCCTCGCCCTGCGAGCGCAGCACAATGCCGCCGTCTTCCCACTGCCTGGAGGCGCCGGTGCCGGTCGAGTCGGCCAGACCGATAGCGTCCTGGATCTGCTCGCCTTGCTCGTCGAACACGGTGAAGTACAGCCGGCTCGGGTCAGAGGACGCGGGTGCGTCGAACTCACCGGTCGGATTCCAGATCTGAACCTCGGAGGTCCATGCCGGGAGACCGCCGGCGAAGACCGGAGCGCCGGCCTCCCACGCACTCGTGGCGGAATTGACGCGAAGGCTGGTGAGCGGCTCGCCGTTCTCGCCGGAGCAATGCAGCAGAAACCCTCCGGGCTCGGGCACCAGACGCGACGGGTCGTGGCATGAGGGGTCCATCGGCAAAGCGCTGCCCGGAAAAACGAGCAGGGCGGCCAGCACTCCGGCGACGATCGAAAGTTCCGTTTTTTCCTGCTCCATCACCCCTGATCGTAACCAGCGATTCGATTCTCAAGCAAAACGAAAGTCCAACGAGTGGGCCGCAGTTGACCCGCGATGGCGCAGACCGGCACAGTTTCTGGACTGAGGCTACCCGTTTGGGCACCCTCGAAGCCAGCCGGGTTCACCGAGTGCCGGCAAACAGTTCCCGGCAGGCAAAGGCACGCAACAGACCGTATGCACGTCAACGAGGAATACCGCGCCGAGTCCATCCTGCAGCCGGGCGAGATCATTGTCCGGCGGATTCCATTCGAGTTTCCCGACGATATCGACCCGCACTGGAAACGTGATGAGCCGGAGTGGAGTCATATGATCAACGGTGCGTCGTTGACGATGCCGTACCTCGAACCCTTCCTGATCGACTCGATGCGCGAAGCCCTCACGCATATCGATGACCCGAATGTTCGCGAAGAGGCGCGCGGATTCATCGCCCAGGAGGGCCAGCACTACCGTCAGCACCGGCGATACAACGACCACATCAAGAACTCTTACCCCGAACTTGCTGCTATCGAGGAAGACATGCAGCGCTCGTTCGACCGGATGCGCGCGCGCCGCTCGCTGCGCTTCCGGATGGGGTTCACCGCGGGCTTCGAGACGATGACCATGGGCGTGACCCGCTGGCTGGTGGCCGAACGCCGTGACCTTTTCGCCGAGGCCGATACGCGGGTCAGCTCCTTCGTGCTCTGGCACATGGTCGAGGAGACCGAACACAAACGCGTGGCCTTCAACGTCTACCAGGCCGCGTGTCCCGGGTACTGGATGCGCGCACTCGGGGTGCTGACCGGATCGCTTCACGTGATGTGGTATTCACGCCGTGCCTATATCGCGATGCTCAGCCATGACGGGCTGTGGCGCGATCTTCGATCACGTCTGCGGCTGTGGAGACGCGCCGCGCAGTTTCTGGGGCACACCCTGCCCTGCCTGGTACGCGGGATGCTGCCCGGGCACACACCGGACCAAGAGCCCGATCCGATCTGGGTGCGTGACTGGATCGCGAACTACGCACGTCGCGACGATGCGGCGCGACTTCCGCTGATTGATACGTCGAGCGCAGACCTGCCGGCACCCTGACACAAGGCAAAACCATGGATGAACGAACACGTGTGCTGCTGGTGGTCAACGGCGTCGGACTGTGGATCACAGCGGTGCTGGTCGGCTGGATGTATTTCTTCATGCTGCTCGGCAAGGTCGAACTGTTTCCTCTGATACCGACCATCGAGTTCCAAGTTCCGGGCGAGGCGCGGGCGTGGAACATGGCCCACCTCGAGGGCATCACCAACGGCCTTCTGCTGTTCGCAGTCGCCGCGGTGGCTCCGCTGCTCACGCTCACTGCGCCCCAGCACCGGGCGCTGTTCTGGTCGACGGTCATCACCGCGTGGGGTTTCACCCTGCCGGCATGGGCGAACGCGCTGGCCGGCACACGGGGACTGGCTTTCGATGGGGGACCGTTTCCCGGCGGCCTCGCCAACAGCATCATCTACGTGTGCGGATGGCCGCCGGTCGTCGCTGTCCACATCGTGTTCGTGCTGATGCTGATCGGAAGCCTGCGCCGGCTGCGCAACGTCAAATCACGCGCGGATGCGGCTGCATGACCGAGCGCGCTCGGCCGCACGCCCGCAACTGGGATCGGCGGGCCGTATCGTGTAGCACCGCCGACCATGAACAGACTCGACAACAGGATTGCAATCGTGACCGGCGGGAGCTCAGGGATCGGCCTGGCCACAGCGCGAATGTTTGCCGAAGCAGGAGCCACGGTCGTCGTGGCCGACATCGTCGATGGAAGCGCCGTCGCCGATGAAATCGGCGGAACCTATCTGCCCTGTGACGTCACCGACGCGGAAGCCGTCGACAGGACGGTCGCTGCAACGGTCGCAAAATACGGCCGACTCGACATCTTCTTCAACAATGCGGGTGTCGAGATGCACGGCTCGATCGTCGACACCGATCGCGAACAGCATCGCCGTCTGATCGACGTCAATGTCAACGGCGTCTACTACTGCCTTCAGGCCGCGATCAAGGCGATGATGCAAAACACCGACCCGGCAGGCGGCGTGATCGTCAACACTGCCTCGGTCGCAGGCATCACCGGCGTGCCGGGGATGTCGACCTACAATGCGTCGAAGTTCGCCGTTGTCGGCCTGACGAGGAACGCAGCGGTCGAGTACGGCGCAGCCGGGATCCGCGTCAACTGCGTATGCCCGGGCATTATACGAACACCGATGGGAGAGGCAGCGGTCGCCGAGCTGGGTGGGGCAGAGGCGCTGGCGGCGATCGGCGCGGCCGCGCATCCGCTGGGCCGCATCGGAGAGCCCGAGGAGGTCGCCCGGCTCGTGACCTTCCTCGCCAGTGATGATGCTTCATTCGTCTCAGGGGCAGCAGTGACTGTCGATGGCGCGATGTCGGCCGGGTTCTCGGGCACACCGGGATGGAGTCCTGACCAAAGCTGAGTCCGGACAAAAGTCGCGACCCGCGGCAACCGAGCCGGCCGCGACGGAGCACGCCGGCCCGCACCAGCGACAGTTCGAGTGGCGGTTTGCGTGAGACCTCGCCGGTCGCGATGATCGCGAACGGTCGCCGCCGCTGCGGTGCAGATCGTGTAACGGGAGATTTTCGCGAATGACGCAACCACGACTGCCCGGCGTCGGGCTCATTGCTGTCCCCGGCCGCTGGAAGGCCACACTCGAACTCGCCGGCGAGCTCGAGCGCCGTGGCTTCGAAGGCGTGTACTCACCGAGCCTCGGGGACGCTATGGCGCTGAGCCAGGCGGTCATCCAGACCACCACGCGCCTGCGCGCCGGCACGTCGATCGTCAACATCTACACGCGCCACCCGGCCGACTACGCTCAGACTGCCGTCGCGCTCCACGAGCTGTCCGGCGGCCGCTTCGTCTTCGGCGTCGGGGTGAGCCACGGTCCGATGAACCAGCACCTCGGAGTGACCGCCGGCAAGCCGCTCGCCGACATGCGTGACTTCGTCGGCAAGCTGCGCCGCTCGGTGCGCGCCGAGCTCGCGCCGGTGGTGCTGGCGACGCTGCGCGACCCGATGATACGGCTCGCCGCCGAGATCGGCGACGGCATAGTCTTCGCGAATGCATCTCTGTCCCGCACCGAGGCATCGCTTTCGGTGCTTCCGGGCGACAAACGAAACAGCGAAGATTTCTTTATCGGCAACATGGTCCCGATCTGTATCAACGACGATGTCCAGGCTGCGGCTGCGCGTAACCGCAAGACGATGGAGTTCTACCTCACGCTGCCAAACTACCGCGAGTACTGGAAGACCGCCGGTTACACCGAGGAGATGCAGGCGGCGGAGAAATTTCTCGAGGCCGGTCAGAAGGAACGTCTGGGCGAGGCAATGAGCGATCGGTGGCTGGCAGACTGCACGCTGTTCGGTCCGGCTTCAAAAGTCCGCGAGGGAATCGAGGCGTGGTACGACGTCGGCGTTCGCACGCCGATTCTCGTGCCATCGTCGGCAGCCGGAAATCAGATGAAGGCCTTTGAGGAACTTTTCGCCGCTTATTCCTGAGCCGAAGGCGCCCCGGTCGCCGGCTCCGCGCCCCCACTGCGCGCGGCAAGCGCGACCAGCGCAACGGCCGCGAAGTTCGCGCCCAACCCGACCACTCCGGCATGGAAACCGAACGGGCGAACTCCGGTCTCGAACAGCCCGACCGTTGCCATCAAGCCAACGGCCATCCCCGCTGTGACAGCGCGCGCGTTCAGGCGCCGATCGAACAGCCCCCAGACAATCGCGGGCGCTGCCTGGCACAGCACTTCGAGTTTGACCTCGGTGATCCGCCAGAGCGTCTGCGGCAGCGTGATCGCGAGCACGATCATCGCTGCCATCAGCGCGAAGGACGAAACGCGGCCTGCGACGCCGAGTTCTCGTTCGGAGGCCTGCGGGCGCAGCTTTCTGTAAAAGTCCTCGGTCAGCAGCGAGGACACGGCCAGCAGCGCGGAGTCCACCGTCGACATGATGGCGGCGATCACGGCACAGACAAGCAAGGCGATGAGCGCTTCAATCCCAGCGATGTGCGCGGCCAGATCGGCCAGCACCACGAAGACAATGCGCTCGCTTTGAAGCCGGTCGAGCCCGGGAAAATTCACCGCGCCGACGTAGCCGACGTACATGACCAGCAGTGTGGTCACGAAGGGCATCAGCAGCATGAGCTGGAAGGCACGCCGCAGCGTGACTGCATCGCGGGCCGCGTAGATCCTCTGGATCGCGTGCGGGTAGATCGACACACCGAAAGCAACCAGCACGAGCGTACTCAGCCAGCCGACGCGTTGCTCGAGATCCGGCGGCTTCAGCAACTCGGGGCGGGCCTCGATTGCTGCCGGGAGAAGCTGCGAGGGGGCGCCGTAATGAATCACCACCACCACGAACAACAGCACGCACCCGACCAGCAGCGTCGCGCCCTGCAGAACATCCGTCCATGCAACCGCGCGCATCCCGCCCAGACTCTCATACACAACAATCAGCGCGCCCAGCGTGATCACCGCCGGCGCGAAACCGACCGCACCGCCGGTCGCAGCCTCGACAACGTAGCCGAGCGCTTTGAGGTTGCTGAGCAGGTAGGTCGCCAGCGCGAACACGAACACAACAGTCGCGAGCAGCGTGAGCCCGCTCGATCCGTAGCGATCGTCGAGACAGTCGCCGACGGTCAGATACCCACGTTCGCTCGCCAGTCGCTGAAGTCGCGGCGCATACCACAGGTAGACGCTGCCGATCGCGGCAGCGAAAGAGACGACGCTGATGAAGGTGAATCCGTTGCGGTAAAAGTTGCCGGCGAATCCGACCAGCGTGAGGCCGCTGTACTGCGTGGCGTATAACGTCAGGAACAGGACGACCACGCCGAGACCGCGCCCCGCCAGATAAAAATCCGCCATGTCCGCGTTGGTGCGGGCTCGCCGTGCGGCGATACCGATGCCAAGCAGAGCCGCCAGGTACAGACCCACCGCGAACAACGCAGCCGGGCCGAGGAGCAGCGGCTGGCTAGTCATGGCCGGAGCCATCATCATCCAGCGCGGTCGCCGAGCATTCCACGGCCTCGGTCTGCCCGCTGCGGTCCGCCCAGTGCCTGCGCAGCGCGAAGCTCAGCCACACCGACCAGACCGCGGTGACGAGCAGACTGCCCGCCGCCCAGACCGGCACCCCCACTGCGAACCACCCGTCCGGGGCGTACCACGGCACCGCTGAGACAATGAAGACAGCGATCACAATCCCAATCCGGTCGGAGCGTCGCATCGGCGCGCATGGTGAGGACTCTGGAGGCCAAAATCCAGCGAAACACCAGAATTCAGGGGCTTTCCCCGGTTGGCTGGCCGGATCCCGGGTCGCTGGCGAGTTGCCGGAGTTGAGACACCCGCAAGACAGCACCAAAGGTGCAATGCGGCGCGTTAAATGTTTTTCGCCGCCTCGTCAGGCTTTGTCTTGGACAAGCAGGGACGCCATGTCAGACTGCTCCCTGTGACAAAGCGACAACCACGTTTCAGCGTAAAGGCCGTCTCCCTGATGACCGGGCTGACCCCCGACGTTCTTCGTGCGTGGGAGCGGCGCCATGGCGTGGTTTCCCCCGGGCGCGCAGGAAACAGCCGGCGCTTCTATACCGAAGAAGATGTAGAACGACTTCGTCTGCTGGCCGACGCGGTTCGACGCGGAAACTCGATTGGAACCGTTGCCAGGCTGGACAATACGGAGCTGACCGAGTTGCTCACCGCGGCGTCAACCGAGACGCCGACCCGAACCAGCAATAGAAGCGATTACGTCGATACACTCATGAAGGGGGTTGAGGAGTTCGACCCGACCTCCTGCGAGCGATCACTGGGAATGGCGTTCGCGACCATGCCGGTTCGCGAGGTGATCGACGAAATCGTTTTTCCGGTGCTCGCTGAGACAGGAGCACGATGGAGGCGCGGCGACCTCACCATCGCCCAGGAACGTCTCATCTCGACAGTGGTCAGACGGATCGCGCTCAACCTCCTTACAACTTCATCCTCACCGGGCCGGAGCCCAAGAATCATCTTCGCGACTCCTCCCGGAGAGACACACGAGCTCGGAGCGCTCCTTGCATCTCTCGACGCCTCGACCTCCGGGGTCCCCTCCGAGTTCGTGGGAACAGATCTGCCGGGTCGGGAGATCGCGCGAATCGCCGATCAGCTTGGCGCGGATGTCGTCGCGCTCAGTATCATTGAGCCGGCGAGTCTCGACCGATTGGCCGATGAGATTCGCGACGTAACAACATACTCGGCACGAGGGGTCGACCTTTGGATCGGGGGCCCTGCGGCGGCGCGGCTGCGAGCCGAGCTTGGTGATACGGACGCACGTTATCTCGAGAGCTTCCCTGAACTGCGCCGCAGGCTGACGCTGTTGGGTGCAGCCGGCTCCGAAGCCGATACAACCGATGCGGGACCGCCATTCAAAGAAACATCAGGGGGAAGTCGATGAGAGTACCCGACTCGGAAGTCGTAGTCATCGGAGCGGGTCTCGCCGGGCTGACTTGCGCCAGACTCCTGCATTCAAACGGCGTCGACGTCACGGTGATCGAAGCAGCAGATCGTGTCGGCGGGCGCGTGGCCACCGATGAGACCGAAGGCTTCCTTCTCGATCGCGGCTTCCAGGTCTTCCTGCCCGCGTATCGGGATGCTGCGGCCGAGCTCGACTTTGACGCCCTCCGACTCAAGGCGTTCTACCCGGGAAGTCTTGTCCAGACACTCAAAGGAACGCGGCTGATCAGCGATCCGTGGCGACGGCCGGTAGACGCGATCATCGGCGCAGCCCGGGTCTTCGGACCGTCCGATGTGATGAAAGTGGCCCAACTCCGGCATGCTCTGCTGCGCGGGCGCCGTACCGCACGCGATGGCGAGACCACCCATGCGTACCTCGAGAGGATCGGCCTCTCCCGGTCGGCGGTCGACACATTCTTCCGCCCCTTTTTCTCCGGGGTCTTTCTCGATCGTGAGCTCTCAACGCCTGCGAAAATGTTCGAATTCGTCTTTCGATGTTTTGCAGAGGCAGGCGCGGCTCTGCCCGCGCGCGGGATGGCTGGAATCCCGGCCCAGCTTGCCGAGTCCATCCCGACGGAGAGGATTCTGCTGAACAGCAAGGTCGCATTCCTCGAGGACGAGGGGGTGCGCCTTACGGACGGACGCTTGATTCGCGCCCGCCGCACCGTACTCGCCACGCATGTATCGGCCGCGATGCACCTCGAGCGCTACGTGACTCGGAAGGCCTGGAACTCGAGCACGACCTTTTACTACGCAGCCGAGAAGGCTCCGTTCGACGACCCTCTGATCTATTTGAATGGCGAGCAGCGCGGGCCCGTCTGTAACGTGGTCGTGCCGAGCAACGTCGCTCCCGCCTACGCTCCGGTCGGCAGCTCTCTGGTCGGCGCGACCGTCGTCGGTTCGGTCAATATGCGCGACGAGAACCTCGAAAGAGACGTACGGGCCCAGCTTGCGGGCTGGTTCGGTCCGAGCGTCAACGGATGGAGGATGCTGCGTCACTATCGCATTGACGCGGCCTTGCCGCGCGACTGTTTCCGCGACGAGACCGAGAGTCGGGAGATGGTCCGGCTGCGCTCCGGTCGATACGTCTGTGGCGATTTCGTCGCGAATCCGTCAATCAACGGGGCGATCGCGTCGGGACGTTACGCAGCAGAAGCGGTTCTCGAGGACCGCGCCGGCGAGCGCCACATGGATCGGCTGGACCAGGTAGCGGTCTGAGATATGGGAGTTGCAGTGAGCGACGATCGGCGAAAGAGCGATTCCATGCGCAGCCGCCGGGTACCGAGCGGCCGCATCGAGAGGGTTGGAAGATTCGCGTGGCTGGCAGGCGGCATGGCTGCCTCTGCGGTCACGGACTCGGCCCGCAGATGGATCTCCGGAGACACACAGAGTTACCGGGACCTGGTTCTCAGCGCCCGAAACGGCAAGCAACTGGCGGATGCGCTGGCCGGAATGCGCGGCGCCGCAATGAAACTTGGACAGATGCTGTCGCTCGAGGGCGGGATCACGGTCCCGCCGGCGTTTGCAGACGCGCTTGCGCGACTGCGTGACTCCGCGGACAAGATGCCGCGCACGCAGCTGCGCAGGGTACTGGCCCGCGAATACGGTCGGGACTGGATGGAGCGTTTCGCCGAGTTCGACGAGGATCCGATCGCCTCGGCATCCATTGGACAGGTACACCGTGCTCGCACACGAGATGGCCGCGAGCTAGCGCTGAAGATCCAGTTTCCTGCTGTGGCCCGCAGCATCGACAGCGACGTCGACAACCTCGCGGCGCTGCTCAAGGCGTCGGGAATCATCCCCAAGGCCTACGACATCGACCCGCTTCTGACGGTGGTCAAGGAGCAGCTTCATCAGGAAACCGACTACGTCCGGGAGGCCGAGGCACTGGGTCGTTACCGGGAGATGGTCAACGGCGACGATGACGTGCTGCTGCCTGCGCCGCACCACGACCTGACCACTCCCCACATCCTGGCGATGGATTACATCGAGGCGCGTCCGATCGAGTCGCTGTGGGAGGAATCGCACGATCAGGAAGTACGAAATCGCATCGCGGGCAAACTTCAGGGGCTGACGCTGATCGAGCTCTTCGATACCGGCTTCATGCAGTCTGATCCGAACTTTGCCAATTATATGTTTGACCCGGCCGGCGAGCGGCTCGTGCTGCTCGACTTCGGCTCTACGGTCGAGATCGCGCCCGACACCATGGAGCGGTACCGAAGAATCGTCAGCGCGGCCTCGCGTGATGATCGTGACGAAGTAGCCGCCCTCGCGATCGAGTTCGACTGGGTCGCCGAGTCAGACGGCCGGGCAGCGATCGACGGGCTGAGCGACCTGATTCTGCTCAGCGCTGAGCCGCTGCGCGGAACCGATCACTACGACTTCGGCAAAACAGATCTCGCTGAA
>CAXQPB010000153.1:0-50654 GCA_964225545.1 Candidatus Nitrosopumilus sp. | reverse complement strand
TCCCCGGGGAGCGCCGCCGGCAGAGGCCGGCGGCGCTCCACTCGATACACGGTCCTGGATCGACGCCGATTCGGCCCGGTCCTCGATCACCCACTTCGATCTGGTCGTGACCAGCCCCGGTGTGCCGCGCGGCCATCGCGTGCTGGCCGCGGCGGAGTCAGCGGGTGTCGAGATCGTATCGGAGCTCGAGCTCGGCGCGCGAGCGGTCGCCAGACCGATCGTCGCGGTCACGGGCACGAACGGAAAGAGCACGACGGTCACCCTCCTCGCCGAGATTCTCGCCTGTGCCGGGCGGAGGGTTTTTGTCGGTGGTAACCTCGGAAATCCGCTGTGCAACGCGGTCGGTGGTGACGCGGAAATCTGCGTCGTGGAGACCTCGAGCTTCCAACTCGAGTGGACCACGCAGTTTCACCCTTGTGCCGCGGCGATCCTGAATCTCTCGCCGGATCATCTCGACCGCCACGGCACGCTCGAGGAGTACGGCGCGACAAAACTGAGAATCTTCGCCGCCATGGGCGACGCGGATCATGCGGTCCTGTGCCGCGATGAACACTGGTGGCGCGGCCGACTCGGCGAGTTCCGCGGCCGGTTATCGACCTTCGGAAGTAGCGCGCTTGGCGAGGGAGAGTTCGGGCTGGTGCACGATCACGCGGCTCGCGTGCTGCGCGACAGCGAGGGGCGCGAAGTCCGGCTCGCAGGTGGCTGGCCGCAGGCCCCCTACGATTTCGCCAACGTCGCGGCCGCAGCGGAGCTGGCACGCACTCTCGGCGCAGGGTGGGATCATGTCATCCAGGCAGTGGCGTCTTTCGATGGCCTCGATCACCGACTTCACCGCGTGGATACCATCGCCGGAGTCGAGTTCTGGAACGATTCGAAGGCGACGAATGTGGGTGCAACGATTGCAAGTCTTGATGCCTTTTCCGCCCCTGTCGTACTATTGGTCGGCGGCGTCGGGAAAGGCGCGAGCTTTGAATCGCTAGCGGAGGCCGTGCTGGCGCGGCCGGCCGTGCGTGATGTGATCGCGTTCGGCGAATCGTCTGCGCAGATCGTTTCCGCGTTCGGTAACGTGAGCCGAGTCGATGCAGCGGCGGCGCCACGGGTCCCGGCCGTGCACGAGGCGGGCACGATGGCCGATGCCTTCGCGATCGCCGCAGAGGTTGCGGAGACCGGCGATGTGGTATTGCTCGCCCCCGCGTGTGCGAGCTTCGACGAGTTCAGCGGCTACGCAGAGCGTGGACGCGTGTTCGAAAAGATGGTCGCGGCGGCGCGAGCGACCGAGGGCTGAGCAGGCCCGGAGAGGCGGCCTGACCGAGTTTCGCGGTCGGCTGTCGCTCGCAGGAGGTTGAGGGGATGGCGGAAGAGGAACAGACGAGCGGACAGGTCTCGAAGGCGGCGACCCGGCGGATTCGTGTACGCGCGACGGATCGGCCCGACCCCTGGATCGTCGCGCTGACGGTTCTTCTCGTCGCTACCGGCGTGCTCCTCGTCTTCGACACCACCTACTTCTTTTCACAGACAAACTTCGGCGACGGCTATCTGATGCTGACCAAGCATGTCGTCTCCATTGTTCTCGGGACGGGGTTGCTGTGGATGTTTGCCCACACGCGCTCCGATCGGCTCGAAGAGTGGGCCAGGCCCGCGTTCATCGCCGCGCTCGCGCTGTTGGCGGTTCCGCTCATCCCGGGAGTGGGCTCGTGCAGCAAGGGTGCCTGTCGCTGGGTCACGTTCGGTCCGCTGAACATCCAGCCAGCCGAGCTCGCCAAGGTCGCGTATGTTGTCTTCATCGCATCCTTGCTGACACGCAATCGCGACCGTCTCGGTGAGCTGACGCGTGGCCTCATCCCGACGCTGGCTGTCATGGGCTCACTGGCGGTGTTGTTGCTCGCGCAACCGGACCTCGGAACCGTAGCGCTCATCGGCCTGGTCGGGGTGGCTGTGATGTTTCTCGCTGGAGTCCCGATGCGCCATCTCGCTCTGCTCGCCATCCCTGTCGTGGTCGGCGGTTACTATCTGGTCGCGAAGGTGCCGTGGCGTCTGAAGCGTATTCTGTGTTTCACCGATGCCTGGGCTGATCCGAAAGGGGCCTGCTACCAGCTTGTCCAGTCGTATCGAACCTTCGGCTCCGGTGGTGTCGAGGGCATCGGTCTCGGTGCTTCTTTGCAGAAAACCGGCTGGCTGCCGGAGGCTCACACCGACTTCGTGCTCGCGGTGATCGGCGAGGAGGGCGGTCTGATCGGGGCACTGATGGTGGTGATCTGTTTCGCGATCCTCGCCTACCGTGGATTCCGGGTCGCCCACAGGCACCCGGAGACGTTCGGGCAACTGCTCGCGGCAGGGATCACGCTCGCGCTCACGTTCCAGGCACTCGTCAATATGGGTGTTGTGCTCGGGCTGCTGCCGACCAAAGGACTGGTGCTGCCGTTCCTGAGTTACGGGGGCTCTGCGATGATGGCCTCGCTCGCTGCCATGGGCATTCTGATGTCACTCTCCCGCGAGCTGAGAGAGCGGTGAGCGAGGAGCCGATACGAATGGCGATCGCCGGTGGTGGCACCGGCGGCCATCTCTTTCCCGGCCTCGCGGTTGCGCAGCATGCTCTCGACTCCGGCGCGGCCGCCGAGGTCGTGTTCTTCGGAGCCGAGCGCGGAATCGAATCGCGGCTTGTTCCGGCGGCCGGTCACGAACTGTACGCCCAGCCTCTGTCCGGAATTCGCGGTGGTGGTCTTTCCGGCGCCGTGCGCGGTGTCGTGCGGCTTCTCGGGGCGGTCGGGGCGGCCCGCAGTGAGCTCCGCCGCCGCCGAATCGACGTACTGATCGGCCTCGGCGGATACGCATCCTCCGCCGGCGTTGTCGCGGCCCGACTCGCCGGAGTTCCGGTCGTTCTCCTCGAACAGAACCGCGACCCCGGTCTTTCCAATCGAACACTCTCGCGCCTCGCAGCAGCGGTGTGTACCAGCTTCGACGCGACCGCTTCGTCGCTGCCTGCGGGCAAAGCGCGCCTGACGGGGAACCCCGTGCGGGCCGAACTCGAGCGTGGCCGTGCAGAAGGTTCGCGCTCGGGGGATGGGCCCGACACGCTCCTCGTGTTTGGTGGCAGCGCCGGTGCCGTCTCGATCAACCGTGCCGTGATTGCGGCGCTCGGGGCGCTCGCCGCCGACGGCGCAGAGCTTCCGAGGGTGCTTCATCAGACCGGGCGAGGCGGCGCGCTGGAGGCTGCTGCGGCGTATGAGGCGCTGAAAAAAGACTGCCCCGGCCTCGACGTGGAGACGCGCGAATTCATCGACGACATGGGCGCCGCGTACGAGCGGGCCATGCTCGCCGTCTGCCGCGCAGGCGCAACCTCCGTGGCCGAGCTGGTCAGTACCGGCACACCGTCGATACTGATTCCCTACCCGCATGCCACTGGCGATCATCAGACCGCCAACGCCCGTGCGCTCGAGCAGGCGGGCGCGGCGGTTCTGGTGCCCGACGACGGCGGAATCGCGACCGCCCTTACGAAGGCACTTCAAGGCTTGCTCCGCGACCCTGCAGGGCTAGACTCCATGGCGCGCAAGGCCGCCAGCCTCGGAAAACCCGGGGCGGCCGCGCGTGTGATGGACGTCGTCCGCCAGGTCCTTCGCACGCGGCGCAAGAAGGGGACGTGAGCGCCAGGGAATCATTTGCACACGCATGGGCAGGCACGGACCTGCCTGATGTGGCCGGCTCCGGGGAGCCGATCGCCAGACACATCCACCTCGTCGGCATCGGCGGAATCGGGATGAGCGGGATCGCCGAGGTTCTTCTCACTCTGGGTTGCCGAGTGACCGGCTCCGATCTTCAGGAAAGCGAAATGACCCGCCGACTCGCGTCGCTCGGCGCAGACATCCATCTCGGCCACGAAGAGGACAATGTCGCCGACACAACCGATGTCGTTGTCGTCTCCTCGGCGGTCAATGACGCCAACCCCGAGATACGCGCTGCCCGTTCGCTTCGTGTTCCGGTCATTCCGCGCGCCGAGATGCTCGCGGAACTGATGCGGGTCAAATGCGGGGTCGCGGTGGCGGGCGCCCATGGAAAGACATCGACGACCTCGCTGGTTGCAGCGATGCTGGGCGCCGGTGGGCTCGATCCGACGGTCGTGATCGGCGGACGCCTGAAATCCCTTGGAGGGACCAACGCCCGACTCGGTCGTTCGCGCTACATGGTCGCCGAGGCCGATGAGAGTGATGGAAGCTTCCTGCTCCTCAAGCCGACGATCGCGGTGGTTACCAACATCGACCGTGAGCACATGGACTACTACGGTACGTTCGAGCGACTGGTGGATGCGTATACCGAGTTCATCAACGGCGTGCCGTTTTACGGTCGAGTCGTGCTCTGCGTAGATGATCCGCAGATCGCCTCGATGCTGGGCCGACTGAAGAAGCGCTTCGTGACCTACGGGACGACGCCGGAAGCGGACTTTGCAGCGGTCGATGTTTCCTACCACGAACTGCGAGCCGGCTTCGATGTCCTTCACCGTGGCGTTTCGCTCGGACGTTTCGATGTCGGAATGCCCGGCCGACACAGCGTGCTCAATGCGCTGGCGGCCATCGCGGTCGCGCACGAGTTCAACATCGATCCGGAGACCTGTCGTGACGCCCTCGCGACATTCGACGGAATCATGCGCCGGTTCGAGGTGAAGGGCGAAGTCGACGACGTCCTGGTCGTCGACGATTACGCTCATCACCCGACCGAGATCCGCGCGACCCTCGGTGCGGCCCGCGGAAGTTATCGGCGTCGCGTCGTCGCGGTCTTTCAACCGCACCGTTACTCGCGAACCTCCGATCTATTCCAGGAGTTCACGGCAGCGTTCGACGACGCCGATGTGGTTGTGGTGACGGACATCTACGCCGCGGGAGAGACGCCCGTGGACAGCGTGGATGGAAGAAGGCTTGCCGAAGCGCTGGCACGCCGGCACCGCGGCGAGGTGATCTATGCGCCGCGCGACGCCGACCTCTCCGGTCGCGTCGCCCGGATGGCCGTGCCCGGAGACCTCGTCCTGACCCTGGGCGCCGGAGACGTCACCAGGCTCGGGCCGGAAATCCTGAGTCGACTTGGAAACTGAGGCACTGAAACGGTTTTACGGCTCGGTCGGCTCGCGGCTCGGTGAGGCCTTGCGCGTCGATGAGCCGCTGGGTCGCTACACTTCGTATCGAATCGGGGGGCCCGCCGATCTCTTCCTCGACCCCGCCGACAGGGACGAACTCGCTTTTGCCCTTGCCGAGGCCGCGCGACTCGGGATCCCCGTCACTCGGCTTGGCGGCGGCACGAACATCCTGATCAGTGACAGCGGGGTAAGGGGGCTCGTCGTCCGGCTCGGGCGCTCGTTCGATTTCCGGCGATGGCACGACGAGACGCGCACAACCCGGGAAGATGGCAATCTGGAACGCCGCGTCATTGTCGATGTGGGCGGGGCCACGCGGCTCGGGAAGCTCGTCTCGGAGTCTGTCGCGAAAGGATACGCCGGGCTCGAGTTCGCAGCCGGAATTCCCGGTACGGTCGCGGGCGGTGCCCTGATGAACGCCGGCGCCTTCGGTGGCGAGATCGGCGACGCGATCGTTCACATGGAGGGCGTTACCCTTGACGGTTGCAAGGTCGGTCTCGATCGCGCAAGGCTCGAATTTTCCTACCGCAATCTAGCGCTCGACATCGACCTCGTGATAACCTCCGTAACGTTCAGCTTACTGCGCTCTTCGGTGGGGAGATTGAAGGGGGTTGTGGATTCGGTCCAGACGAAGCGCAGGCGCAAGCAACCGCTCGGCATGCCCAACGCCGGGTCGGTCTTCAAAAATCCCCGCGGAGAGCACGCCGGCAAGCTTATCGAGGCTGCCGGGCTGAAAGGGAAGACCATGGGTCGTGCACAGGTTTCACCTGACCACGCCAACTTCATCGTCAATCTCGGCGGTGCGAAGGCGAGCGATGTCCGAACCCTGATGAGTCTCGTGCAGGAAGAGGTGTGGAAGCGTAGTGGGGTCTGGCTGGAGCCAGAGGTGAGACTGATCGGGGATTGGGATGCGATTTCGACCGATTCTCCGTAAGTTCCGTACCGACGTGGCGAGCTGGTCGCGGCTCGCGGTGATCAGCTTGGTCTGTACGGCCGCCGTCGCTGCTTCTGCTTATGGCGCCTACCTGCGCATCTGGCCTGCCGTCGCGAACCACAGCTACTTTCGTCTCCGATCTGTAAAGGTTCGCTGTGACAGCGCCGCTGCCAAGCCGGCCGAGCTGGCCTCGATCGCCGGGCTTTTCGAGGGAACGAGCGTCTGGAATGTCGATGTCGAGCGGGCGGAGAGCGCGCTCGCTTCCGCTCCGTGGGTGTCCGATGCCCGCGTTTCGCGCCACTTTCCCGGCCAGGTTTCGGTCGAAGTTTACCGGCGTGAGCCGGTCGCAGCGACCGTAGACGAGAACGGTTCCTATCTGATCGACGGAGAGGGCGTGATCTACCGGGAGGCCGGCCAGGCCCCGTTCGCCGACCTGCCGTACCTGACCGGCTGGAACGCTGCCGCGGAGCGCTCGGCCCGTGTGGCCCTGCTCCGCCGGTCTCTTGCCATTATCGACGCGGCCGCCCTCAGCGGAGTACGCGTCTCACAGGTCCATATCGATTCCGAGGGCGTGTACTGGGTCTATCCCGAAGCCGTGCGTGTTTCGGTGCGTCTCGGAGCCTCGCCCGACCCCAGGCAGCAGCTGCCGCGACTGGCGTCTGTGATGACAGCGCTTGCGCGCAGTACCGACGAGATGGGAGAACTGGATCTGGAGTACCCGGACCGGGCGATCCTTCGAGTGAGCAGCGGAAAGCTCAAACAGGTGATTGCATCGGTCGCAGGCGGTGCCAGCGGGCCCGGAAGTAACGATGGCTAGGCGTCGATCCATACAGGCAGGTCTCGACATCGGCACACAGAAGGTGGCGATGGTGATCGCCGAAGAGACCGAGGCCGGACTCGAGGTGCTCGGTGTCGGCACCGCGATGTCCCGGGGGATCCGCGCCGGCCGCGTCTGCGATGTCGAGAAGACGACCGAGGCAATCGGTGTCGCGCTGAGCGAGGCCGAGCTGATGGCCGGCTGCCAGATCCACCAGGTCACTGTCGGCGTCAGCGGCGACCACCTTCGTGGCACCAACAGCCACGGCGTCGTTGCCATCGAGAACGGCGAAGTATCGGCGCGAAGTGCGCGCCGCGTGATCGAGGCCGCGCAGGCAGTCCCGCTCCCTGCGGATCAGGCGATCGTCCACCTGATGTGCCGCGAGTACATTGTCGACGGGCAGGGCGGAATTCTCGATCCGGTCGGAATCAACGGAATCCGACTCGAAGCGAATCTTCACATCATCTCGGCTTGCGAGTCAGCGCTCGGCAATCTGAGCAAGTGCTGCAACAAGGCCGGTCTCAGCGTCGCGGGAATGATGGCGGGACCGGTCGCGTCTGCTGAGGCGGCGCTCGAGCCGGAAGAGCGCGACCTGGGGGTAGCGCTCGTCGATTTCGGCGCAGGCACCGTTGATATCTGCGTCTATCACTCCGGTGGAGTGGTCCACTCGAGCTGTCTGACAGTGGCCGGCCTGCACGTCACGAGTGATCTGTCCCGCTGCCTCGAGATTTCGATGCGTGAGGCCGAGATCCTCAAGCTGCGTCATGCTTTCGCCGACCCGGCGATGGTCGACGACAGCCTCGAGTGCGAGGTCAACGGGGTCGGCGGACGCGGGCCGCGAATGCTCGAGAAAAAGATGGTCGCGGAGATCGTCGGTCCGAGGATCGAGGAGATCTTCGAGATGGTCGGCGAGAGCATCGAGCGTTCCGGCTACGCCGATGAACTGACCTCGGGCGTTGTCCTGACGGGCGGCTCGGCGATGCTGCCCGGAATTACCGAGGTCGCATCGCGGACGTTGCAGCAGCAGGTTCGGCTCGGCGAACCACAGGGGGTCGTGGGTCTGTCCGACGAGATCGATGACCCCTCGTGGGCTGCCGCGGTCGGCCTTGCGCGTGGCCTGCGACCGAGTGACCGTTCCGCCGGAATTTCAGGGGGAGTCGGCGCGCGCGTCATGCCGCAGTGGCTGTGGCGCAAGTGGAAAGAGTATTTCTAGTCATCAATTTTCCAGTACCGAGCAGAGGATGAGGAGGATAGGCGGATGATCGAACTGGTGGGTGCCAACGAAGACAACGCACGTATTGTTGTCGTCGGAGTCGGCGGTGGCGGCGGAAATGCCGTCAATACGATGATTGAAGCGGCCCTGAACGGGGTGGACTTCGTTGCAGCCAACACCGACGCGCAAGCGCTCGGGGTCAATCGGGCCGGCGTCAAGCTGCAGCTCGGTGCGCAGCTGACCAAGGGGCTCGGCGCGGGCGCGAACCCGGAGATCGGCCGCAAAGCCGCTCTCGAGCAGGAAGAGCTTCTCCGTGAGGAGCTGGTCGGCGCCGACATGGTTTTCGTGACTGCCGGTATGGGTGGTGGCACAGGCACGGGTGCCGCGCCGGTGTGCGCACGAGTCGCGAAAGATCTCGGCGCATTGACGGTAGGCGTCGTGACCAAACCCTTCTCGTTCGAAGGCAAGAAGCGCAATCGCCAGGCTGACGCGGGCATCCGCGAGCTGCGCGCTGCCGTTGATACGCTTATCGTGATTCCCAACCAGCGACTGATCGAGGTCTCCGGGCGTTCCACGACAGCGAAGGAAGCGTTCGGACAGGCGGACGATGTCCTGCTCCAGGCGGTGCGGGGGATCTCGCAGATCATCACCGAACCGGGCCTGATCAATGTCGACTTCGCCGATGTGCGAACGATCATGGCGGAGATGGGTCTGGCAATGATGGGTGCCGGCGTCGGCCGCGGCGACAGCCGGGCCTGCGATGCGGCGAACGCTGCGATCTCCAGCCCGCTGCTCGAGGATGTTTCGATCGGCGGCGCCCACGGAGTGCTGGTCAACATCACCGCGAGCGATGACTTCGGAATCCAGGAGATGAACGACGCGATCGATCTGATCCAGGGACAGGCGCACGAGGAAGCCAACATCATCGTCGGTCTGGTTCACGACAGCGAGCTCGAAGATGAGGTCCGCATCACCGTTATCGCGACGGGGGTCGGCGATCGCATGACCGAAGCTGCCGCGTTGCGAACCGAGTCGCGTTACGTCGATCCGGTGCAGCTGGCCGGTGAGCCGATGGCGGTTCGTTCGCGCGGACCGTTGCTCGACGATTGTCTCGACGACCCGTCCGGTGAGGGCCTGCCGGAGATGGGGGCCGATGGGGACGAAGCCGGTGAGTCTGTGCGACACGCGGACGCGGAGATGGATCACGGCCACGGCGGCGAGAGCAAGCGGACGCTCGATATCCCGACGTACCTTCGGCGATGGCGGAATCGCGGCGATCGCAGTCGCGCCTGACGTCACGATCGGGCCCGGTATCACGCGGGGGCTGAAAGCGAGGCGCCGTCCCTTCCCGGGGCGGCGCCTTTTTTTATGTCCGGGGGCCTCTGCTGTCGGCGCGCTTCGATGCGGCCCGGCGCGCGACCTCGCACGCCGCACGTGCGATTCGATCGCTCGCTCCAGGTGCACCGAAGGGGTTCTCGGCTGCGCGCACGCTTCGAATCCAGGCCGGATCGTCGTTGCATTCCTCGAGAAGCAGCTCGAGCGTCGCCGCGTCGGGCCCGACCAGCCGCGCGACCCCGGCTTCGATGGCCTCCGGCCTCTCGGTGTTCTCACGAATCACAAGCACCGGCTTACCGAGCGTTGGAGCCTCCTCCTGCACTCCGCCCGAGTCAGAGACAATCAGCCACGATGACGAGAGCAGATGGATGAAGTCGAAATATCCGAGCGGTTCGATGCGGTGTACGCGATCGGATTCAGGCAGCGCCTCATCGACCGCCCGACGTACGTTCGGGTTGGGGTGCACGGGGAACACGATTGCGACGTCTTCATGAGCAGAGACGAAGCGTGAGAGCACCTGCAGGCGCGCGATCATGACTTCTCCGAAGCTCTCGCGGCGGTGCGTCGTGACTGCGATCAGTCGGCGATCGCGAACGGCATCGAGTAACTGTCTGACACGTGGCCCGGGGGTAGTGTGACGCGTCGCCCAGGCGACAGCGTCCACCACGGGGTTTCCAGTCAGGATAACCCGGTCCTCCTCCACACCCTCTGCTTTCAGAGTTCGTACGTTTCGGTCTGTGGCCGCGAAATGAACGTCGGCCATCTGTGTGATCAGCCTTCGATTCATCTCCTCGGGGAACGGGCTCGAGGCGTTACCGGATCGGAGCCCGGCCTCGACATGCCCGATCCGTACGCGGCGGTGAAAGCAGGCCAGCGCTCCGGACATCGCGGTGGTCGTGTCGCCCTGCACGAGAACGAGGTCGGGCTCGATTCGCGCCAGCAGCGCGTCGAAACGAGCCAGCACGGCCGAGGCGATGTCCGTCGCGCTCTGGTCGGGCGTGCCCACCTCGAGATCATGATCGATGGATACGCCGAACGCTTCTGTGAAAGGGCGAACAAGATGACTGTGCTGCCCGGAGCTGACGTTGATCAAATCCACCGGGCCGCCTTGTTCTTCCCCGAGCTGTCCGAGCGCCTGAATCACCGGCGCGAGTTTGATGGCCTCGGGGCGGGTGCCGAACAGCGTTGCTATTCTCGGTCCTCGCATCGGTTTCAATTGTGTCCGCGATGCAATCGACCGTAAAGCCGCACAGCATCGGACCGTGCGCTGCTCTGCGTGCCTTTCCGGCGCCAGTCAGCCAGGTTCATCCCGCCGCCTTGCTCTTGCGATCGGCGAGTCGTCGCTCGAACAAGGGCGGGTCGACCCTCAGCACGTGAAAACGGCTGTTGGTTCGCAAGACTTCATAACCGGATGCTTTGGCGGTGTTGACGGACGGGGTATTGCCGATGGGAATCGTGCAATAGGCCGGAAGGTCACATGCGCGCAGGAAGCAGGTCGAGACCCAGAAGGCATCGCGGCCGTACTTCTTCCCGTGGAGGCTGGGGAAAATCCAGATGCCGGCGACTGCCCGACGCGGAAAGAAGAAGCGGATGAGGAGGTACCCCTCGAGGCTGCCATTGAGGAAAATGCCGAGCGGAATGTAGCTCTGTCTCTTGAGCGCAGTGCGCGCACTCGCGGGGTCGAGCGGATGGGGCGGGAGATAGCGCGTTGAGAGCTTTCCGCAGAACTCTGCAAAAGCGGGAGCGTCTTTGTCCAACAGGAAGCGGACGTGGACCTCGTCGCCGGCTTCGGTCGAGTTCTGCCCGCCGCCGCTCTCGCTGATCTCCTCGTTGATGCTCTCAGCCTTCTTGCGGACGCCCCTGAATACCAGGCGTGCCCAGATTTCATTACCAAGATCGTACAGGCGGAATATCCAGTGATCCTTCTCGTTGAGTCGATAGATCCACTCTTCGAAGCGATCGAGAGTGGTCTTCGAATTTGTCTCTGGGCTCTCGGGCGTCGTCATCTTCATCCCCCGATGGTCAATGCCCAGGTGGGGCCGGGGCTCCTTGCGGCACCGCCTCGAGCGCGCAGACGGTATCGCGCGCGCCGTCACCGGGCAACACAGTGTCGGCGCAACTGACCGGGCAGCGCTTCGCGCCCTGCCGAGGTTTCTGGTAGGCGCTGTGTCGGCGACAGCACTCTGAATGCGCAATCGCCTCGCGCTCATGAAGCCCGGTCATCGGCAGGACTGATGGAAATCAACGCCCGTCAATGGGGAACCGCTCTCGCGCTCTTCGTCTGTCTCGCCCTGTTTCTCTACCTGCCGACGCTCGGCTGCCTGGGCGATTGTGTGGTGGACCTCGAGCAGGTCCACGATGCGCGCATGGGCCGCTTCGCGGTCGTGGACGTGCGACTGAATGCGTGGATTCTGGCCTGGACTCAACGCGCTCTCGTCAGCCGGCCGTTGTCACTTTTTGCCGCGAATGCCCTCTACCCGGATCCTCAGTCGCTGGCCGGTTCCGAGCACATGGTCGGGCTCGCGCTGACCATGCTTCCGTTCCGGTTTCTGACGCAGGACGCGATCGCGATCTACCAGCTCAGCATCATCGTGTCGGCGATTCTGCTGGCGCTGACAACCTGGGTCTGGGTTCGCGAACTTACCGGGTGGCACTCTGCCGGTCTGGTGGCGGGCGCGATAGCGATGTTCATGCCCTGGCGATTGACCGAGCTCAGTCATGTTCAGTTGCTCGCCGCGCACTGGTTCCCGCTGGTCTGGATGCTGGTTCATCGCATGCTCACGACCGAGGTGCGGTACCGCGAGTTGGTCCTGCTGACTCTTGTTGCCGGCCTGCAACTGCTGACGTCGTTCTATCTGGCGTATCTGCTGACTCTGAGCGTGGGAATACTCGTGCTCGCCCACTTTGTTTACGGTTCCGTCAGATCGAATCGGTTCGGTCGACTCATCCTTTCATTGGTGCCTGCGTACGCTGCGCTGGCGCTGACATCGATTCCCTATATCAGCCGTGAGGCGCGCGGAGAACTCATTCAGGAGGGGATGCCGGTACTCGCGCCGGAGGTCATCGGGATGGCCGATCTCCTGCGTTTCGGCAACTATCTCGCGCCGCGCTTCGAGGCGATGTGGTCACAGGTGGCGGGTCCTCCCGACTACCACATTCCGGTGATCGCGTTCATTCTTTCGCTGATCACGCTGGTTTCCCGATGGCGCCCGAGGACGTCTGATACTTCGCACGACACCGGGAGTGCGCTCGTCGTCAAAGCGCTCTGGACGATCGTTGTCGTGTCTATGCTGTTCGCTGTCGGCTCACGGCTTCATATCGGTGAGAGCGTGATTGAACTGCCCGGTGCCTGGGCTGCGCGCCTGGTCCCCGGACTCGAGATGTTCCGCGCTCCGCACCGCTGGGCGATTCTTGTCGGTCTGGTCGTACCCGTGCTCGCCGGGATCGGGTTCTCGCGGATCGTTCGACTCGCAGGAGGCGACCGAAAGGCCCTGTGGGTCACCGCGACGGTTGTTGTCCTGCTGATGCCCTGGCGAAGTCTTCCCGCGGCTTCGATCTGGGACGACGCGCTGCGGTCCGATGAGGCGTATGCCGCGCTCAAC
This sequence comes from Candidatus Nitrosopumilus sp., assembly GCA_964225545.1. GTDB lineage: Bacteria > Desulfobacterota > Binatia > UBA1149 > SPBQ01 > SPBQ01. The sequence continues at coordinate 37,634 of CAXQPB010000153.1, read as the reverse complement.
GAACTCGAAGACGGTGCGGTGCTCGAATTGCCATGGCACACGCAGACCCTCGCACGCACGCTGGTGGACTCTCATTACCTGCTGGCTTCCACGTTTCACTGGAAACCCATCTTGAACGGTGTCACCGGTTATCCGCCGCCGTTTTATTATCTCCTCAACAGGCTCGCTGCGGACCTTCCCGACTCGCGCGCAGCGGTTCTGATCGATGAACTCGCCGGACCGCGATGGTTCGTCGTCCACATCGATAGGGCACCCGAACGCGAGAAGCTCTGGCTCGATGCAGCCGGCCGGTCAGGAATGCGGGTCGCTTATCGGGGGCCGAAGGCGATCGTCTTCGAGGCTGTGCCGCGTGAAACGACCGGCTCCATGCGAGCCCGGTTGCTCGACCCGAGTCCACGTCGGGAGACTCTCGGAGGCGTAAAACGGGCCGTGCCGGCCGACGGCGGACCCGGCGATTTGTCGCTGGTGACGCGTCCCTCATTCCGGAGTGGACTGGCTGCGGTGCTGGAGATTACCGCGCAAAATCGAGGCGAGTCGGCGTGGCCGGGTCTGGACTGGCAGAGCGAGGGTATCGTACGGGTTCGTTATTCCTTTTCCGACCCCCTGCGCGGTGTCGTGGCAAGCGGCACCGACCCGCTGTACCGCGACATCGTGCCGGGCGGCCGCGCGAACCTGCGTGTGGTCTTGAGGCCACCGGATCACCCGGGCCGTTACGAACTCAGGGTCGACCTCGTTCAGGAATTCGCGAGTCGGGAAGAAATCACCAGCCTCGATGTCGAGCCAATGCGGCTGAGCGTCGACGTGAACTGACTCGCGCCGAAAGAGATCCGGGACGCTGTCAGGTTCAGGAACGCGACGGCTCGGCAGTCGCCGCCGTCACGTCGATGCTTTGAGCGCCGGTTGCCGGGAGATGCGTCGCGGCGACCTCGGAGAGCGTGGCCGAGACTCCCGAGCGGACCATCGCCTGCGTTGCACGCGAGACAAAATCTTCACGCGAAGCGAGCGGCACCGAAAGGGCCGGCATGCTTCGATAGGCATCACCGAGCGGCGTATCATCGAATCCGGCCAGTTCGATGAGGTGAAACAAAGTGTGCAGCACCGGCTGAGAGCGTCCGTACATCCGTGTCATTGCCTCGAAAACGCCGCCGCCGAAGCGCCGTAACAACGTCGAGTAGAACGGCAGTCTCGCGATCGGCAACACCGAAAACGGGATCTCTACGATGGAACGTTCTCGATGACCCTGCCCGGCACCCTTGTAGATGTTCTCGATCCCCGGTCGGTACGGGTTTCTTGGCGCAAAAGCCGCTGCCATGTGCCCGAGCTGGTAACTGCCCAGCTTGATGAAGAGCCTGCCATAAATGACGAATGCCCACATCAGCGGCGTCGGCATGATCGACGAGTCGTACAGGTAGCCGCGCTCTTCGAGCAGGTCGAGTGTCTCGCCGTCCACGTCGAGAGACGGGGTCCGGAATCCGGCCGGCCGCGTGCCCGTGGCTCGTTCGATGGCGTCTGCGCACCGATCGATCTGCTCGATCTTTTCCGTGCGAGTCAGGCTGCTGAAGTTGTATGGATGCGTAAACGAGTGATTACCGATCTCGTGGCCACGGTCGGCCAGATCACGAATCCGCGCGCGATTCTCCGGGTCGTCGAGGTCGCGCCCGATTACGAAGAATGTGGCGCGAACATCGTGCCGGTCGAAGAGCTCGACAAAGCGCGGCAGCGCGTCCTGGTAGAAGCATCGTCGGTCGGAGTCATTGTTCGAGTTCGTCGAAAGGGTCGGAGCCGGCGTCTCCTCCTTGCCGACATCGCAGCCGACGAGGCTGCCGTACTCGCGGTAGTTGTCGAGGTCGATGCTGATGGCGATCTTCACGGCACGCTGGCTCTACAGGTTCAGTACGTTGGTCGGACGGCTTTGATCAAGCCCGACGTGCCAGCCCGACGACATGGGCAGCGTGACGCGCGAGCAGAGGGCTGCTGTGGTACGGACGGATCCGCGACTCGGCTCGGGCAACCGCCGTCGCTGCGCGCATGAGGGGGTTCTCGAGAAAGAGTCGAGTCTGCGCGCTCGCGCAGAGCAGGCCGACGCCCCAGTACCGGTCGAGCCGAAGCCCGGCCTCGGCGAGCAGCCGCTCGACCTCGTTCAGCGCGTAGGTTCGGGAGATCAGTCCCTCGCCAGCGCCACGTCGCGTCTGGATCCAGCGGTACACGTTCCCGATCGCGCCGTACAGGGAGGCACCGGGAACGTACGTGAACGCCAGCACTCCCGATGGACTCAGTTTCGATGCCATCTCACGGATGACGAGCCCGGCATCGGGAAGATGATCGAACAGCTCCATGCACAGGACGAGGTCGTAGGCGCCGTCTTCAATCTGCCCGAGATCCTCCGCGCGTCCGCGGATCAGTTTGAAGCGGTCGCTAACGCCGAGTTGTCTGGCGCCCTCGGCTGCGGCCTCGAGCATTCCCGCGTTGGCATCAACGCCTACGACCGAGCAGCCGCTGCGCGCGAAATGGAGTCCGAAGCGGCCTCGCCCGGTGCCGATATCGAGCACCTGCCAAGCCGGATCGATGGAGAGGTAGTCGTCCAGAGCCGCGACCTCCGCGTCATAGTGGAAAGCCAAAGGCCCGGTGTCCGGCGTCCACCAGGTCTCGACGGTGCCTTCGCCCGCGAAATAGTCACCAACACGCTCTGGATTCAGATCGACCATTGAAATCTCGACGCTGTCGCGTCTGCGAGTCGGACGAATCGCGACCGCTCGCGTTTATACTCTTCTCAGCCGCCGGTGAGTCGCCGGTGGAACATCAACCGCAGTGTCTGTCCCACAGTTCGAAGCACGAGCATCTTGCTGACATCGACCTTCAGGTCGTAGCGAAGGACCAGCGGCACCTCACTCATAATGGCATCGAGACGCCGTAATTTGAGCAAAATGTCGACCATGCAGGAAAAACCGCTCTGGTTGATGAAGTCATCGCCGTAGGTCTTGAACGCCTGCTTGAGGATTGCTGCCCGGTACGCCCGGTAGCCTGATGTGTAGTCGCGAACATTAGGCGTCGGAAAAAGGAGCGAGAAACCGAGGTTTCCGACCCGGCTGAGGAGCCGCCGGTAACCCGGCACCCCCTTGATGCGGGCGCCCGGCTGGTACCGGGATGCAATGACGACATCATTTCCTTCGCGAATCGTACCCAGCATCCGCTCGATGAGCGCCGGGGTGTGGGTATTGTCCGCGTCCATCGTGACGACCGTGTCGTTATGCGCGGCGCTCTCGACTGCATGGAGTATGCCGGTTCGGATCGACTCCCCGAGCCCACGGTTCTGCTCGTGATCGATGACGGTGATCGGCATGGAGTCGGCGAGCCCGCGGGCCACGTCACCCGTGGCATCGGCGCTTCCGTCGTTCACGACGACGACACGATACTCAGTCGAGGCGATTCTCATCGCCTCATGCATGGCATTGAGAAGGTCACCGAGCGCACCGGCCTCGTTGAAAGCTGGAAGTATGACGATGACCATGAGTGTGAGCCGGCGCTGAAGTGCGGGAGGGTAGATTCCTTCTTAGCCGAATATCCGGTGGCTAGCCACCGGGCGTGGCCAGGGAAACCGGCCGGAGCATGACGCGGGTTTTGAACAATCGATGCCCCACGGTGGGGGGGCTTTTGCCGCATCGTCGCAGCTTATGAAGGATTCACATGCGATCCGGCATGCTCGATCGAGTGTCGGCACTGGGTAATCGGCTCGCCGGCGATAAAAAGTGGCTTGACTGGAGGTGCTCAGAGTGGTGCTTTTTAGGGGTCGCCCGGACCTCTCCGGCTAATCCAGGGGCGGCACTTTCCGGGGGTTTTCGTGTCCAGATTTCTGCTGAGCCTGATGGCGATTCCGCTGCTTTGCGTCCCAATCGCCTCCTCCACTGCTGAGGCCGAGATCTTCGGAGGCCTGGGAAGCAGGAAGACCGACTGCCTGCTGGTGCTCGATACACCAGTGAATGACCCTGTAGATAAGCCCAAAAGGATCCGGTGCACGGACGGCGATCCGACCTGCGACGCCGACGGTACGGTCAACGGTACCTGCGTTTTCCCTACCTCGGTCTGCGCGAACAGCACCTTCGATTCAGAAAGTTGCTCCCTTACGGGCCTCGAGTTCAGCTTCATTGAGCACTCGGAGGATAACGGCGACCGCAAGTTCGACCCCGAGTTTCAGGCTCTCCAGGCACGCATCGACAACGAGCTCGATCTTCCGACCGTGACGCCCGACGATTGCACCGGCTTCACGAACATCACGATCGCCGTCCAGGGGCCGTTCCCCGGCAAAGGCTGCCGCCGGGGCAAGAAACAGATGAAGATCGAGTCAGAATCGCTTGTCATCTCGGGACGGCGTTATCTCGATAAGGACAAGTTGAAAATGTACTGTGAGCCGGCGCCGCTGATGTGCGACGCGCAGACATTCTTTTCCGGAACCTTCGATCGAATTCAGGAACAGATTTTTGATGTCTCCTGCGCGCTGGGCGGATGCCACGACTCCGAGGGCAACGCAGGTGGTCTCCTGCTGGAACAAGGAACGTCCTACGGCGCCCTCGTTGATGTCGATCCTGTCAACGCCGCGGCCTTGATGGCCGGCTTCAAGCGTGTCGCTACCATCGACGCGCAGAGCGGTGACCCGGAGACGAGTTTCCTGTTCCGTAAGATCACCGGACAACTCGGCGCAGGCCAGGGCAACCGCATGCCGATTGGCGGAAAGAAAGTCTCGAGCGGTTTCAGAGACATTCTGGAAAGATGGATACTCTCGGGTGCACCGGAGACGGGATGGGTCCCGGGAACAGATGAGTGAAGCGCAGCGCGCTCACCGTGACGTACTGAACCAATTTCAAGGGAAGAGTGATGGGCGATCAGAACACGATCATTAATGAGGAAGAGCTGCGCCATGCGATCAGAAGGGCGGCTTTCGATCCATCGAGCAAGCAGATGGCACTGGCCCTGAGGAAAATAGGGTCGATGACTCGCGGCGGTGCCGCTGATTATCTGCAGTCGATGAAGCGCAAGGTCGTGAAGGCCAGAGGCAAGAGTCTTTATGATGTCCACAACAAGTGGATGAAGCACATCCTGAAGGGCAAGACGTCCTACGCGGACAAGCAGGCGATCTTCTGGCATGACCACTTTTCCGTGACGGCCAGTGTCGTGGGGCGAGAGGAGTCTACCACCCGGTACATCAGCAGGCTTTACAGTCATTGCAACGGCAGCTTCGGCGACTTTCTCAAAGCGATGAACCTCGACGAATCGATGATGCGTTTTCTGAATACGACGGAAAACACCGATGAAGAGCCGAATGAGAACTACGCGAGAGAGCTCATGGAGCTGTTTGCCATCGGCACCCATGACGAGAACGGAAACGAGAACTACGTGCAGGCAGACGTGGCTCAGGCGGCTCGCGGCTTTACCGGCTGGCGACTCAGGAACAACGATTCGGAGTCTTATCTTTCGAACAGCCGGCACGATTTCATGGCCGACTACCCTGAACGTGGTCCCAAGGTTCTGTTCGACAACGCCCACGGCTTTCCCGCCGGCGGCGTGTCGTTTACCCAGAACGGCGAGGGCGAGAACGAGATCGGCGAGATCATCGATATTCTGCTCCAGCACACGGACAGCGATGGGAGAAAGACCGCTGCGCGCTATGTAACCAGACGACTGACAGAGTTCTACTGTTACGCGGGCGTCGACATCGCTGCGATCGACGAAATCATCGACGACTCGGGCTTCGATGTGACCTGGGACATTCCATCGTTGATGCGTTCGCTCATGTGCAACGACGTTTTCTATGCGACTGCGGTTGCCGCGCCGTTCAGTGCCGATACGAAGAAGTCGGTCAAACATCCTGTCGATTTCATCGTCGGCGCAATGAATGTGCTGGCAATGAAGCCGAAGGGCAAAGAGTTGGAGATTGCCAGAGGCGACAGCGACGGTCGTACCCGGCCGATCGAGGAGCATTCCGAGGCCATGGGACAGACTGTCCTCAACCCGCCGTCCGTGTTCGGATGGAACTGGGAGGAGGGCTGGATCAGCGGCCAGAATCTGCTCGGACGAAATCGTTTCTGCCGTGACCTCACCAGCAAACGCTACGGGGGAAAGTTCCGTCCGGAGCGCCTCGTCGATATGGGCGAGACAGACCCCGGAGCGATCGTCGATCAGGTGACGAATATTCTCGGGATACAGAATCAGTTCACTGCGACCGAGCGCGATGAACTCATCAACTATCTGACGGACGGCGGGAACAACCCCGTCATCAACCTGAACGACGAAGACGTCTTCGACGTCAAGCTTTGTGGTCTTTTTTACCTCACGATGAGCTCGTCGCAGTATCAGGTTCAGTAAGGCCAGGGAGAAATTACCGTGTCATTGACTCGAAGACAGTTCATGAAGCGTGCGGGTGTCGTCACTGCAGGGTCGCTGGCCGGTCCTCGGCTCATCGGCAATCCGTTCGTCAGCGAGGCGTCCGCGAACACCATCGGTGATCGATACCAGGTGACGCTGTTTCTCGATGGTGGAAACGACGGTCTGAACACCGTTATTCCGCTCAGCAATGAGGCCGGCTTTCGAACCGCCTACGAGACATTTCGCCAGACGCCGGGAAGCGGAGGGATCCGCATCAATCCGGGAGAAGAATTCGTTCCTTCCTCGCCGATGATCGATCCCGGTACGGGGACAGAACTCGGCCTGCACCCGGGGCTGCAGGCCCTTGGCAGTCTCTACGATGCCGGAAAACTCGCGATCATCCAGGGCACCGGATATCCGGACTACAGCCTGTCTCACGAGACTTCCCGCAACCGCTGGCAACGGGCGGACCCGACAGCGCCCTCGCCGCAGCCGGGGTCCGGCTGGCTCGGTCGGCACCTCGGGCAGTTCTACGGGCCCTCGGACGCACCCGCGGTGTCCATATCCAGCTCGATTGCCCAGGAGCAGAAAACAACAGACACCAACGTGCTGGCCATCTCCCGTCTGAGGAGTTACGGCTTCCCGTTCGATCGGACAGACTCCTCGGACAACGCCGACTTCCAGGCTGCGTACAGCGGACTCTCCATCGAGGCGGGAAACAGTCCGCAACCCGGTCTTGCGCTCATAGGCAACACTTCGCAGGCCACACTCCAGAGCACTCAGGATTACCCGGCGCTTCATAGCACCTACGAGGATGAGCGTGCGGGATGGTCCCAGCTTTATGATGATCTCAACTCGAGCTGCGCACGCGATCTGAAAGAGATCGCGAAGATAATTTACGGGGTCGAGAACGGAGCTGCCGGGGTCAATGCGCGCTTCTTCCGATTGCGAAACGGTGGGTATGACACCCACGCCGATCAGGGTGGCGCCACCGGCCAGCATTATGATCTGCACGAGGAAGTGGCCCTCGCCCTGTCGCTCTTCTGCCAGGAAATGACGGATCTGGGCGTCTTCGGCCGAATGAATATCATGGTCTACAGCGAGTTCAGCAGGCGACTGCCGCAGAACAGCAACGGCACCGACCATGGTTCGCAGGGCCCGATGTTCGTGATCGGCGACACCGTCAACGGCGGAGTCTATGGAAATCACCCGAACATCGTCGAGGAGGCGATGGACGACAGGGAGAACAGTGTCTACTCGCAGGATCCCGGCGACGCACATAGATCGACCGATTTCCGCGACGTATACGGGACGATTCTCAAACATCACATAGGGATGGACGAGGCTTCGATCCTGACGCACGTTTTGCCGGCAGATGTCGGCCCGGATGCGGAGTACTGGACGAACCCCAACTTCAATATGGGCTACCTTTAGGAGCTGCGGCGGTTTTGAGCGTCGCCGACTATTGCGGCGCCGAGCCGGGATTCGTGCTTCTGCCGCTCGAGTTTCTCGGGCGGCAGGGGCTGAAGCGGCCGCTGGCGGACTTTCTCCGCAGCGAGCGGGACTGGCCGCAGCAAAGACTCGATCTCCTCGAGCGCTCCCTGGCGCTTTACCTGCGACGTTCCGGGGAGATCGCAGCGCGAAATAAAGACTGGCCGGTTCCCCGGGTTCGCAACATCGGAGTCGTCGAGAGTCACGCGGCGCTCCGACCCTATGCTCAGGTTCTCAATACGAGCACGTGGACACTCTACCTCGACGATCTCGACGTGGATCACTCCTGCGAGGCGTTCGTCGCCTACCTCCTTGTGCTCGGCGACTGGATGGCAATGACCGGAGAGGTCACTCAAGCGGCGATGCGCAGCGCCGCCTGGTGGCTGACTTGCGATGACGCGGAGCGGGCTGCGTTCAGCCGGTCGGCTGCGCGCTCGCGGCGTCCCGACGCGGCCGCACTTCGAGCCGTCGCCTCTGCCTTGTCGTGGCTCATCGACATTCGTCATGCCGAGCTCTGTCCGGCGACCGAGGCGAGCGGCCATCTTGAAATTCCGGGTACCGGTTTACAGGTTCCGCGTTCTCTCGAGCGCCGTCCGCTGGAGTTGATCGAGGCATGCCGGGCAGCCGCCGTCAGCGCGGTCGAGGCATACCGCGCCGCATGGCGAAGCTCTGCCAACGCGGAGGTTGCCGAGCTCGCCGAATGGTTGGTCGAGCAGCGGCCTCGTGTCCTCGTGACCCGTCAGAAGTCGGTTGTCTGGACCCGCGTCGATGCGGAATCAACGCGAGAGCTCGAGGGACTCCTCGAGCGGGCCGACGGCGTGGCTGTCGAGGCGATCCGGCTCGATCTTGCTGTTGTTCACGAACGCAGCGAGCGATTTCTCTCCGCACTCAACTGTCCTGATGAACTTCCCGACGCCGGCCACGATCTTTCCGAGGGCGGATACGCTTATATGTACGCCGGTCGAAAGATCATCGCCTATGATCTCGAGGAGCCGGGGATGGAGCGATTGCACGGGGTCCCACTGCCGTATGAGCGAGCGATGCTGGGCGCACGAACCCTGCACGAGTGGGCCCATCTGGCCGATGAGGCCGGCTGCGTCGCACTCGCGGTTGACCGCGAAGAACTCACGCGTCGGAGCGCTGAACTCGCCGCGATCATGCAACAGGTTGTCGAGCAGGCCGATCCCGGAGTTCAGAAGCGGACCAAGGCGGATCTCGCTGGGATCTGCGCCGGCCGACCGGCCGGAGAGGCCCTGGTGGAAATGCTTCTCGCACGACTCCCCGATCATCGAGCGAACCGTATCGCGAGCGCGTTCATGGATGAATCCGAGCGGGGGAGCTACCTCCGGCATAACATCCGAACTCTGCGCTACGAGTTTTCGCCCGACAAACTCTGGAGGATGCTCGCCAGCTATCTGTACGAGTATCAGTATCTGCTGCCGGGTGCGGGTCTGGCCTGCGTCGAAGATCCCTATTCCTTCATGGAGAAGTCCACGGGGCTGGATTTCGACCTTGTCGCGACGGGGGTGATCGACCGTGACGGGTTCGAAGCGGGTGCGGATGCTCTTGGCCGCGTCTTCGCCTGCTATGAGATCGATCCGGAGAAGATCCGACTTCCCGGTGAGCGCGGGATGAATTCGTGGTAGCCTGAGCGCGTGCCTCCGTTCACGCGCATCGTCCCCTTCTTTGCCCTGCTTCTTGTCCTGGCCGTGGCGCAGAGCGTTCGCACATCGGTGGTGGACCGTCGCGTTGATTCGACCGGATTGGTTGCGGCCGCGCTCGAGCGCACGCGTCATCAAGTCCGCTACGACAATGCCTACCGTGCGATCGAATATCCCGGCGGAGACGTTCCGAACGAGATCGGCGTCTGTACGGACGTCATCATTCGATCCTATCGCGCTGTCGGCATTGACCTCCAGGTCAAGGTTCACGAGGACATGGCGGCGGCCTTCGATCAGTATCCGACAATCTGGGGCCTGACGCGGCCCGACCCGAACATCGATCACCGGCGCGTCCCGAATCTCAAGCGCTTCTTCGAGCGCATCGGGGCGGCAGTTACGATTACATCGAAAGCCGAAGATTACCGTCCGGGCGATCTCGTCACCTGGATGCTTCCGGGCAACCTCCCGCATATCGGAATCGTTAGCGATGCGCAGAACGCCGAAGGCAGCCGGCCGCTGATCGTTCACAACATCGGGGCCGGTCCCACGGTAGAGGACGTTTTATTCCGCTACCCGGTGACCGGTCACTACCGATACCACCCTCCTGCGTGAACGACCGCCCGCCGCGGCTGGCGGAGCGGTGGAAAACAGGCGCGGGCATTGGCGGAAAAATCCGGTTACTCTCCCGGGGCGATGCACCTTTCTTTTCTGCGAACCGGTGCCGGTTCGAAACCTTCTTCCGTTGAGGCATGTCTGCTGCGAACCGCACGGTGCGTGTGCACACCCCGCGCGGCGAGGCGAGGATCGCCTGCTGCAGGGGCAATTGTCGCGGCGTTGCTGCTGTCGGCGTTTGCCGGTCTCAGCCCTGAGTCGTCCCGTGCTGCCCGCGGGGACTGCGCGCAGCCGGTCAGCACCGGTCCCACCGCTACGACCACCGATTGTCTGTATATCCTCCAGGCTGCGGTCGGCAGCCGCGCGTGTGACCCCGAGTGTGTCTGCGCGCCGACGGGCGAGCTTCCGGCGCGCGCCTCTGACGCCCTCGTCTGCCTCCTCGTCGCCGTCGGCGGTGACGCCGCGCTCGAATGTCCATGCGGCGGGCCTGCATGGTTCCGGGTGGATCTCGCCTCGGCTGTCGACCTCGGGCACGTACCCGCGCGGATCAGCCCTGAGCAGAGCCGGCCTGCGGGAGCAGTCACCCTCGTCGATGCCACGGATGACGCCGGTCTCGGCGAGCTGAGCGCCGGCGGAAACCTGCATGGCGTGGGTGTCGCCTTTGCGGATCTTTCGGGCGACGGTCTCGAGGACATCGTCGTGATCAGCGGAAAGTTCATCGGCAGCCCGACCACGTTCGATTCCGCTCTGTACCTGAACGACGGCGATGGAACCTTCAGCGACGTAAGCGATTCCTCGGGCCTTGCGGCCATCCTCGATGGCATCGACGGCTACTCGGTGGCTGCCGCGGACTACGACGCCGACGGGGACATTGATCTGTACATTGGCGCTCATCCGCGAGACATCCTCATGGAGAACCGCGTGGTCCAGGACAGCGGCGTCATGACTTTCGTCGACGCGACTTCGGATGCCGGCGCCGGCGGACCGTTTACTGCGCAGAGCGGGGAAGCGAGCAAAATCGTCTCTTTTGGTGACATTGACGGAGACGGGTGGGCCGATCTGGTATCTGCTTCGAGAGATATCCCGGGCGCCGGGCTCTATCTGCTGCGCAACGAGGGGGACGGGACATTCAGCGACGTCACAATCGGTTCCGGTGCAGCCATTCAGTCGCGCGGCAACCCCTGCGCAGTGTTATGGACCGACTTCGACAATGACACCGACCCGGATCTTCACGTCTGGAACGACCGTGGCGGCAGAGTCCTGCTCCGCAATGAAGGCAACCTGACCTTCTCCGATGTGACCACAGCATCGTTGATCAACTCGCAGGCCGCCATTACCCACCCGATGGGAATCGACGGCGCGGACATCGACCACGATGGGGATCTCGACTACTACGTCTCCAACGTCGGCAATAATCCACTGCTCAGCAACAATGGCGACGGGACGTTCACCAACATCACACAGACTGCGGGTACCGGCGGCGAGTTCGGCTGGGGTCTGGGCTTCGAAGACTTCAACAACGACAGCTGGGCGGACATCTTTGTGAGCCAGGAAGACAACCTGCCCTACCTGGTCTTCACGAACCCCGGGGCGAGTCCGATGGTCTTCTCCCGATCCGAGTTCGCCCATCCGACGGTGGTCAGCCGTGCCCGGGCCCACAATGTCGCGGTCGCCTTTGCCGATTACGATGACGATGGCCGTACCGATGTCCTCACCGCGACCACGGATGGTTCGCGCGTTACGCTCTACCGCAATACGACCGACACAGGCAGCAATCGCTGGCTCGAGGTCGTCGTGCCGGTGGCTCCGGACACCGGGGCGGCGGGCGGTGCGACAGCGCGGGTCCTGGTCAAGACCGGTGATCTGGTCCAGTTCCGCGAGGTCTACGGGGGGGCGAGTCGGGCATCGCAGAACGCGCTCAGCGCGCGCTTCGGTCTCGGAGACTGGAGCGGTGCCGAGTATGTAGCCGTGCAGTGGCAGACTGGCGCGCAAACGGTGGTGACCGGGGTGGAGGGCAATCAGCGACTGGTCATGCCCTGACCCGTCGGTATGATGAAAGGCAGTTTGCGACCTCCTGCAGAGAAACTCCTGTTCACCCCGAACGCATCGGGTCGTCTCTCGGTCTGCCTCGCCTACCCGAACGAGTATCGGGTCGCGATGGCGAACCTTGGCTATCAGACCGTTTTTCGGATCCTCGCGACCTGCCCCGGCGTGGTTTGCGAGCGCACGATGTTGCCTGAGTTCGCGCCTGCCGGGCGTGGAAAAGCGGTACGGGATTCCGCAGCGCGCAGTGCGACGCTGGAGTCGGGTCGTTCGCCCGGAGATTTCGACATCCTCGCGTTCTCTCTTTCGTTCGAGAGCGACTACCCGAATATTGTCCGGATCCTCGACGCCGCGGGCATCCCGGCGCGTGCAGCGGACCGTCGAGCCGACAAGCGCGACTGGCCGCTGCTGATTGCGGGTGGCCCGGCGATGTTTCTCAACCCCGAACCGGTCGCTCCGTTCTTTGACCTGATCCTTATCGGCGAGGCCGAGGAGATGGTTCCCGAGGCTTTCGGTCGAGCTGTCGAGGCCTCCGGACGTGACGATCTGCTCGAGGCGCTGTCATCGGTCGAGGGCGCTTACCGACCCGATCTTTATCAGGACCACTTCGAGGGGAGCCGAGACTCGACCGGTGAGCTCGTCGCCTTCGAGGCACTCAACGGCGCGCCGGAGCGAGTACGCCGACGCTACATCGAAGATCTTGATCGTTTCCCGACAACGACCGCTGTGGTCGCTCCCGGTTCGGTGTTCGGCGAGTCCTACCTCGTCGAGGCGAGTCGCGGCTGCGAGTGGGGGTGTCGTTTCTGCGCAGCCGGTTTCATGTACCGGCCGGTGCGGCATCGCAGCGCTGCCGGGGTCACGCAGGATGCGATCGCCGGCTTGCAGACCCCGGCCCACGGCGGCGCGGACGTCGGCGACCGGAAATTGCAGACAATCGGTCTGGTCGGCGCGGAGATGGCCAGCCACCCGGGGATCGCATCGACCTGCGAACGCGTAACGGACGCCGGCGGCAGGGTCTCGCCGTCATCGTTGAAGGCCGACATGATCTCACCGCGACTTGCCGCCGCGCTCGGCGCGGGGGGGACGCGGTCGGCGACCGTCGCGCCGGAGGCGGGATCCGAGCGGATGCGCAGGCTGATCAACAAGAATCTGAGTGAGGCGGAGATCCTTCGTGCGGCCGATCTGCTGGTCGGCGAACGCGTCGATTCACTGAAGCTCTACTTCATGTGCGCGTTGCCGACCGAGACTCCCGAGGATCTCGAAGCGATTGTCGATCTCACCGCAGCGATCCGCGATCGCATGATGGGCCCGGGTCGATCACGCGGTCGCGTCGGCGAAATCAAGGTGTCGATCAATCCGTTTGTCCCGAAGCCGTGGACTCCGCTGCAGTGGGAGTCGATGCTCCCGGTGCCCGATGCCCAGCGTCGGATCGGGACACTGCGCCGTGCGCTCAATCGCCTGCCGAACGTCTCGATGGAGAGTGAATCACCGCGGGAAGCCTATCTCCAGACTCTGCTCTCGCGAGGTGACCGGCGAACGGCGGCAGTGATCGAGAGTCTGGCTCGTTCCGACAAAGGCTGGTGGCAGCAGCTGCAGGCGATGCGACGCGGGTCGCACGAGAACGTCACGATCGACCCGGACCGCTTCGTCACTCGCGATTACCCGATCGATGCGCTTCTCCCCTGGGACTTCATCGATCATCACATCGACAAGGACTACTTGCGGCTGGAGCGACGTCGGGCGCTGACGGGCGACGCCCGCGAGACCGAACCCTGCGACGTTTCAACATGTCGAACCTGCGGCGCCTGCTGAGTTCTCCGAACGGGCAACGCCGGCAGAGCCGCTCCCCGACGATCGGCTTTGCGTCGGCCTGCGACAGTATCGTCGCGTTGCCGGAATCAGCGAGTGCCGGCATTACGTTGTTCGCGAAGAACAGCGATCGTATGCCGGCCGACGAGTGTCAGCCGCTTTACCCGATCGCTGCGGGTCAGCACGAAGCGGGCTCGCGGGTCCAGTGCCAGTACATCGAGATTGAGCAGGTTCGGCACACCCATGCGTTGCTCCTGTCGCGACCCTACTGGCTCTGGGGCGGGGAACACGGCGTGAACGAGCACGCAGTGGCGATCGGCAATCAGACGATCTTCACCCGCGACCCGGTTGCGGGGACCGGTCTGTGCGGCATGGACCTGGTACGTCTGGGGCTCGAGCGTGCGAACCGGGCGGAGATGGCAGTCGATGTCCTCATCGATCTGATCGCGAGATACGGCCAGGGCGGGTCGGGTTTCGTGCACGTTGACTGGCCCTACCACAACTCGTTCCTGATCGCCGATCCGAGCGAGGCGTGGCTGCTGGAGACCTCGGCGACGAACTGGGCGGCCCGGCGTATCGAGCGCTGGGGGGCGGCGACCAATCATGTGACGATCGGCACGAACTGGACGCGTCTCTCGCCCGGGTGTCGGGACCACGCGATCATGGAGGATCGCCTCCTCGAAAGCGGCGGCAGAGTCGATTTCGCGGGCTCGTATCGGGACTCCGTGACGATTCCACCTGCGGTGTCATCGGGTCGCTACGCGGCCAGCACCGCCGCGCTCGCTGCGCGTGACGGGAGACTCGAGCTCCGCGACTTTCAGCGCATCATGCGGGATCATTACGAGTCGGGAGAGATTTACCGGCCGGGCGCTGCTCCTGAGGACGAAAGATTCTTCTGCCTGTGTCGGCATGATGAGGCAGGACCGACAACGGCCTCCATGGTAGCCGAACTCTCAGACCCCGCACAGACGGCGGTCCTGTGTCGCGTCGCGTTCGGAAACCCTTGTCTGGCTCCGTACATTCCCGTGTTCCCGGCCGGACGCATCCCGGTTGAAATGACCTCGGGTGGACGAGACGTGGACAGCGGGGGAGCCTGGTGGCGGTTCAAGCGGTTGGTCGACCGGGTCGCCGACGACCATGAGTCACGCGGCCCTCGGGTGCGCGACCGATGGCGGCCTCTGGAGATTGAACTCGAAGAGGCGGCGCTGGAGCTTCGCGCACGAATCGGTGGCGACATCGACCGCGCTTCACGGATTCAGCTCGGAGACTTCATGGCCGAGGCCTGGAAGCGGGTGTCCGTCGAGCTCGACGGGCTTCTCGCCGAGCTGTCCTGACCGGAATCACCCGTCGGGATGTTTTCAACGGTTTTCACGCAGCCGCGTCTCGGCTGCGACGCGAGGACTATTCGTTGTCGAGCTGCCGGTCGTAGTCGGTTCCGAGCACCATCAGGTAGTCGCGAAGCGCTACGATCATCTTGTACTGCGCGTGTGCGTCGGCGTCCGAGTAGATCGGGTTGTAGTCGTCGTCCTCGTTGAACGAGAAGAAATTCGGCATCTTGGTGCCGGGCTGCAAGCTCTGGGGATCGATCATCCACTCGAGCATCCATTCAGGTCGAAGACGGTCCTTGGCGAGAATCAGATTGGGCGCGATGATGTCATCGGTCAGAGCCTGGCCCTCTTCGACCGCATGGCAGAGCGAGCACTGGTAGGCGTTTAACAGTTGCTTCCCGAGCTTGGCGCTCACCTTGAACTCGGGCGTGTCCGTTCGGAAGTACGAGAGTTGTTCCGCCGCTGCCGGTCCGCTGACTGTGCAGATCGCTGCGGCCAGCGCTGCGATGCCCATGAGCTGCCTCCAGCTGCTGTTCACGATCCACCGCGGCGCAATCTCTCTGGTTCCGATCCGATTCATGACCACCTCGATAACGACTGGAAGTCCCTGTAAATACAAGAAAAAACTGTGAGTTTTCCTGTCCGGGCCCGGTTCGGGCGGACTGGAGAACACTCGCCGGAATTTCCCTCTCCTTTAGCTACCAAGCGACACGGGACCGGGCAAGCGCAGGTCGCCCTGTGGGCGAATCCCGGTTGCCCCGCAAAAAGGGGGTCCTTATACTCCGCGCATCGCGAGGCCACCGGCCTCCGGCGTATCGAAAGTCAGGACGAGGAAGGGGTGCAAGGATGTCGAGAGTGAACGAGGAAAGTACCGACAGGGGTCTCTCGGATTGGCTCACGGAGCTGACCGATCGAATCGGCGCTGACAAAGTCGGTGAGCTGCTCGGGTCCGCAGTCACCGGCGTCGCACGAACGAAAGCGACGATCGACAAGAACCTCGATGCCGTCCTGGCAATGGCGAACATTCCGTCCCGGGCCGACTACCAGAAAGTTCAGTCGAAACTCGACAGCCTTCAGGGAAGCATCATGAGTCTGAGCCGGACGGTCGAAGAGCTGCGCGAGACTCTCGATGGTGCAGCCAAGCCTCGAGCCACGCGCCGCACGGCCAAGACCACAACATCGGCCAAGGCCGAAGCTGTCGAGGCGGCCGGCTCGAAGGCGACGACGAGGCGCTCGACCCGCAAACGCGCCTGACTCGATCGACTGCGGATCATTCCATCAGCTTGCGGGCGATGACCGACAGGTCGTCGACGCCGGCCACATCGTGCTCGAGCGACTCGATCTCGAGGATCGCGATGTCATCTCCGATCGCCTGACGCAGTAGCGCGACCGCCGCTCGCTCTGAGGACCGCAGAGCATCGAGGTCCTGCTCGATGCTCTCGACGGCATCCTCGACGCCGCCGGGCGCGCCCTGAAGACGCTCGCTTCGTGACACCGCGCGGTCCGCGCCTGGAGCCGGTGTCATTCGATTCACCACAATAGCCGCGGTCTCGATGCCCCGTGCGGACAAAGAGTCGCGCAGCTCGAGTGCGCCCGAGACGCTTGTGGCGGTGGGGCGGACAACCTGTACGAATGCGCAGTCGCGTTGCCGCAGAAGCGTATCAACGGTCCTGGCGCGTTTGCGCAGACCATCAATCACCTCTTCGAAGCTGGTGATGAATCGCGCGAGCTCTACGCGCATCCCCTTGCCGGCGATGCGCTGGAGTATGCCGACGAGCACGCCGGCCGTCGTCCGCGCCAGCGCCGACCCGGCGCGGGCGACAGCGACCGCCGGATCGGCCAGAACCGACGTCGCACGGGTTTCCATCAGTGCATCGAGACGCAGCGGAGCGGAGAGCAGCTCGTCGGCGTGAAGCGCCGGCGGGGTATCGACGACAATCAGGTCGTAGAGATCCGCGTCGGTGAGCTCGTGAATTCGCTGCAGCGCCATGTAGCTGTCCGAGCCGCCGAGTGAACCCGAAACCGCCCGGTAGATCGGGCTTCCCAGAACGATTCGTGCTGCCTCCGGAGAGGGCGCGAGGCTCTCCACCGCCGCATCGAATGTGCCCTGGGTGTCGAGTTTCAGAGCCCACAGCTCACCGCCGCCGGCATCGAGTTCCGTGTCGTGAACCCGCCCCGCGGTTCCATCCAGCGAGTCCAGACCGAGCGCATCGCCCAGGCGCGGCGCGGGGTCGATCGTCAGCGCTGCCACACAGCGGCCGCCGGTCGCTGCCGCGAGCGCGGATGCCGCCGCCGTAGATGTCTTACCGACGCCGCCCTCGCCGACGAAGACGACGAGTCGGCTGCTCTTCAGTACCGCCTCGAGGATCGCGCTCACTCGGCATTCTCCGTGTTCGTGATTCCGTCGAGGCAGCCCTTCAGCAAAGCGTCGATCGTCTCACGGGGAGTCTGTGATCCGTTGCCGTCGAATTGATGAGCCACCTCAAGGAACTCGCTTCCCGTTGCGAGAGTGCGCAAGCCCTCGACGATCTCGCGCTGGCGGACGCGGCGTCGTTCGTACAGACGCGCATCGCTCGAGCCGGGCTCACCGGCGGCGTGTCTCGCGTGCAGCCACTCGAGGGCGGCCTCACGGCCGTCTTCGCAGCGGTCGAATCGATCCGGATAGACCCGGTTCACCACCGTCGCCGCGATTCGGACCCCGATCTCATTCAGCGCACCCTGCAACTCGGCGGTCTCGGTCGCCGCCAGTTCCTCTGGAAGTGTGACCGAGACGACCCGGAACCCGTCCGCGTCCCTCGCCGCGCGACCGATGTCGCGAGCGATTCGTGCAGCGGGCCCGATCGGGATCAGCTCGGCGGAAGTGTACGGTGACGACAACAGCTCGACGCTGTGACCGGTGGCGAATCCATCAACGAAGACGATGTCCGGCGGCGTCGCGCGGCGGTTCCCGGCCGGTGCGATATGTCCCCGCGCGACGTCGAATATGTAGGAGAGATAAACCAGTTCGCGGACACCGGGCGCCGCCGCAGCAACCGCCGAGAAGGTCCGGCTGTCCATCAGTCGTGCGGCGAGGAACCGGACACGCAGGAGTCTGGTTACCATCTGCCCGAGGGCAGTGCGTTCATCGAGTCGAAACAGGCTGTACGCCTTCTCCGCCGAATCCCGTCGCGGCCCGCCGGGCGAGCCCGTTTCGATGAGGGCGGTCCGGACTCCCTGCTCCGCGCAGCGCTGCGCGAGAAGCGTCGCAAGCATCGATTTGCCGGCGCCGCCCTTGCCGGTCAGGTAGATCACCCTGCCGGGTCTCGGCGTGGAGGAGTAGCGAGTGCCGCTTGCCACGGGCTTGGCGATAGCACCGGTCGGCGTCGCGCGAAAGCCGGCGCCGATGGATGGCTTTGCGGATCGCTTTGCAATGGGGCCTGCGGATTTCCAGAATCCCGCAGTGGCGAGGCCTGACCCCAGATCCCGCGGCGCGCGTGGTGCGCAGAGCCCGATCGCCGGCGGTGCACGCCGTCGCCCTGACTCGGCCGGCATACAGGATCTGTTTCTCTCCCGTCTCGATGCGCTCGAGGAGCGCGTGTCCCGCGAGCTGGGCAGCCCCGGCCAGGCCGCTGGCCCCTTTCAGGAGTTCCTCTTCGATGCGGCGCGCGAAGCATGGCGCCTCGGCTCGAGCGGATTTCAGCGGGTCGTCCAGCCGTCGCGAATCGCCAGAGCCCTGGCGCTCCTGACATCGGCCACGCCAACCGACGAGCTCGGCGTCGATGAACGCGCAGCGGTCTCTGTCCGTCACACCGTGCGAGCTGTTTCATCGCTCTGGCTCGGCCTCGAAGCCGAGCCGGAAACCCGGCTGCCGCACAGCGGGCCCGTTCTCGTTACGTTCAACCGCAGCGCGTGGCCGCTGCCGACCGAAGCCGTTCTTCTGTGGTCGCTGATGGCGGACGCGGCATCGCAACGGCGCGATGTTTACGTCTTGTGGCAGCAGGAGGTGCTCGAGCTGGCGTTTGTCGGCGAGCGTTTCCAGCGTCTCGGGGTACTGGCCTCCACTCGGGCGAATCTGCGGACTCTGCTCGAGAGGGGAGCGCTGGTTGTCGCTTTCCCGGAGGGAAACGCCGCTTCAACGAAAACCTACGATCGCCGCTACCGCCTCGCCCGCTTCGAGGATTCCTTCGTCTTCGAAGAAGCGCGCTCGGCCGGGGCTCGGATCGTGCCCGGTGCGGTGATCGGCAACGAGGAGAGTTTCCCGGTGCTGGGGCACGTCGGCGTGGTGCCGATCACACCGTTTTTCCCGTCGGCGGGGCTCTTGGGGCTCTCCCCGCTCCCGCTCGCGTGGCGGGTACGGCTGGGGGCACCGGTTGAGTATGCCGGCGGGCCGAGCGGCGGAGATTCGAGCGAGGCGCCCGCTGTTGATGGCCTTCAGGATGCCGTGCGGGCGCGGATGCAGGCCATGCTCGGTGAGCTGCTCGCGGCTCGGCGGTCGATCGTATTCGGCTGAGCTTCTCCAGGCCAGGGAGGACCGGGGCAGCGGGTATTTCATGCGCCGAGCCGGAGCCGGCGTGGAGACCGGCCGCCCAGCCACAGGTCGGCCAGTCGGCCGGGAATTTTTCCTTCGCAGACAGGCCTCCGGCATTTGAACGACCTGTGCGACGTTGCTATACACCGACGGTTCGGAGTTGAGAGAAGACTGTGAAGGAAGGAATACATCCGGAATACCGTGAGGTGCAGGTCGAGTGCGCGTGCGGGGCAACGTTCCGGACGCGATCGACAGCCGAGAAGATCCATGTGGAAATCTGCTCGAGCTGCCACCCGTTCTACACGGGTAAGCAGAAGATGGTCGACACCGCAGGTCGGGTCGAGCGCTTCCGCAAGAAATACGGCGACTACCGCTCTGCCAAGAAGTAAGAGCCGCTTGCCAGTGGCGGATCTCGGTGAGGGCGGGAGCTGGGCTCCGGCCCTTTTTTGTTGCCGCCGTTCCCCTCGCGACCCCATGGCTGTCCGGACGCATTCCGGCCGGAGGCGTCGCAGTTTCCATCAAAAGTTCATCTTTCCGACGCGCGCGCTGACGCGCTCGGTTCGTTCACTGGCGCCCGAACGGTTCGAAGGCGATGTTCGATACGCGTGAAAAGCTCGCCAAGCTCGAAAAAGTCGAGCAGCGGTTCGAGGAGATCGAGGCCCAGCTCGTTCTGCCCGACGTGGTTTCGGACCGCGAGCTTTACGCCCGTCTGATGCGCGAGCATGCCGAAATCCAGGAGGTCGTGGACGTCTATCGGCAGCGGCGCTCGATCGCTGCGCAGCTCGAAGAGGCGCTGGCGCTGCGGGACGACTCCGATTCCGAGATTCGCGAAATGGCACAGGGCGAGGCACACGAACTGGGCTCGCGGATCGCGGAGATCGACGGCGCTCTGAGGAAACTTCTGTTGCCGCGAGACCCGTTGGACCGCAGAAACGCGATCCTGGAGATTCGAGCTGGAACCGGCGGAGCGGAGGCGGGCCTCTTCGCTGCCGACCTGCTGCGAATGTATGAGCGTTACTGCGAGCTGCGCGGGTGGAAGACCGAGACTTTGGGACTGTCTGACGCGTCGATGGGCGGAATCAAGGAGGTGTCGGTGCTGGTGAAGGGCACCGACGCGTACGGACGGCTCAAGCGCGAGGGCGGAGTCCATCGTGTTCAACGCGTCCCGGAGACCGAGGCGCAAGGACGGATTCACACCTCAGCGGTGACCGTAGCGGTCCTGCCCGAGGCCGAAGAGGTCGACGTGAAGATCGAGGAGAAAGACCTGCGCGTCGATGTCTACCGGTCGTCAGGGCCGGGCGGGCAGTCGGTCAACACGACGGACTCCGCGGTGCGTTTGACGCACGTGCCGACCAACCTCGTGGTCACCTGTCAGGACGAGAAGTCGCAACACAAGAACAAAGCGAAGGCGATGAAGATTCTGCTGTCACGATTGTTCGAGCACGAGCGCGCCAAGCGACACGCGGAGGAGGCCGCCGATCGGAAGGCGATGGTCGGCACGGGAGATCGCTCCGAGCGCATCCGCACGTACAACTTTCCGCAGGGTCGTGTCACCGACCACAGGATCGGGCTGACTCTGTATTCGCTGGATACCTTTCTGGGAGGCGAGATGGACGAAGTCATCGATGCTCTGATTGCCGATTACCAGGCCGCAGCTCTGGAAGCGCAGGCCGGATCATGAGCGAGGCCCGTGCACAGGCGCCGAGCAAGCTGCTCGAGTTTCTCGAGCTGGCCACGTCGCATCTCGAGTCCAAAGGGGTCGACACTCCGAGACTGGACGCGGAGCTTCTGCTCGCCGATGTGCTGGGGATGGCACGCGTGGAGTTGTACACGAATTACGACAGGCCGCTCGAGCGGACAGAGGTCGATCGCTTTCGGGATGTTCTCCGGCGCCGGGCGTCACGCGAGCCCGTTGCCTACATCACGGGTCGTAAGCCGTTCTGGACTCTGGATCTCATCGTCGATCGCCGCGTGCTGATCCCGCGCCCTGAAACCGAGACGCTCGTCGAAGTTGCGCTCGACGTGCTCGGCGAACGCGAGTTCGACGAGGGCGACGGCCCTCGCGTCCTCGACCTGTGCACCGGGTCGGGCGCCGTCGCGATCGCGCTGGCGAGGGAGCGCGCCGATGTCCGAGTCGTGGCCACCGATTGTTCGGCGGCGGCGCTCGAGATCGCGCCCGAAAACGCGCGGCTGCACGGTGTCGACGATCGCGTATCGTTCGCGGAGGGCGACCTGTTCGCTGCGCTGCCTGCCGGGCAGCGTTTCGACCTCATCGTGTCGAATCCGCCCTATATCAAGAGCACCGAACTCGGAGACACCGAGCCCGAGGTACGCGAATGGGAGCCGGAGCTCGCGCTGGTTTCAGGCAATGACGGCATGGATGTGACCGCTCGAATTATCGACGGCGCGGCAGACTGGATTGCACCGGCAGGGCGGCTTCTGCTCGAGGTCGGCACGCAGGCCGACGCCGTGCGGCAGCGGCTCGAGGGATCAGGCTGGACTTCGATCCGGACGACACGTGATCTGGCGAGCCGGGACCGCGTTGTGGGTGCGACGGTACCCGACTCGGCGGTCTCGTGATTCAGGAGGACTCGACGTGGACAAGATCGTGATTCGAGGCGGAAACAGGCTCGAGGGAGAAGTCGAGGCGAGCGGCGCGAAGAACTCGGCCTTGCCGCTGCTGTTCGCGTCGCTGCTGACGGATCAGCCGTCGTTCCTCCGAGGCGTCCCCGATGTGGCGGATATTCGCACGACCATCCGTCTGCTCGAGACTCTCGGTGCAAAGATTGAGCGTGGAAGCCCCGGTGAGTTGGCGATCGACTGCTCGGGCGTCAACCGTTTTGATGCACCGTACGATCTGGTGCGCACGATGCGAGCTTCGTTTCTCGCGCTCGGTCCGCTGACCGCCCGTTTCGGACTCGCGCGCGTTTCGCAGCCGGGCGGGTGTGCGATCGGCTCGCGTCCCGTCGATGTTCACCTCTCGGCGCTTGCCGGTCTCGGTGCGCGGATCGAGCACAAGGCCGGTTATGTCGAGTCGCGAGCCGACAAGCTGCGCGGAGGACACGTGATCCTCGAGGTGCCGTCGGTGGGGGCGACCGAGAACGTCATCATGGCCGCAACGCTGGCCCGCGGCACCACGCGAATCGAGAACGCGGCGCGCGAACCCGAGATCGTCGATCTCGCCCGCGCTCTTTCGCGCATGGGCGCGCAGATCGAGGGTGCGGGCGAGTCCGTCATCGAGATCGAAGGCGTCGAGTCGCTCGGCGGACTCAACCACGAGGTTATTGTCGACCGGATCGAAGCCGGTACCTTCCTGGTCGGCGCGGCGATGACGCGAGGAGATGTCCTTGTGCGTCGGGCTCGAGCCGAGGATCTCTCTGTTCTGCTGGAGAAACTCGAGGCGAGCGGTGCGACGGTTTCATGCGAGCGCGAGGGAGTTCGCGTTCGGGCCGATGCGCGACCGCGCGCTGTCGATATCACGACAGCGCCGCACCCCGGATTCCCCACGGATCTGCAGGCGCAGTTCATGGCTCTGATGTGCTTCGCCGACGGGACGAGCAGCGTTCGCGAGACGATTTTCGAGAATCGCTTCATGCATGTTCCGGAGCTCTCGCGCATGGGGGCGGAGATCCGGCTCTCCGGACGTGATGCGACCGTTGTCGGGCAGATCGCATTGAGCGGTGCGCCGGTCATGGCGACCGACCTTCGAGCCAGCGTCTGTCTTATACTCGCCGGCGCTGCAGCCGAGCAGCAGACAGAGGTACTCCGCGTCTATCATCTCGACCGCGGCTACGAACGCATCGAGGAGAAAATGTGCGCGCTCGGGGCTGATATCGAGCGCGTGCCCATGGAGAGCCCGGTTTAAGGAGATTGCGTACTTGATCGAAGTCTTGAGAGACGGCACCCCGGAGGCCGCGCGGCAGATCGACAAGCTGCTCTCGCGCAGCGAGGGAAGTGAACGCGTTGCCGGTGACGTGGAGGCGATCCTGCGAGCGGTACGCAAGGGCGGCGACAGCGCGCTGCTTCGCTACACGAAGCGCTTCGACGGCGTCAGCCTGAGCGCGGGCGAACTCGTTGTTTCGGAGGCCGAGCTGGCGGACGCCGCCCGTCAGGTCCCTGCGGAGATCTCCCGGGCCCTGCGCGAAGCGCACGGGCGGATCGAAAAATTTCACAAGAACCAGGTCGAAAAGGGCTTCGAGGTTCGCTCGGAAGGAATACGACTCGGCATGCGCGTGAGCGCGGTCGAGCGAGCCGGCGTTTACGTGCCCGGGGGGACGGCAGCCTATCCCTCGTCGGTTCTGATGAACATCGTCCCGGCTCGGGTCGCGGGCGTCCCGGACATTACGGTGGTCACGCCGCCCTCGCCTCAGGGCATCCGCCCCGAGGTCCTGCTGGCTGCACAAATCGCCGGGGCGCATCGTGTCGTTCGCGCCGGCGGCGCGCAGGCCGTGGCGGCGCTCGCATACGGGACCGAGACCGTGCCGCGCGTCGACAAGATCGTCGGCCCCGGAAACATCTGGGTAGCGACCGCGAAGCGGCTGGTGTTCGGACAGGTCGACATCGACATGATCGCAGGACCGAGCGAAGTGCTGATCATTGCGGATACGACGGCGGACCCTGCGTGGGTCGCGGCCGATATGCTCGCGCAGGCGGAGCACGATCCGATGGCTGCAGCCGTCTGCATCGCGACCGACGTGAAACTCGGTGCCGCGATCGCGGTCGAGGTCGAACAGCAACTCGGCGAGCTGCCGCGAAAGTCGATCGCGGGAAAGTCGATCCGCAAGTATGGAACGATTCTGGTCGCGCAGACGGTGGAGCGCGCGGCGGATATCGCGAACGGAATCGCGCCGGAGCATCTGGAGCTCTTCGTTGAAAAGCCGCGCGCGCTGCTGCCTTCCATTCGCAACGCGGGTGCGGTCTTTCTCGGCCAGTACACGACCGAGTCGTTGGGGGATTACGCCGCCGGTCCCAACCATGTGCTGCCGACCGGTGGAGCCGCGCGATTCTCATCGCCACTCGGCGTGTACGATTTCGTCAAACGCACCAGCATTGTCGAAGCATCGCGCAAAGGCTTCGAGAAGATCGCTCCGGTGGTCGAGGCGCTGGCCCTCGCAGAGGGACTCGACGGGCACGCGCTGGCCGTCACGCGCAGGCTCGGCAGGCGGGGTACGGCAGCGAGTCCGGCCACGAAGAGCGGCGCAACGCGAGAGAAGAAAGGGAAGTCAGACTAGATGGCAACGGCGAGAAAAAAGAAGCGCGACCGAACAGCCGAAGTACGCCGCGAGACCGGCGAGACGAAGATCGAGCTCGCGATTGATCTCGACGGGAGTGGCAAGGCCAGCGTGGATACCGGTGTGCCGTTCCTCGATCACATGCTCGATGCGCTTTCGCGGCACAGCCTGATCGATCTCGATGTGCACGCACGCGGCGACACGCATGTCGACGACCATCACACCGTGGAGGACGTCGGAATCGCGCTCGGCCAGGCGATCGACGAGGCGCTCGGCGACAAGAAAGGAATCAGCCGATTCGGCCACGCGGAGATTCCTCTCGACGAGGCACTCGTCGCCGTGACGGTCGACCTGAGCGGACGACCTTTCATGGTCTACAACGTCAAGATACGCCACCACAAGGTCGGTACGTTCGCCACGGAGCTCGTGAATGATTTCATGCTGGCGTTCATGAACGCCGGGCTGATGAACCTCCACATCAACCAGCGCTACGGTCGCAATCCGCACCACATCATCGAGGCGATGTTCAAGGCGCTCGCGCGGGCGCTGAAGCAGGCGGTGACGATCGACCCGAGGGTCAGCGGAGTGCCGTCGACAAAGGGCAGCCTGCGCGACTGAGATCAATGATCGGAATTGTCGACTACGGAATGGGGAACCTGCGCAGCGTGGCCAAGGCGCTCGAGCATGTCGGTGCCACCGTCGAGGTCAGCTCGGACGCCGCTCGTCTGGCGGCAGCGGACTCGCTCGTTCTGCCCGGTGTAGGCGCGTTTGGTCGCTGCATGGAAAACCTTTCAGCCGCAGGGCTGTCCAACCTGGTCATTGATTTCGCGGGTTCGGGCCGGCCTTTTCTCGGGATCTGCGTCGGCATGCAGATTCTTTTCGAGGAGAGCGAGGAGTTCGGCCCCGTGGCCGGACTGGGAATCCTGCCAGGCCGCGTTCGACGAATCCGTTCTGAAGATCCGGCTCTGACCATTCCGCACATGGGCTGGAACAGAATCCGCTTGCGCAATCGCCCGCCCCACCTGCGCGGCGTGATCGACGATGCCTTCGTCTACTTCGTTCACTCGTACGCCGTCGATTGCGACATCGACGGGCTCGCGGCCACGACGACCGAGTACGGTGTGGAGTTCGCCTCGAGTGTCTGGCGGGACAACGTCTTCGCGACCCAGTTCCACCCGGAGAAAAGTCAGGCCGTAGGGCTGCGTATCCTGGAGAACTTCGCGGCGCTCGACGGGAGCCACGGACGATGATCATCGCGCCGGCGATCGATATCCGGGGCGGGAAGTGCGTGCGCCTGGTCCAGGGGGATTACGACCGGGAAACCGTTTTTGGCGACGACCCGGCGGCCATGGCTGAAAAGTGGGCGGCGTCGGGCGCCGAGGTCCTGCATCTGGTCGACCTCGACGGAGCGAAGTCGGGTCGCAGCGACAACGCGGCCGCCGTTCAGGAGATTCTGCGGCGGTTCGACGCGATCGCAGGGGCTGCAACAGCCGCAACGGACGGTACCACCGAGTCCGCGAAGCCTGTGACCGAGCTCGGCGGGGGGATCCGCGATATCGACGCTGCGGCCCGCTGGCTGGACCTCGGTATCGATCGTGTGATTCTCGGTACCGTCGCCGTCACCGATCCTCAGACGGTCGTCAAATGCGTCGAGCGCTTCGGTAGCAGGATCTGGGTCGGTATCGACGCACGCAAGGGCAAGGTTGCCGTCTCGGGGTGGACCGAAGGAACCGACCGCGAGGCGACGGATCTCGCTCGCGAGGTGGAAGAGATCGGGGCCGGCGGGATCATTTACACGGACATCGACCGCGACGGGACCGGCAGGGGAGTGAACGCGGAAGCGACCGCAAAGCTCGCGACGTCCGTCCGCTGCCCGGTCTTCGCCTCCGGCGGTGTTCACTCCGCGGAGGACGTCACGCGACTTCTTGAAGCGTCTGCTGCGCAACGCCGCAGCGGCGGTCGCGACATCACTGGAGTGGTCGTGGGGCGCGCGCTCTACGACGGAACGGTGACTCTCGGGCAGCTTCTTGCCGCGGCCGCCACGCGCGGTGACGGGGGGGACGGATGCTGACCAAGCGAATCATCCCCTGCCTGGACGTGAAGGACGGGCGTGTCGTCAAGGGCGTCAACTTCGTCGGGCTGCGCGATGCCGGGGATCCGGTCGAGTGCGCCCGGCGCTACGACATCGAGGGGGCCGACGAGCTGACGTTTCTCGACATCACTGCGAGCCATGAAAAGCGCGGGATCATTCTCGACGTGGTGGCGCAGACCGCTGAGCAGTGTTTCATGCCGCTGACCGTCGGCGGCGGGGTTCGCAAAGTCGAAGACGTTCGCGCGCTCCTGAAAGCCGGGGCGGACAAGGTCTCGATCAACACGGCGGCCGTGCGCGACCCCGATTTCGTCGCTGCCTCCGCCGAAGCGTTCGGCAGTCAGTGTACGGTCGTGGCTGTTGACGCGCGCGCCCGTCACTACGTCGATACAGCGACCCCGCGCGGTGACGACGAGCAGGTTGATCTCCCGCAGTGGGCCCAAAGCTACCCCGATCTGCTCGTCGACCCCGACAGTCATGACGGCTGGGAGATCTACACGCACGGTGGCCGACGCCCGACGCGAATCGACGCCGTCAAGTGGTGTCAACGAATGCAGGAGCTCGGAGCAGGCGAGATCCTGCTGACGAGCATGGACCGTGACGGCACGAAGGCCGGGTACGACATCCGTCTCACCCGCGCCATTGTCGACGCTGTTCAGGTTCCGGTTATCGCTTCCGGCGGCGTGGGTGCTCCCGAGCACCTGCTCGAGGGGCTGACCGCGGCCGGTGCGGATGCCGTGCTGGCGGCGTCGATCTTTCACTACGGCGAGTACAAGATCTCCGAGTGCAAGCAATTCCTCGAAAAGCACGGCGTCGCGGTCCGCCCGACACTGGACGGCTGAGCCGCGTTTCCCCTCTCCTACGCACGACTGCCGCTGCTCACTGAACCCGGGCGGGTGACGGGTCGCGATCTCTCAAGCCGCGCAAATCCGGGATCGGCGGTCGCCCGCAGTCGGCGAACGCCCGGTTGTGCAGTTCGTGCAGGCTTCGCTCGATACCGACTCGAAACGACTCGAGTTCGGAGCGATCCGGATTCGCCGGAGCATCGACCGGCCCCTCGACCGTGAAACGGATACGGGCAAAGGGCAGGGGAACCATCTGGCGATCCCAGGTCGGCATGTACAGCGCCCGAGACGCATGGATCTTCGCTGCGTAAACGCGTGCGCCCGTTCGGCTGGCGAGCAGGGCGATGCCCGGTTGTACGGCGCCCGCTGGCCCACGCGAGCCGTCCGGCGTGACCGCGACGATTCTTTTCTCCGGCTTCGTGGTCTGCTCGACGAGCTCGTCGAAGACGGCGAGTCTGCGGCTGAGTCGCGAGCTGGTCCCCCCCCTCAGCACGTCGAAACCACAACGCTCGAGGATCGCCGCGATGATATCGCCGGCGTCGCCGGCGCTGGCGACCGTCGTGACACCGAGCCCGCGGAACAGATAGGGGCAGCAGAAAAGGTCCTGGTGGAGCAGGGCGAGCGCCACGGTTCCATGTTCCCGGCTGGTACGAATCACACCTGCGGCGGACTCGATATCGATTCGCCCGGTCAGGTGGACCAGGCGCATGTAGAGAAGGTAGATCGAGGGCGCGAGCCGCGCCATCAGTCGAACGCCTGCCTGCTTGGCGCGCCGCACGCGGCCGAGCGCGGGTCTGGCTGGTTGCGGCGAAGTCAGTCTTCGTTTTCGGCCAGCCACCGTTCGGCGTCGATGGCGGCGGCGCAGCCGCTCCCGGCGGCTGTCACCGCCTGTCGGTAGACCGAATCCTGAACATCGCCACAGGCGAAAACGCCTTCCACGCTCGTATACGTGCAGTCAGGACGAGTGACGATGTAGCCGCTGCCGTCGAGCTCCAGCTTACCCTCGAACAGCCGCGTGTTAGGGACATGGCCGATCGCCATGAAGACGCCGTCGCAGCTCTCCTCGCTGACTTCGTCGGTGGTGGTGCCGCGGAAGCGGACGCCAGTGACGCCGCCGGAGTCGACGTCACCGAGAATCTCTTCGATGACGGTATTGGTACGAAAGGCGATCTTCTCGTTCTTGCGGGCGCGCTCGAGCATGATCTGCGAAGCACGGAACTCCTCGCGTCGATGTACGATGGTGACCGAGCTCGCGAACTTGGTCAGGTAGGTGGCCTCCTCCATCGCGGAGTCACCGCCGCCGACGACGAGGATCTTCTTGTCCTTGAAGAAGAAACCGTCGCAGGTCGCACACGCCGAGACCCCGTACCCCATCAGCCGACTCTCCGACTCGAGCCCGAGCAGCCGCGCCGACGCGCCGGTAGAGATGATCAGCGCGTTGCAGGTGTACTCCTGGCTGTCTGTTTTCAGGCTGAACGGCCTCGACGTGAGGTCGACCGAGACAATGTCTCCGGTTGCATAGCGGGTTCCGAAGCGCTCCGCCTGCTTGCGGAAGTTCTCCATCATCTCCGGTCCCATGATCCCCTCGGGGAAGCCCGGATAGTTCTCGACGTCCGTGGTAATGGTCAGCTGACCGCCCGGTTGCATGCCCTCGATCACGAGGGGATCGAGATTCGCGCGAGCGTTGTAAAGAGCGGCCGTCAGGCCCGCGGGACCGGAACCGAGAATAATGATGTTACTGTGCTCTGTGCTCATCGACCGTTGACCTCTGTCGCGTCGCGTGGACGCAAGCGAGCGATGGCTATATGAACAACGTCAGCGGCATGCAAGCAGGCCGGTGGCCGATCGTCGGGTAAGATCCTCAACGTTATGAGCAAGCTGACACATCTTGATGAAAAAGGTCGGGCCCGCATGGTGGATGTCTCCGAGAAGGACGTCACCGTGCGCAGGGCCGTGGCGCGAGGCGTTCTGCAGATGGAGTCCGCCACGCTCTCTCGAATCCTCGAGGGGGACATGCCCAAGGGCGACGTCCTTTCGGTGGCGCGCACGGCGGGAATCATGGCTGCCAAGCGCACTGCGGAGTTGATCCCGATGTGTCACCCGCTGCCGATCGATTCCGTGGAGATCGAAATCTCCGCCGATGGAGACCGGCAGCTGCGTATCGACGCGGCTGTTCAGGTCACCGCCCGAACCGGTGTCGAGATGGAAGCCCTCACCGCCGCGAGCATCGCGGCGCTCACCGTCTACGATATGTGCAAGGCCGTAGACCGGTCGATGCAGATCACGCAGGTCGCGCTCCTCGAGAAGAGCGGAGGCCGCAGCGGGCACTGGCTTCGTCGGGACGACTGAAGACCCGGATCGCGGCGGCATTGTCATCGAAGACATTGATCCGCTGATGCGGACACGTTCATGGTCCGGTCATGTTGACCGTCCGAACGCCGATCTCCGCGTCCGTCTGCGGTACTCACGAACTTCCGCGTGAGCGTCTGATCCGCGAGGGAGGCGCGGCCCTCAGCGACTCAGAGGTGCTGGCTCTGATCCTCGGCAGCGGACACGCCTCTACGGGGGATGCGCGAGCAATCGCCCAGACGCTGATTGCGCGTTTCGGCGATCTGCGGGGCGTGGTCTGCGCGGGCCATGCCGAGCTTTTCCAGATGAAAGGCGTCGGCGACGCGCGTGCCGCGCGCATGCTTGCGGCCGGGGAGCTTGCCCGGCGCGTCGCGAGTGAGCGGCTCGAGCGCGGCATCCCCGTGACCAGCTCGATCGCGGTCTACGAGCACCTCGGGCCTTTGATGCGGGACGAGCGTCGCGAGATCTTCTGGGCGCTCCTGCTCGACACCAGGAACCGGCTGATTACGGCGCTGCGAATATCAGCCGGTTCGCTGGCGGCCTCGCTGGTGCATCCGCGTGAGGCGTTCCGGCCTGCGATCCGAGAAGCGGCCGCTGCGGTGCTGTTCGCTCACAATCACCCCAGTGGGGACCCGACTCCGAGCCATGAGGATCGTCGCATCACCTCTCGCCTTCGTGAGGCCGGAGTCCTCCTCGGGATTCCCGTCCTCGATCACATCGTGATCGGGGCGGACTCGTACTTTTCGTTCGCGGATGCCGGCTGGCCGTGTTCAGGCGAATGAGTCGCTACGGCCGCCGGCTCGAAAACGTTCAGAACGGGATGTCGTCGTCCCCGGCAGGCGGCGGGCCGATGTCCTCGCCACCGTAGGAGCCGCCGTCCTGTCCACCTGCACCGCCGGCGCCGCCGCCGATAAACTGGACGCGGTCAGCGACGATCTCGGTGGTGTAGCGGTCCTGCCCTTCCTTGTCCTGCCACTTGCGGGTCTGCAGGCGGCCTTCGATGTAGACCGTGCGCCCCTTCTTGAGGTACTGGTTGCAGGTCTCCGCCTGGCGGCCCCAAACGACGACGCTGTGCCACTCCGTGCGCTCCTGGCGCTCGCCGGATTGATCGTTCCACTGCTCGTTGGTCGCGATTCGCAGGGTCGCCACGGCCTTGCCGCTGCCGGTGTGACGCAGCTCGGGGTCACGACCCAAGTTGCCAAGAACAATGGCCTTGTTTACAGATGCCATCAGATCCTCCGTCTGTAGCGCGGGATCGCTCGGGGTTTGCCGACAGGTCGGCTCGCGGAAAACACGATCATTCGCGGTAGGCTGCGGAGGCTAGATTTGGCTACCGAGCTTGTCAATACATGATCCGTACATGACTGGTGCTGTCTCCATCGCTGTGCAGCCGCTCGGGCCACTGGGCGTGGTCGGGTCGTTGTGCCGGACCGCGATTTTCTACACGTGGTCCGGAGTGCATCTCCTCGCGATCACAGGGGCTGCATTGGCGCGCCCGGAGTCCGACCTGTGGTATCGCTGGGCGCGTGGATGGGTCCGCTTCGGGCTGGGGATTTTTCGCATCGAGGTCGAGTGCGAGGGCCTGGACAGACTGCCTGCCGGCGGCGATTGCGTCGTTCTGGCGAATCACCGGAGCAACTTCGATGTGCTCGCGGTGATCCAGGCTTTCGGCAAGCGCGAGACGCGATGGGTCGCGAAGCGCGAGCTTCGGCGCGTGCCGGTGTTCGGGCTCGCGCTGCAGGTCACGGGCCAGATCCTCATCGATCGAGGCAATCACGCGCAGGCGATCGACGAGCTGCGCAGGAATCTGGGGCGTCGAGGCGCCTCGGTTGTCTTCTTTCCGGAAGGCCACCGTTCCGACGGACTCGAGTTATTGCGGTTCAAGAAGGGCGGGGCAGCCTTCGCGATCGATGCGGGTCTGCCGGTGGTGCCGCTGGCGATTTCAGGGTCCGAGTGTCTGTTACCGCGGGGATCGATGACGCCACGACCGGGTGCCATCCGTCTGCGCGTCGGAGAACCTATCGACATCAGCGGCATGACAGCCGATGATCGCGAATCGTTGACTGCGCGCGTGCGCGATGAGATCGACGCGCTGCTCGCGCTCGTCGAGCGCAGGCCCGCGCCGACAGAGCCGGCACCCGGGAGTTCCATGCGTGAGTGATGCACCCCTTCGGATTGTTCCTCTCGGTGGACTCGGCGAGTTCGGAATGAACTGCCTCGTCGTCGAGCGCGGCGACGATGCGGTCGTTATCGATTGCGGGGTCATGTTCCCCGAGGATCATATGATGGGGATCGACCGGGTGATTCCCGACACCACCTACCTGCGTGAACTGGGGCCGCGCCTGAAAGGATTCATCCTCACTCACGGCCATGAGGACCATGTCGGGGCGCTTCCCTACATCCTCCCGGATCACGATGTCCCGGTCTTCGCGACCGGCTTCACCGGTGCGCTGCTCGAGCGCAAGCTCGAAGAGTATCCGGCCGCTCGGCGTCCGATCGAGAAATTCGAGCCGGGTGAACGCTGGCGGCTCGGCGACCTCGACATCGAGGGAATCCGCGTTACCCACAGCATCGTAGATGCCTGCGGTCTGGCGATCCGCGCCGGCAAGGACCTGGTCGTCCACACCGGCGACTTCAAGATCGACAACGAACCGATCGACGGCTTGACCACGGACCTCGACCGCTTTGCCGCCCTCGGCGAGGAGGGCGTCGATCTTCTGCTGTCCGACTCGACCAATGTCGAGGTTGACGGCCGCTGCAAATCCGAGTCGAGGGTGCATGGCTATCTGCGTGCGATCTTCGAACGAACCGAAGGACGCGTCTTCGTGACGACCTTCGCGTCGCACATTCACCGGATACAGGCCGTCGTCGATGTCTGTGAAGAGCTCGGGCGATCGATCGCGATCATGGGGCGGAGCATGGAGTCGAATGCTTCGTTGGCGACACGCACGGGCCACCTGCGAATTCCCGGCAGATTGCTCGTCGATCCCCGTGTCGCCGAGAACATGCCGCGATCGCAGGTCTGCTTTCTTCTGACGGGCTCGCAGGGTGAGCCCGGATCCGCGCTCTCGAGAATGGCGATGCTCGAGATGCGCGACCTCGAGGCCGGACCGGGAGACGCGGTGATTTTTTCCTCACGAGTCATCCCCGGCAACGATCGGGCAATCGGCGAGGTGATCGATCAGCTCTTCCGCTGCGGAGCTGAGGTCTACTACTCCCGCGTCGCGGATGTGCACGTGAGCGGCCACGCCTGTCGCGAGGAGCTCAGGCAGATGCTCGATCTGGTGCGGCCGCGCAACTTCGTTCCGCTGCACGGCGAGTACCGAAATCTGGTTCACCACGCGCGGCTCGCGATCGAGACCGGTGTGAAGCCGGAGAACACGTTCTGTCTGGTCGACGGCCAGGTCCTCGAAGTCGAGTCCGAAGCCGCCTACCGGGTCGACCCGGTGGCGGTCGGTCGCGTGTTCATCGACGGCAGCGGTGTCGGAGACGTGGACGATACCGTGATCCGCGACCGGCGCCACATCTCGGTCGACGGCGTGGTGATGATCATCCTCGCTGTCAGCCATCAGACGGGCGAGATTGTCACCGGCCCGGATTTCATCTGTCGAGGGCTCGTGTCTCCGGAGGAGGAGGCCGCCGTCTTCGATGGTGCCCGTCAGTCGATTCTCGACCGTGTGGGCGGGATGAGCGCCGCAGCCATCGCGGACGTCGCCGAATTACGCGAGGAAGTCCGCGCGGCGGCCCGAAGATACTTTCGCCGTACGCTCGGTCGGCGCCCGGTTGTTGTCCCCTACATAATGGAACTGTAGTATCATGACCTTGGTGGTTGGGGTCTGGCCGAGGTGGGGCTTCTCAAAGCAATCGCGCTCGGCATCGTCCAGGGCCTGACCGAGTTCCTTCCGATCTCGAGCTCAGGGCATCTTGTACTCGCCCAGCAGCTTTTCCCCTCAGGGATCCATCGGGGCCTCGCCTTCGATGTCTGTCTGCATTTCGGGACACTGCTCGCCGTGGTGGGCTACTTCCGGGCCGACCTCTTCCAGATGCTCAGGATCGTCCTCGGCCGCGAGTCGGCGGACGCCTCGAGCAACCCCGACGCGGCTTACCTCGGCCGCTGGGTCTGGCTCCTCGGCATCGCTACGGTCCCGGTTGCGGTCGTCGGACTGTCGGCCAAAGACACGCTGCACTACATGTTCGGATCGATCGAGGCGGTCGGAGCCGCGCTGCTTCTCACGGCGATGTTCCTCATGATCGCGTCGCGGAATCTCGACGGACAGCGCGGGGCCGGTGAACTCGGCGTGGTGGACGCGATCATCATCGGTTCTTTCCAGGCTGTAGCCATTATCCCGGGGGTCTCGCGGTCCGGCTCCACGATCACCGGTGGACTGCTGCGTGGACTCGATGCGTCAACGGCAGCGCGGTTCTCGTTTCTGCTGTCTATTCCGGCGATTCTCGGGGCAATGATCACCAGCGCCGGCGAGGTCTCTGCCCTGGTTTCAGAGGACGCCGGGGCCGTTCTGGCGGGAGTTATCGCCGCCGCACTCACCGGCTGGCTGGCGATTGAGGTCATGATGCGGGCCGTCAAGCTAGGACGCCTTGCCCCTTTTGCGATATACTGTGTCATTCTCGGGGCTTTCGCGCTTTTGACCGGCGTGTTCTAGCCCGAGCCGGCGACGGCCCGCAGGGGCGGGTCCGCTGAATACTTGTGAGCTGGGGTGTCGGGTGGCTGGGAAGCGCGAAGCGAGGCAGCAGG
The DNA here is from genome assembly GCA_964225545.1 of Candidatus Nitrosopumilus sp. Taxonomy (GTDB): domain Bacteria; phylum Desulfobacterota; class Binatia; order UBA1149; family SPBQ01; genus SPBQ01. The sequence goes on along the minus strand of CAXQPB010000153.1, from coordinate 2,559 downwards.
AGCCGTCTCGTATTCTTTATGAGGTCGAGGGTGTTCTTTGTCTGGCGGTCGGCGCGGTTCTCGCGCTGAGCTTCGCCTCATACGTCCCCGATTCTCCTGCAATCAATCATGTCGGGCCGCTCGGCTACTGGCTCGCGAATCTGCTGGTCCAGAGCTTCGGCTATGCGTCGTATCTGTTCCCGCTGATGCTTGCGGCCGGTGCGATCGCGCTGTTCTCGCGGCGGCTGAGCACGGGTTCGCCGGTACAGATCGTGGGCGCGCTCGCGATGCTGCTCGAATCCGCGGTCCTGCTCGGTCTTTACCGACCCGACGTGAAACCCGCGCTGGCAGGCGGATGGGTGGGCGGTTTCATCGCCACCGTCATGCGCGACGCCATGGGTCTGGTGGGTTCCACTGTAGTTCTCGGTGCACTGGGACTGCTCACGTGGCTCATGATCACCGGTACCCCGCTGTCCGATTTGGTCGTGGGTCTGATCAACCTGCTGCGCAGCGGCGTCGAGTCCGCGGTCGAGGCGGTAACGGCCGGCCTCCGCGGGTTCGGTGGGTTCATCTCCGATCACCGGCCTCGGTTCGTGAACGCCGAGGATGAGGACGAGGAATCAGCGGATGAGGCCTCGCCCCGTAAGTCGCGCAGGCGCGGCGCGGCCGACGCGGAAGATGCCGACTTCGACCTCGGCCTCGGTGACGAGCCCTCGGTGGTCTTCGGAGATGCCGAGCTGAGCACGGAAGACGCCGAAGTCGAGGTCGAGTCCAGGCACGCCGAGCCGATCATCGAGATCTCGCGGCCGAAGCCCCGTAAACCGGAGCCTGAAGAGGAGGAGTCCGAAGAGTTCCACTTCGAGCTCGACGACACCGACTACCGTCTTCCGCCTACGAAGCTTCTCGGCAAGAGCGACGACTCGGGCGATCGCACCGATGACAAGGCCCTGGTCGCGCAGTCGAAGATTCTCGAGCAGAAGCTCGCGACATTCGGTGTTTCCGGTCGCGTCACGGCCGTACGCCCGGGTCCGGTCATCACTACGTTCGAGTTCGAGCCGGATGCAGGGATCAAGGTCAGCCGTGTCGTCAACCTCTCTGACGATCTGACCATGGCGATGCGCGCGCACGGGGTACGTATCGTCGCGCCGATCCCCGGAAAGAATGTTGTCGGTATCGAGGTCTCGAACCGTCAGCGCTCGACCGTCGGCATCCGCGATCTGATTGAAGGCGAAGAGTTCGGCTCGCGCCCGTCGCCGCTGACGCTCGCGATCGGTCGCGACACGACGGGGCTGCCCGCCTACGCCGACCTCGGGAAGATGCCTCACCTGCTGATGGCAGGGGCGACGGGTACGGGTAAATCGGTCAGCCTCAACGCGCTGATTATCAGCCTGCTCTACAAGGCCACCCCGCGCGACGTTCGTTTCATCATGATCGACCCGAAGATGCTCGAGATGTCCCTCTACGAGGGCATCCCGCATCTGCTCGTTCCGGTCGTTACCGACGTCAAGAAGGCGTCCGCGGCGCTGGCCAATGTCATCCGCGAGATGGACCGGCGCTTCGAGCTGATGAAGGACCTTCAGGTCCGGAGCATTGACGATTACAACACGCGCATCGCCGAGGACTTCGCCGAGGAAGAAGAGTACGAGGAGGCGGAGCTCGAGGGCGAGGAGTACGAAGAAGAAGAGTACGAAGCCGAGTCCGCCGAGTACGAGGAAGACGAAGAGTACGAGGACGAGGACGAGGAAGGCGAGGACGAGGAAGGCGAGGAAGGCGAGGACGAGTACGAAGAAGACGAAGAAGACGAGGCCGATGTAGCCGAGGACGAAGAGGACGAGTACGAGGAAGCCGAGGAGGAAGAGGAAGGCCTGCGCCACGAACACCTGCCTCGCATCGTCGTGGTCGTCGATGAGCTTGCCGACCTGATGATGACGGTGGGGCGCGATGTCGAGACCTCGATTACCCGCCTCGCGCAGAAAGCCCGCGCGGCGGGAATCCACCTCATTCTCGCTACGCAGCGCCCGTCGGTTGACGTCATCACCGGCCTGATCAAGGCCAACTTCCCGTCGAGAATCTCGTTCAAGGTCACCTCGCGGCCGGACTCACGGACGATTCTCGATACGGTCGGCGCCGACCGCCTGCTCGGCAACGGCGACATGCTCTACATGGCTCCAGGGACCTCGTTCCTCCAGCGCCTGCACGGAGCGTTCATCAGCGACAAGGAGATTCGCCACATCGTCGATTTCCTCAAGAAGCAGGGCGACCCGGAGTACTGGATGGATCTGCTCGAGGACAAGAGCGCTGAGGCTGCGGGCGACGACGATGAGGAATACTTCGATGAGCTCTACGACAAGGCCGTTGACCTCGTGCTCGAGAATGGGCAGGGTTCGACATCGTGGCTGCAGCGCAAGCTCGGCGTCGGTTACAACCGCGCCGCCCGGATGATGGAGCACATGGAACGCGAGGGCGTCGTGGGCCCTTCGGACGGCGCGAAGCCGCGCAAGGTGATCGTCGGCAACGCCGGCAACGGCGTCTGATCGTTACTGTCCTGTCAGCCGCCGCGCTCGCAGTATCGCTGGCGAG
>CAXQPB010000152.1:0-18456 GCA_964225545.1 Candidatus Nitrosopumilus sp. | reverse complement strand
CCCCCCCCCCCCCCCCCCCCCCCCCCACATCGGGCCGCGTGAGCGGACCGCCGGACAGGAAGCCTTCGCCCATACCCTGAAGTAAGACCGCGGCGTAAACAGGCCGAACAGGATAAACAGGTCCGGTGTTGATTGAGTACGACCCTTACTCCTACGCGATCGACGCCGATCCGTATCCGGTCTACCGGCGTCTTCGCGACGAGGCGCCGGTCTACCACAACAAGCGGCTCGATTTCTGGGCACTGTCGCGCTTTGCGGATGTCGAGCGCGCGTCGATGGATTCGGCGACCTACAGCTCGGCGCGGGGGACCGTGCTCGAGCTGATGGACAACGAGATCTCCGGTGATCTGATCATCTTCATGGACCCGCCGGCACAGACCCGGCTGCGCAACCTGGTGAGCAAGGCGTTCACGCCGCGCCGGGTTGCCGCGCTCGAACCCGAAGTTCGCCGCATCACGATCGGACATCTGGCGCCGCTGATTGAGCGCGGCGGCGGCGATGTCGTCGAGGAGTTCACAGCCCGGCTGCCGATGGACGTGATCAGCGCGCTGCTCGGGATCCCGGCCGGTGACCGTGATTCGGTTCGCGGCTGGTCGAATGCGATGCTGCATCGCGAGTCCGGCCGCCCCGAGCCGCCGGACAGCGCGCTGCACGCGCAGGTCCGGATGTGGGAATACATCAGCGCGCTGGTTGCCGAGCGCCGGGGCGCGCCGCGCGACGATCTGATCTCGGCGCTGTGTGAGGCTGAGCTGCGCGATGAGAGCGGCAGCGGTCAGCGTCTTGATGACAACGCGATCGCGACGTTCACGCTGCTGCTCGCAGCGGCGGGCAACGAGACGGTGACAAAGCTGCTGGCCTCGACGGTGTATTGGCTGTGGCGCTGCCCGGAGCAGCGCCGGATTCTCATTGACGAGCCGGCGCTGGTCGCCAATGCGATCGAAGAGATGCTGCGCTTCGACCCGCCCTCGCACTATCAGGGACGCGTCCTGACGCGCGATGTTTCGCTGCACGGCGTGACGATGCCCGCCGGTGCGCGCGTCGCGCTGCTGACCGGATCGACCGGACGCGACGAGCGCGTCTTCGCCGATCCCGATGTCTTTGACGTGCGGCGCAAGGTCGATCGTCACCTCGCTTTCGGCCACGGCTGGCACATCTGCCTCGGTGCTTCGCTCGCACGTCTCGAGTCGCGCATCGCGATCGAGGAGTTTGTGCGCGCGTTTCCCGATTACGAGATCGACGAAAGCGGCATCGGCCGCGTCCACACCAGCAACGTGCGCGGTTTCTCCGCGCTGCCGCTGCGTCGCTGACCGCTCCGGTTCGCGCGCGGCCGACGCAGCCGGCTTACGCGCCCGGCGTGTTTGTCGTGCGTGCGGTGCCCGCCAGACCGGCAATCACCTCGGCAGCCGCGGCGAGCGTGAACTCGATGTCCTCGTCGCTGTGGGCCGTTGAGATGAAGAACTTCTCGTGCGCCTTCATGACGCCGCGTTCGAGCAGTCCGGCGGTGAACTGCATCGACCGCATCACATCGCAGCCGATCGCCGAGCGGTGATCGAACGGTTCGGTCTCGCCGAACCAGACCTGGAACGCCGGCGCCTCGCCGGTCAGATGCGCAGGGATTCCAGCCCCGGCGAGCAGCTCCCCGAGGCCTTCGCGAAGGCGTGAGCCGAGCGCGAACAGCCGGTCGTAGACGCCGGGCTGCGAGAGCACTTCGATCGATGCGAGGGCGGCGGCACACGAGATCGGGTTGCCGCTGTAGGTCCCGGTGATCGAGACGTATCCGCCGGTGACCTGTCGTACCGCCTCGGCGTGCTCCATGATCGCCGCGCTGCCGCAGACCACGCCGATCGGATGGCCGGCCGAGATGCTCTTGCCGAGCGCGCAAAGGTCCGGCGTCACTCCATACAAAGCCTGTCCTCCGCCGAGTCCGAGCCGGAAGCCGGTGACGACTTCATCAAAGATCAGCGGCACTTCGTGGCGTGCGGTCGCCTCACGAACCGCTTCGAGAAAGCCCGGTCGCGGAGGGAAGGTCCGCTGCATCGGCTCGACGATCACCGCACCGAGCTCGTCGTGGTGGCGGTCGATCAGCTCGGCGGCTGCCTCGGCGTCATTGTATGGAGCGACCAGCACCTCGTCGCGCACAGTGGCCGGAATGCCGAGCGAGTTGGGGACGGCCTGCGGCAGCTCGGCGGGTTGCCACGTCCACTGATTGCTCATCAGCACCGGGTCGTACTGGCCGTGGTAGCCGCCCTCGAACTTGAGGATGCGGTCGCGGCAGCGGTGCGCGCGCGCCAGCCGCAGCGCGTACGCGACGGCCTCGGAGCCGGAGTTGCACAGGCTCACGCGCTCGGCGCAGGGGACCCGTTCAACGAGTTTTTCTGCCAGGCGCACGGCTGGCTCGCTGACGAGCAGATACGAGCTGCCGTCTTCGAGTCGCTCGCGCACCGCCGCGACCACGGCCGGGTGCGCGTGGCCGAGCAGCATCGGTCCGGAGCCGAGCAGGTAGTCGATGTACTCGTTGCCGCTGACGTCGCGGATGCGTGCGCCGCGCGCGCCGGCGACGATCATCGCATGCTCGCGGCTCATCGTCGGGTTGCGGGTGCCGGCGGGCAGCAGCCGGGCCGCGGTCTCGAGCAACTGTTCTTCGTGCGCGCTGCGCGGCTTGCGGCCGGAACTCAGCGACGGAGAAGACGGAGGCGTCGAAGGTGTCGGACGTGACGGAGGTGTCGGAGGTGTCGAACGCTTGGCCATCGTCTCAGCCGCCGAGCATCCCGAAGTGTTCCATGTACGGGCCGAACGCCTCGATGATCTCGCGCTCCTCGAGCCCGGTGCCGCGCGCCGAGTACTCGTGCTTGCCGTGCTTGCCCTGCGGGTTGTCGCGGTTCCACTGCACGAGCGCCTGCTCGCCTTCATCGCTGAGCGGCTGGTCGAAGTGCTCGTAGATGCGTTTGACCGACCCGACCGGGTCCGCGACGTAGTCCTCGAAGTGCAGGTCGAAGAACTGCGCCTCGTTATGGCGCGCGCGGATCTCGACCGAGCGATTGGCGGCCTGCGACCAGCCGCGCATCTGTGTACGCGCGATGTCGGCGCGGTCGATGTCGTTCTCCATCAACCCCCGGTAGGTCGCCGTCATGTTGCAGTACGACGGGATCACGTCGCGCGGGTCGCGGTGGGTGTGGACGATGCACGCGTCGGGGTAGACCGCGAGCAGGACATCGAGCTGGCGAAGATGGACGGGGTACTTGAGCAGCCAGCGGCGCTCGAGATCGGTCGAGCCGACGAGCTGGACGAGTTTCCTGTGACGCCGGTAGGTGTGTTCGTGGCGCGTCGAGTGGTACCACTCCTCGTACTCGGGCACCGAGGTGCTGACCTCGAACGCGTCGTCGGTAAAGCACTGGTACAGGAAATGGCGGCACTCTTCCGGGCCTGCCGCCGTCGTGAAGTGCATCGTCTTGATCGACGGGTCGGCCTCGAACATCGCGTCCATCTCGGCCTGCGCGGCCTGGAAGTCCGGATGCGCTTCCCAGGTCGGACGCGGCGGACGCGGCTGCGGGCTCGCCGCCAGCCACCATTCGAGCTTCTGGATGCCGGGGTCGCGGCCCATCAGGTAGTGCAGGGCGGTGCTGCCCGTGCGCACACATCCGGTGATGAAGATCGGCCGGCGGATCTCGATGTCGAGGACCTGCGGGTTGTCCTTCCACGCCTGCTCGGTGCGCAGCCGCTGGCGCAGCGCGTGCAGGATCTGGTTGCGCACCGCGCGGCTGCCGCCTTCGTGGAGCTTGTCATCGTTGTCGAGCGCGCGCAGGAACACGCGCATCCCTTCGAGATAGTCGGGTTCGCCGAAGTCGGTCAAACCCTCGGCCTGCGATGCCCGTTCGTGCAGTGCTTCCTCGTGTTCGGCGAATCTGTATCGCTCGCTCATCGGTGAAGATTCCCCTGCGTCAGCGATGCCGGACGTGTTTGACGCTCCGAAAACGGCAAAGTACAAGCTAACGCCCGTCCGTTTTTATCTCCCGGCCGTGAGAACGCAAAGAAACGCTGAAGCCGAACCGCATCTGCTCGTCGAGCGCGACGACGGTGTGATGACGCTGACCCTCAACCGGGTCGCGGCACGCAACGCGCTCAGCCCGCAGATGCTCGTGCGTCTGGCGCAGGCCTGGTACGAGTTCCGCGACTCGAGCGACCTGCGTGTGGCGATCCTGACCGGGGCAGGCGACGAAGACTTCTGCGCCGGTGGCGACCTCAAGCTGACGATGCCTCTGGTCACCGGAGCGCGGCAGCCTGAGGACGAATGGGACGAGGCGCTGATGGGCAACCTGGTCCAGTTCACCGACGCGATCCTGCGCGGGTTCGAGCTGTACAAACCGGTCATCGCTGCGGTCAACGGCAACGCGCTCGGTGGTGGCACAGAGATCATGAACGCGTGTGACTTGCGCGTAGCCTCCGAGCATGCGGTGTTCGGCACGCCCGAGGCCAAGGTCGGTCTGTTGCCAGGCGGCGGTTCGATCTCGCGGCTGCCAAGACAGATCCCGTATGCGAAAGCGATGGAGATTCTGCTCATCGGCGATCCGTTCCCGGCCTCCGAAGCGCTGGCGATGGGGCTCGTCAACGACGTCGTCCCGCACGAGCGGCTGATGGCGCGTGCGCGCGATTACGCGCAGCGGCTCGCCGAGAACGGCCCGCTTGCCGTTCGCAAGATCAAGGAAGGTGTGGTGCGCACCAGCGGGATGCCGCTTGTCGATGCGCTGCGCGTAGAGGACGAGGTCTCGGCTGCGGTGCTGTCGTCAAAGGACGCCCGCGAGGGACCGCGCGCCTTCAAGGAAAAACGCAAGCCCCGATTCACGGGCGAGTAATCGCCGCGCCGGGTACCCCCGGACACGCAAGGAGAGACGTACATGGCGATCATCGAAGCCGTACAGACCGACAACGGCCACCGACGCTACCGGGCCAAAAGCCCGGCGACGCTCGAGCCGATCGGCGAGTTCGATTGCGCGACGGAACAGGACGTCCGCGCCGCCGTCGCGCGCGCGCGCGAGGCGCAGAAGTCGTGGGCGAAGCTCTCGTTCGATCAGCGCGCCGAGTACATGTACCGGCTGCTCGACCAGTTCATCGCCAACGGCGAGGAAGTCGTCGATGCGGTCGTGAAGGAGACCGGCAAGCCGCGGCCCGAGGCGCTGGCGATGGAGGTCTACGCGGCCTGTGACTCGATCGTCTACTACGCCAAGCGCGCGAAGAAGTTTCTCGCGCCGGAGAAGCGCCGCATTCACGGCCCGCTCGGATTTCTCAAGCGGCTGACCGTGGTCTACGAGCCGCTCGGCGTCGTCGGTCTGATCACGCCGTGGAACGGCCCGGTCGCGCTGACCGCCAACCCCGCGGTGCAGGCGCTGATGGCCGGCAACGCCGTGGTTCACAAGCCCTCGGAGGTCACGCCGTTCTCGGCCGAGGTCTTCAAGCGCTTCACCGAGGCCGCCGGTTTCCCCGACGGCCTGTACCAGATCGTTCAGGGCGACGGTCAGACCGGCGCGGCATTGATCGACGCAGGCGTCGACAAGGTCTCCTTCACCGGCAGCGTTGCCACCGGCCGGCGCGTCGGCGCGGCGTGTGCCGAGCGGCTGATTCCGTTCACGCTCGAGCTCGGCGGCAAGGACGCGATGATCGTCTGCGAGGACGCCGACATGGAGCGCACGGTCGAGGGCGCGCTGTTCGGCTCGTGCATGAACTCCGGACACTTCTGCTGCGGCACCGAGCGCATCTACGTCCCGGAGAACCTGCACGATGCCTTCGTCGACCGGGTTGTCGAGGCTACGAAAAAACTGCGCCAGTCCGACAGCGGCGGCGAGGCTGATGTCGGCCCGGTGTTCTGGGACAAGCAGATGGACATCATCGAGCGGCACATGGCCGACGCGGTAGCCAAGGGCGCGAAGGTGCTGGTCGGCGGCCGCCGCAACCCCGACCTCAAGGGCCTGTTCTACGAGCCGACGGTCGTCGTTGATGTGAACCACGACATGGATCTGATGACGCAGGAGACCTTCGGCCCGATCATCGCGATCATGAAGGTGAAGGACGAAGAAGAAGCGATCGCGCTGGCGAACGACTCCGAGTACGGCCTGAACGGCAACGTCTGGACGACCAACGAGCAACGCGGGCTGGAGATCGCCGAACGGATTCAGACCGGCGGCGTCTGCGTCAACGACATGGCGATCACCTACGGTGTGCCGGAGGCTCCGTTCGGGGGCGTCAAGAGCAGCGGCATCGGCAAGGTCAACGGCGAGGTCGGCATCAAGGGCTACGCCCACTGCAAGCCGATCACCAGCGATCGCAAGAAAGGCAAGGGCAAGATCCAGGGCGGCTATCCGTACACCGCGCAGAGCGAAAAAGAGCTGTGGGGTGCGATCAAGTATCTGATGGGAACGCGTCTCGGGCGCTGGTTCATGTGAGATGGTGACCGCTGCGGTCAGTGGAAGCGCCTCGGGGATCGGCGCGGCGGTGCGCGCCCGGCTCGAGGCCGACGGCGTGCGGGTGATCGGTATCGACATCCGCGATGCGGAGGTGGTCGCCGACCTCTGCGATGCTGCCGGCCGCGAGCGGGCTGTGGCCGAAACCCTCGAAGCCTGCGGCGGCCGACTGGACCGGCTGGTCGCCTGCGCCGGGCTCGGCGCCCACGTCGAGCCGGTCACGAAGATCGCGCTGGTCAATTACTTCGGGACCGTCGATCTGCTCGACGGTCTGTTGCCGGCACTGAGCAAGGGAGACTCTCCGGCGGCCGTGGCCGTGTGTTCGAACTCCGCGCAGATGGCGCCGTTCGACGATCACCCTGCAGTGGTCGCGATGCTCGCCCACGATGCCGACGCGACCGTCAGCGCGCTGGAGGACGGTGGCGACGGGTTCGTCGCGTATGCGGGCTCGAAGATGGCGGTCGGCAGGGCTGTCCGTCGTCGTGCGCGCGCATGGGGAGACGCCGGCGTGCGGCTCAACGCGATCGCGCCCGGTCCGGTCGAGACGCCGCTGCTCGAAGGCGGACGCGAGCACCCGGTCTACGGTGATGCGATCCGGGCGATCTCACCTCCGCTCGGCCGCCTCGGTCAGCCGGACGAGATCGCCGGGCTGATCGCGCTGCTGCTCGGGCCCGCCTGCGGCTATATGCACGGCAGCATCGTCTACGCCGACGGCGGACAGGACGCCGAGCTGCGCCCGGACCGCTTCTGACCGCAGCCGCGCCGGGCCCAGGCGGCGGCCAGGGCGTAAACCCCGACCGACCTTTATTACCGCGTTCCCCCAGGTCTTTCGTGTGTCTCCGGTGTGAATCCGGCCTTTGTGGAGCCTCCGGGGCCCCTGCGCGGCGGCACCCAAACTACTGAAAAAACGAGACTTTTACTCATATCCATGGGTCGGGCGTGGGCCGGAATGATACATACTGTAACATTTACTTGACGCCCTGTATCTCAAGGGTGTAAAGGGGCGTATGCCGTCATCGCCCCAAGCCGCCGGCCGTATGCCGCCGCCGCTGCCGAGCCAGGCCGAGCGCAGGCGCGCGCAACTGATCGCGATCGCCGCGGCCCTGATCGAGAGCGACGGAATGGACTCGGTCACCATGGCTTCGGTAGCCGAACTGGCCGGCTGCACACGGACGCAGGTCCATCGTTACTTCGCGCGGCGCGAGGACCTTCTCGCCGCAGTGGTCACCGACTTCACGACGCGGCTGCGTGAGCGGCTGGCCGGCGGTGACGCGGTTCTTACCGGCATCGGCGAAAGCCGTGACGGGTCGGTCCCGAGCGGATGGCTCGAAGCTCTGCACGAGGCGATGTTCGATGTCTTCGAGCAGGCGGGAACGGCCGGACTCGGGCTGCTGGTGATGCCGCATGCGATCGCTCGCGGCAATGACCCGATCGCGAAGCTTCGCGCCGAGCTGTTCTCGCCGTGGATCGACTTCGCGGTCGGCGCGGTCGAATCGCGTGCCGACGCGGAGATCGTCATCGAACTGTGGATGGCGACCGCCTACCGGCTCGCTGCGCGCTGGCGTGCTGGCGACATCGACCGGCGGCACGCGGTCGACACGCTCACGCGTGCGCAGAACGGACTGCTGCGCGCTTTCCGCAAGCAGGGCCAGTCATGAACACGGACATCGGAAAAGTCGGAATGAACGTGAACGGGCGTGCGAGAGTCGCGGCCGGAAGACCAGGAGACGGGACCATGGATGCGTCAACCTCTGACTCGAAACGAACGCTGATCCGCCGGGGGATGTCCCAACGACAGCCACGCCGTGTACTGTGCGCGACGATGACCGCAGTGGCGGTTGTCCTCTGCGCCGGGCCGGGCGCGGCGCAGAATGCTCCTCCGCCGTGGGAGCGCACCGAGACGCGTGCCGATTGCGACGACTTCGAGCTGCTGCGCACCCCGTTCTTCGGGGAGACCCATATCCACACAGGCTACTCTGCCGACGCGGTGATCAACGGGACGACCAGCGACCCGCGTGACGCGTATGACTTCGCGACGGGCGGCATAGTGCCGACCACACCGGCCAATCCACAGACTACGCTGCAGCTGCGGCGGCCGCTCGATTTCTCGATCGTGACCGATCACGCCGAGTACCTCGGAGAGACGTCGATCTGCACCACGCCGGGCCACCCGCAATACGACGCGCCCGAATGCGTGGAGATGCGCAGTGAGATCGGCAATCCGTTCGCTTCGCCGCTCGACAGCCAGAGCTTCCTGACGTTTTTCGTCCCGTCGGCCGTCCCCGCTACTCCGCGCTTCGACTTCTGCGGCGTCGATGATGCCGAGTGTCTCGCCCAGACCTCGCTGGTCTGGCAGGACACGATCGATGCGTCCGAAGAGTACTACGACCGCACCGCGACCTGTGGTTTCACCACGTTCATCGGCTACGAGTGGACCGGCAACACCAACTTCAACAACCTTCACCGCAATGTGATCTTCCGCAACGAGAACGTCCCCGCGCTGCCGACGACCTACTTCGAGCAACCGACGGCCGAGGGGTTGTGGGGCGCGCTGAATACCGAGTGCTTCGACGGGATTGCCGGCTGTGATGTCATCGCGGTTCCCCACAACTCGAACATCAGTGGCGGCAAGATCTTCCTGCTGACCGACGATGCCGGCGATCCGATCGATGCTTCGGACGCGCGCACGCGTGCGGATCTCGAGCCGCTGGTCGAGATCTTCCAGCACAAGGCGACGTCGGAATGCCATCCGCTGTTTTCGACCAACGACGAGCTTTGCGGCTTCGAGATCACCAATCAGGGTTCGCAGCTTCCCAGCTCGACGCCACTCGAGCTGAACTACACACGCAACGTCATGCGCGAGGGGCTCGCGCAGCAGGAGGCGCTCGGCGTCAATCCGTTTCTGTTCGGCCACATTGCCGCGACAGACGGACACATAGGCACCGCCGGCGCGACGCTGGAAGACAATTACCCCGGCCATGTGGGGAGTTTCGACGACACGCCGACCCAGCGTCTGATCGACTACTCCCTGTTCCATAACGGAGCCAACCCCGGGGGCCTCGGTGTCGTCTGGTCGGAAGAGAACTCACGCGACGGACTCTTCTCCGCGATGAGGCGGCGGGAGGCCTACGCGACGAGCGGGACGCGGCCGATCGTCCGCTTCTTTGCCGGCGAGTACGACGAGGATCTGTGCCAGAGCACGGATCTGGCAGGCCAGGCGTATCGCTCGGGTGTGCCGATGGGCGGCGAGGTCGGCCCGATGAACAAGGGCGCGGGGCCGACGTTCGTTGTCAGCGCGCAGCGAGACCCGGGGGCGGATGGCTACCCCGGCACGCAGCTCCAGCGCATCCAGATCATCAAAGGCTGGATTGATGACCTCGGCGAAACCCATGAGAAGGTCTTCGAGGTCGCCGGCGACCCGGACAACGGCGCTACGGTTGACGAGACGACGTGTGTGAAGTCCGGAACCGGCTTCGACAGCCTGTGTGCTTCGTGGCAGGACCCCGAGTTCGATCCGACCCAGCGATCATTTTACTACGCGCGCGTCGTCGAGAACCCGAGCTGCCGCTATACCGCGTACGATTGCATCGCCGCATCGGTCAACTGTGCCGACCCGGGCACAATCCCCGAAGGATACGAGCTGTGTTGTGACGCCGAGGTCGTGAAGACCGTCCAGGAACGAGCCTGGACGTCCTCGATCTGGTACCAGCCGGATCATCCGGCGAAGTTCAAATCGAAGATCGCGTTGAAGGGCAACTCGAAAGACAGCTACAAGCTGGTCGCGGTCTTCGATCGCATGCCGGCGGCGATCGCGCCGGCGACAAGGGCGCTGACGATCAGCGTCACCGACGACGATGCGATCTTCTCCGCCGAGATCCCTGCCGGTGCGATGACCGAGAAGAAACCGGGCGCGGTTTATGTGCTTTCGGACAGCACGGGCGCGATCGGCGGTATCAAGAAAGCAGTCATCAAGATCACCCCGAAGGGCAGCGGCAAGATCAGCCTCAAGACGGTCAAACTCGACCTGCCCAATGCGGACCTCGTCGATCATTTCATCCGAACACGGATCAAGAGCGAGGAATTCCAGATCGATCACTGGCGACTGTGGGAGGCGAAGGGGAAGTCACTGGCCCCGCGTAACTGACCGGAACATCTGCTCAGCCTCGCATCTGAGCGTTTGAACACTCTGCAAGGGAGACCGATATGTCGAAACCGATTCCTCTGACGTCACTCGCCGGCACTGCGATCGCAGCGGTCCTGATTCTCGCCGGTCCACAGTCCGCCAGCGGCCAGGTTCCTGCTGCCTGCGGCGATGAGCCGCGCCTCGAATGCAGGAAGTCGGAGAAGAGCGGCTTTGCTCTCAAGCAACCCGGCGGCAAGGGCAACAAGCTGACCTGGAAGTGGATCAAGGGGGCGGCGACCTCGGCGGCAGACCTCGGTGACCCGACCGCCGCGGCCGAGTACGCGCTGTGCCTGTACGCCGGCGGCCGTACGGTCGCGACGGTCGGTACGGCGATCCCGGCGGGCGCGGCATGGAAGGCGCTCGGCGCAAAGGGCTACAAGTACTCGGAGAAGTCCGCGTTGCCTGACGGCGTTGCGAAGGTGCTGCTCAAAGCCGGTGAAGAGGGCAAGACCAAGATCATCGTGAAGGGCAAGGGCGCGGCGATTCCGGTTGCCGCTCTGCCCGCCGATGCGCCGCTGCTCGTTCAGCTCGTCAACAGTGAGAACGCGAACTGTTTCGAGGACATCTACGCCGGCGCAGACCTGCTCACCAGCGACGCGACAGAGATCAAGGCCAAGGCCGGGCCGGAGGACCTTCTTGTCCAGCCTGCGGTCATCAAGCCGGCGGCCCCGCTTCCGGCGCAGACCGCGGCCGAAGCCGGAGTGCCTGAGTTCGTCGGCGCTCCTGCAACCGCCGCGCCGATGGCGCCGCTGATCCTGCCCGAGCATCCCTATCTGGCGCCGCAGGGCGACTCACGCATTCACAACGACGCCGAGAACTCGGCGGTCTACAACCGCGACGGTCCGCTTGGCATCAATCCGACCATCACGACGGCGAGTATGCTCGAGACCGGAGACATCGTCAGTGTCTGCGCAATGTCGGCGTTCACCGCGGAGGGCCTTCTGGTCACGAGCTGTATCCGTCTCGCCACCCAGCCGTCGGTGTTCGGTCAGACGCGACTGGTCGCGCTCGACCCGGTTACACTCGATACGCTGGCAGTGGCGCCGGTTGCAGAGCGGCCGATCGTGCAGAACTCGGCGGGAGGCGCGTACTTCAGCATCGACAACAACGGCCGCTTCGTGATCGGTGCGCCCAACAACTCGATCGAGATCTGGGAGCTCAACCGAGCCGGCGGTGTTGCCGTGTTCATGCGCCGCCAGGGCTGGGACGTCAGCGGTGTGCTCGCGCCGGGAGACCTGTTGCAGGACACCGTCGCGGACTGGGAGGGCAACATCTGGTTCGCCTCGACGCAGGGAATCGTCGGCTTCGTCGATCCGAACGACGGGAGCGTGGAGACGTTCGATATCGCCGAGGGACTGCAGAACTCCTTCGCCGTCGACGCGAGCGGAGTCTACATCGTCAGCTACGACGCGATGTACAAGTTCTCGGTCGCCGGCGACGGCAGCGTCCAGCAGGACTGGCGTACGCCGTACGACAACACCGGTGAAGGCCTGACGCAGCCGGGCTCCGGCACGACCCCGACGCTGCACGGCAGCCTCGGCGATCTGGTCAGCTTCGGAGACACCGCGCTGCCGAAGATCAATATGGTCATCCTTGACCGCACGACCGGTGCCGAGGTCTGTGTCACGCCGATCTTCCGTGACAACGAGAGCGGTGCGGAGAATACCTTCGCGACCTACGGCGACGAGGTGATCATCCCCAACAACGCCGGCTTCACGAGTTCATTCGGCCCGCAGAATACCGTCGAGCCGGGACTGGAGCGCTACAGTGTCCGGGGGGATCGCACCGGTTGCGACCCGGTATGGGTCAATGACACCTCGATCGGCAACAGCGCGCAGATGTCGACGACGACCGGGCTGATCTACGGCTGGGGCCCCGATCCGGATGTTACCGGGTTCGATGCCTACTACTTCACCGCCAACGACTATACGACCGGCGACGAAGTGTACCGCGTCTATGCCGGCGACGGTCGGCCCTTCAACCCGGTGCTCGGACAGCCCCACCTCGGGCCCGACGGCGCCGCCTACGTCGGAACGCTCGAAGGCTTCATCCGAATCGCCGACGGCGACTGAGTTCTCGCCGGCGGCCTGCGGCGGGGTGCCCGCCGCAGACGCGGATTGGCACGGCCGCCTGCCTGTCCGGGGCAGGCGGCCGGTCAGGCCCGCGCGCCGCGCTCTGCGCGTGGGCGAAGAACCAACGGCAGGGGGCGTGTCACCCGCCGCACGCGCCATCCGCACAGGGGTCGGGGAATTCGCATTCAAATCCCTGCGCTGCGGCCGCATCCAGGATCAAGGCCGTGCAGGCTTCATGATCTGCGTCCGTGATTGCCCGCGGCGCAGTGAGCGGTACAGGCGCTTCAATAGAGCCGAGCCAGCACGTCTGGCCGCTACCGAGATCATTGCTCAGATCCGACACCAGCACGCCGCCGGCGACTTCGCTGCCAACGAAACTGAAGACGACTTGTCGGATAGAGATGGAGCAGAAATTGATCGGAGCACCGGCCTTCATCGCTTCGTAGACCTCGGCGAACGCCGCATCATCCAGACACGGGCACGGCGGCGGCGGGACTGAGTTGACGGTAAGGTCGTACTGATCGCTGTCGCGCTTTTTGCGGCCGTTGGATACCTCGAGACGGTAGTCACCGACAACCGGCCCTTCGGGAAGCGCGACGACAATGGTCGAGGCGTCGGCGCTGATGACGAGAAGCTCGGTGCCGCCGAGCGAGACGTGAAGCGGTCCCCGTCCGGTGTCCATGCCCGAACCGACGATCGTGACCTGGTGCGCGGCGTCATCGACGAAGACGGCCTGGATCTCGAGCCCGGCATCCGAGTCGTCGTCGCTGTCTCCGGTCGCGTGGGAAGTCGTCGCGCCGGCAAACACCAGCGCCAGACCTGCAAGTATGGCGAGCCGTGCAAACGGCCTCGCGGTTTTGTATGAAAACTGCCCCATTGTTCGGTTCTCCTTGATTCCCGGTGTTGCTGGATTCGGATCCGCGGGCGCTGGCAGATTGCTCCGCGTGGCAGCCCTGATGCAAATTTCCGCAATCGCGTGGGCAACGATGCGGCCCATGCTGGATCCGGTCTTGCCGCCGGATACACTCCGATCTGCGCAATGAATCCGCAGCAGATCGCCGGTAACCGCGCTGCGGAACAGGACGGCTCGTATCCGGCTCCACCCCCGACAACAGGTGCAAAAATGAAAACAATACTCTGCCTGATGGTCTGTCAGACCTTTCTGCTCTTCTGGATCGCGTTGAACATCACTCCTCAGGCTTCGGCCGAGGAGGTTCACAGCGTCAGGATTGTCGGTTGGAATGCCCTCGTCTCCAGGCCGATCCCGGTCAAATGTATTGACTGATGCGGACTGCCGCTGTCGGCCAGCCGGTCTGACTCGGTCTGACTGCGTTCAGCCGAGCGCTGAGCGGACCGGTCCGGCGAGTGTCTCGCACGCGCGCTGGAACTCACTCGGTTGTGTGTAGCGAAACCCGTGGACAAGGCGGGTGACGCCGGCATCGCGCAGACGAGCGGTGCTGTCGGCGGCGGCAACCGGGTCTTGGAGGTTGAGCGCGGTAACCACGGCGACCTCGGGGTCGGGGTGACCGGCGTCGGCCGACATCGAGCGGAAGTCTGCGATCGAAGCGGAAAGCGCGGCGGGGTCGCCGCCCATCGGCATCCAGCCGGCGCCGACCCGTGCGGCCCGAGCGGTGGCGTGCGGGGCGCTGCCGCCGACGAACAGCGGCGGGCGCACCGGACGGGGACGAAACAGAAAGCGCTGCCCGTTGAGCTCGACCTCATCGGCTTCAAAGCAACGGAGGATGAAGTCGAGCGTCGCGTCGGTGTCGCGGCCGCGCCTGCGCCGGTCGAGTCCGAGCGCGCGGAACTCCGCAGCCATCCAGCCGACGCCGACGCCAAGCAGCAGGCGTCCGGCTGCAAGCTCCTGCACGGTCGCGATCCACTTCGCCGTCGGCAGCGGCGCTCGGTAGGGGAGCACCAGCACGCCGACGCCGAGCGCGACGCGCTCGGTAACTCCGGCAAGAAACGCGAGCGTTGCCAGCGGGTCAAGATAGCGGCCGCCCGAGCCCTCGGCGTCGTCGGGCGGGATCGCGATATGATCGACCACCCACAGATCGTCAACGCCGGAGCGGTCAGCCGCCCGCGCACATTCGACGATCTGTTCGCGCGTGGAGACCGGTCCCATGTTTCGCAGATAGACGCCGAGTTTCATCGCGGCGTGTATACGCCCGGCACGGGCCGTCATGCAAGCCGGGCGCGCGCTCTTTCCCCGGCTGCATTTTCCTGACAGCCTGCGCCGATGCCGTCTGCTTTCAACGACGCCGACGACGCTGCTGCCTATGGAATGAGCGTCGCGTGGATCGCGGCGCACAGCCCCGAGCGCACGGCCCTGCTGTCGCCGCACGGCGACCGCACCTATGCCGAGCTCAACGCGAACAGCAACCGACTCGTGCGTGTTCTGCGTGCGGCCGGTCTTGCCGAGGGCGCCGTGGTGGCGGTGATCTGCTCGAACCGTCCCGAGTTTGCCGAGACGTACTTCGCCGTGCAGCGCAGCGGCATGGTGCTCACACCGGTCAACTGGCACCTCACGCCTGAGGAGATCGCCTACGTTGTCGAAGACAGCGGCGCGAAGGCGCTGATCGCCGAGTCGCGTTTTGCCGGACCTGCCCGCACGGCCGCGCAGGCGTGCGAGGCGGCCGGGCGCTCGTTGCGCTGCCTGGCCGTCGGGGGCGATGCGGACGGTGAGATCGCCGGCTTCGAGTCTTATGAGTCGGCGCTGGCCGCGCAGTCCGGCGACGATATCGACGCGCCCCGGCTCGGCGACACGATGCTCTACACGTCGGGTACGACCGGCAGGCCCAAAGGCGTGCGCCGGCCCGTGCCCGATCCGCACAAAGCCGTCGAGGGCTGGAAGCTGGTCGCGGCGGTCTTCGATTTTCGACCCGACGGCGACGACATCGCGCTGGCTACCGGGCCTCTGTATCACTCCGGCCCGATCAACCTGTGCCTGGCGATCCCCGTCAACAACGGCATCCCGACGATCCTGATGGACCGCTGGAGCGCCGAGTCGATGCTCGAACTGATTGACCGGCACCGAGTCACCCACACGTTCTGCGTGCCGACGATGTTCCACCGCCTGCTCGCGCTTCCCGAACCGCTGCGCCGTGCGCGCGATGTCACGAGCCTGCGCTTCGTCATTCACGGCGCGGCGCCGTGCCCGGTCGAGGACAAGCGCGCGATGATCGAGTGGTTCGGTCCGATCCTCACCGAGATCTACGCGGCGACCGAAGGCATGGGGACGATCGTGACCTCGGGCGAATGGCTCGAGCGCCCGGGCACCGTCGGCCGCCCCGCGCCCGGAGCGGTCCGGATCTGTGACGAGCACGGGGTGCCGCTCGATGAGCCGGGGGTGGTCGGTACGGTGTTCCTGCAACCGGCCGCCGGTGCGCAGTTCGAGTACCACGGCGCGCCGGACAAGACCGCCGGTGCCATGCGCGAGGGCTACTTCACCGTCGGCGACATGGGCTACCTCGACGCCGACGGGTATCTGTTTCTGACCGGTCGCAGCTCCGAGCTGATCATCACCGGCGGGACCAACGTCTACCCGGCCGAGATCGACGAGACGCTGCTCGCGCATCCGCAGGTGGCCGACGCGGCAGCGTACGGAGTCGCGGACGCCGAATGGGGCGAGGTCGTCGCCGCGGCGGTTGTGGTCGCGCCGCAGGGCACAGCGACACCGGACGACGCGGGCGAGCAGGCGCTGCTCGAGTGGTATCGCGAGCGATTACCGACGTACAAGGCGCCACGGGTGATCCGCTTCGTTGACGAGATCCCGCGCAGTGAGGCGGGCAAGATCTACCGGCGCAAGCTCGCGGAGGCCCACTCTGACAGCGCCCCGAGCAGTACGAACGCAAAAAACGGAGAGAGTTGAGATGGACAGGACCTTCCTCGTGCTGGCAGCGGTTTTCGGTTTCCTCGCGGTCGCCCTCGGCGCATTCGGTGCCCACGGCCTCGAGCGCATGCTCGCTGAAGCCGAAGACGGCGCGCGCCGTATGCAGTGGTGGACAACGGCGGCACACTACCATCTCACCCATGCGATCGCGCTCGGACTGGTCGCCTGGGCGGCGTCGCGTTCGCCGAGTACCGCGGCGGTGGTCGCCGGCTGGGCTTTTGTTGCCGGGATGATCGTGTTCTCGGGCAGCCTTTATGTGATGACGATCACCGGGCTGCGCTGGCTCGGTGCGATCACGCCGATCGGCGGGGTGACGTTGCTGGTCGGGTGGGCGGCGCTCGCCGTCGCGGCGACGCGCTGAGTCCGCGTCCGACCCCGCGTTCGCCCCCAGCTGTTCTCCAGCCTGCGTGCAGCCGGTTCTCAGGATGCTTGGTGCAGCATGCTTTTGTTCAGCATGCTTGGCGAGTCAGTGTTCCGCAGCCGGCAGCCAGCCCAGCGGCGCGAGCGGATAGGTTCCCTTGCGCAGACCGATGAATGCAAGCTCAGGCAGACTGAACAGAACCCCGGAAAGCCCACGCCGCAGGCGGCGACCGCCATCGATCGGCGCGCTCAGCGTGCCGACCGAAGCGTGGACGAGGCCGGTGGCGATATTGACCGCTCCGAACACCGGTCGCAGCGCCGGCGCGCGGTCGGTGAACAGCGCGAACACCGGATCGTCGTCGTGCGCGTTGTATGAATGTGCGGCCGGCACCACGGTCTCGCGCAGCGCGACGCGCAGCGCGGGTTCGCGGGCGTGCATCGCTTCGAGCTGCAGGCGCCGCCAGGAAGGAAGCTCGCGCTCCGAGAGTACCCGGCCGCTGCGCCGCAGCGACGCCGCCGAAACGAACGGGACAAAGTTCAAGCTCCCTGCTGTCGCTGTGCTCGTGCCCGGAGCCAGGGACGTTTGCGTGGCCTGCTGCGCGGCGTCCTGTGTAGCGTCCTGTGTAGCGTCCTGCATGACCTCCTCAATGACCTCGGCAATCTCGGTGACGCAGTTGCGGCGGATCAGATCGTAACCGCGGGCAGCGACAAGAGACGCGCGGTAGTGTTCGAGGCGACGGAGCGCCCGCGCGTGGGCGGCGGTGGCATCGGCAGCGGTCGCGGAGGGCAGGGGAAGATCGGCGCTTCGGGCAGACGCGCGCGGCAGCGGGCGGTCCGGCGGCATTCGCAGCGCGACCCCGTGCGTCGCTGCCGCGTCGAGGTCGGCGGCGAGGGCAGCGGTCGTCTCCAGCCGGCTCCAGAGCAGCTCGGACGACTCGTCGGCCGAGAAGAACGCGGCTCGTTCACGGTCGAGATCGAGGTAGCGCTCGTCGCGCAGCACCTGCACAGCCTGCGTTTCGGCGCGGACCACGTCGGCGCTGATGGTCGGTGCACTCTCGGAGAACACGTCGAGCACGACGAGTCTGCCGCTGCTCAGCGACGCCCGGACCGCGTGCAACCGTGCCAGCGCGACGAGCGCCGCGTAGCCGTGGCTGCTTTGCCCCGAGCCGACCAGGCGAGCGGCGACCGCTTCGAGCCGCTGCTCCCAGCGGCGCAGGGCCGCGATCTCTTGTGCGTCCAGTGGTTCGGCGCGCTGCGGTGTTCGCAGCATGGCATCGCGCGGTTGCAGCGTGCCGCGCATCACCGCGATCGCCGTGCGTGCTGCGATCCGCTCGCGCCAGGCGCGTGCCGGTCCGCGCCACAGCGGCGCGGGTGCCGATCGGTCCGCAGCCGGCAGCCGTGTGGACGGTTCCAGCGGCAGCCCGTCGATTTTCTCACCCGTGCTCGCGGCGAACCGGTCGAGGAGGCCGCGGTCGACAAGCTCGGTACCGGCGCCGG
>CAXQPB010000151.1:0-15810 GCA_964225545.1 Candidatus Nitrosopumilus sp. | reverse complement strand
GTTCAGACGTGTGCTCTTCCGATCTGGGAGCGTTTGCGGGTCTTCATCCATCGTGTTGGAGAATGGGACTACCCCCCGGTCAGCGAATTTGTCAAGACCGCCCACACGCCGCTGGGGATCAAAGACGAGAAGGAGCCGCGGCTTGAACCACCCGCAATCGTTCGGCGGTGAGCACTCCCGTCCGATCCTGTCGTCCCGATTTGATTGACGCGTCTCGGGCATTGAACATAAATGCCGCCATGGGTGAGAGATCGAGAGTGCTGTTGGTCGACGATCATAGAATCGTCAGGGAAGGTTTGCGCGCGGTGCTCAGCAGCCAGATGGGGTTGGAGGTTGTGGGGGAGGCGACCGATGGAAGCGAGGCGGTTCGACTGGATGCCGAGCTCTCTCCCGATGTCATTCTCATGGACGTTGCCATGCGAGGAATGACGGGCATCGAAGCGACCCGCCGAATCGTCGGTGATCGGTCGGGGGCGCGGGTGCTTGCGCTCTCCATGCATGCCGACAGACGCCTGGTAAACGAGATGCTCGGTGCGGGAGCGTCGGGCTACCTTCTCAAGGATTGTGCTGCCGAGGAGCTGGCGGTCGCCATTCAGACCGTGCTCAGCGGAGAGGTCTACCTCAGCCCGACCGTCGCAACTATGTTGACGGACAGAACGCCCGGAACGGCGGGCCGCCCGATGCTCAACAAGGCGGATCCGATGCTTACCCGCCGTGAACGTGAGGTGCTCCAGCATGTTGCCGATGGAAAAACCTCCGCCAGAATTGCTGAAGAACTCGGTGTCGGTATCAAGACGGTAGAGACCCATCGAAAACAGATCATGGACAAGCTCGGCATTCGGACGATTGCCGGACTCACGAAGTACGCTCTGAGGCACGGAATTACCGGCCTCAACTGATCGAACTCGTATCTGACGATGCGTGGCCGGGATTTACCTCGGAGACGGTTCCAAGGTAACTTTCCGCCATGAGCACTCTCGACAAGTTTCGTAACGAAGTAGGTTCCTGGCTCGAGGCGAACTGCCCCGAGACCATGCACTGGCCGGCTGCGAGCGAGGCCAACGATACCATCAGCGACACGCTGTCGTGGGGGGGCCGCAAGGAGAAGCGCTCGGACGACGCCCAGCGCTGGCTCGACGTGATGGCCGACAAGGGCTGGACGGCTCCGACCTGGCCGGAGCAATACGGCGGCGGCGGCCTGGACCCCGTCGAGTCGAACGTCCTGCGGCAGGAGATGACCCGTCGTCGGATCAAGCCACCGCTCATCGGCTTCGGGCTCAGCATGATCGGTCCCTTGCTCGTCGACCATGGAACGGACGAGCAGAAGGGGCGCTTCCTCCCCGAGATCTGTCGCGGCGAAGTCCGGTGGTGCCAGGGGTACTCGGAGCCCGGGGCGGGCTCGGATCTCGCAGGGTTGCAGACCAAGGCCGTGCTCGATGGCGACACGTGGGTCGTGAACGGGCAGAAAGTCTGGACGTCGTATGCCGACCAGGCGGACTGGATGTTCGTTCTGGTACGATCGGATTCTGACGCGCCGAAACATCAGGGGATCTCCTTCATGCTCTTTGACATGCAGGATCCCGGTGTGACTGTTCGGCCGATCCAGCTGATCAGCGGGCGGTCCCCGTTCTGTGAGACGTTCATCGAGAACGTGAGAATTCCCCGCAACCAGGTCGTAGGAGGCGAGGGGAACGGTTGGACGATGGCGAAGGCTCTTCTCGGTCACGAACGGGAGATGATCAGTGAGGCCTTCAGCGAGCGCCGCGATCGCAATCAGCTGGTCGAGCTCGGGCGAAAGCACCTGTCCAGTGACGGTGAGCGCATCGACGACGCGGTCGTCCGCGACCAGATCACGCAGCTCACCATGGACAAGCACGCTCTGGACCTCACGATCGCTCGGTCAAAAGAGGCAATGAAGAAGGGGCAGGCGCCGGGGGCGGAGTCCTCGATCTTCAAATACTACGCGACCGAGCTGAACAAAGATCGGTACTCGATGATGGTCTCGATCCTCGGGCCGCAGGCTCTGGGCTGGGAAGGCGAGGGCTTCGACGAGGACGAGCTCGAGTTGACGCGAAGCTGGCTGCGATCTCGCGGCAACTCCATCGAGGGCGGAACCTCGGAGGTCCAGCTCAATATCATCGCCAAACGCGTGCTCGGCTTGCCCGACTGACGTTTGCCGGGGCCGGCGCCGATCGGAGGTCGGCACGAAGTTACAGCGCGCCGCGGGAGAGACTTCCCGGAGGGCGCGGAATGGACAGGCATAAGCGAGGGAGGAACCCATGGCGCTCGTTCTGGGTGAAGATCAACAGATTCTGAAGCAGTCGGCCGCGGACTTCGTCAAGCGGGAGTCTCCGGTCAGCCGGATCCGCGAGCTGCGTGACGGGCAGAACAGCGACGGCTTCTCGCGCGAGCTCTGGCAGCGCATGGCCGAGCTGGGCTGGGCGGGAATCCTGGTTCCCGAGCAGTACGGCGGCCTCGGCATGGGCTGCCTCGAGATGATGTGTGTTCTCGAGGAGTGCGGTCGAAACCTGGTTCCTGAACCGGTCTTCTCCACCGCGGTGCTCGGCGTGAACTCGATTCTTCTCGGCGGTACGGAAGAACAGAAAACCTCTCTGCTTCCGTCTATTGTCGACGGCTCTATCCTCGCCACACTGGCGCATCAGGAGCGGGGCAGTCGCTACAACCCTGCGCACGTATCGGTGCGCGCGGAGAGGCGCGGCGACTCGTGGGTGCTCAACGGCGAAAAGATCCAGGTCCCCGACGGTCATTCAGCCGATGTCCTCGTCGTTTCCGCTCGAACCTCGGACGATGTGGGAGATGCGACCGGGATTGCCCTGTTCCTCGTCAAGCCGGACACACCCGGCGTCGAGGTTGTTCGTCAGAGCACCATGCATCTGAGGAACGCGGCCATCGTGCGGCTGACGGATGCCGAGGTCGGCGGCGACGCCCTCCTGGGCGGCGAGGATAGAGCCGATACGGCGGGACCGGTGCTCGCGGACGTGATTGATCGCTCCACGGCCTTGCTGTGTGCCGAGATGCTCGGTGGCATGGGCACCGCGTTCGACATGACGCTCGATTACCTCAAGACGCGCAAGCAGTTCGGAGTTCTCATCGGCTCGTTTCAGGCTCTCAAACATCGCGCAGCGCTGATGTTCGTGGAGCTCGAGCTGTCACGCTCCGTGGTGCTGGGAGCGTGCGATGCGATCGACCGGGGCGCGGACAACTGGCGTGAGGCGGTCTCCACCGCGAAAGCTCGCTGCTCGGATGCCGGCAAGCTCATCGGATACGAGGGGATTCAGTTGCACGGCGGCATCGGCATGACCGATGAGCACGACATCGGCTTCTACGCCAAGCGCGCTCGGGGACTCGAGATGACATTCGGTGATGCCGCGTACCACCGGTCCCGTTTCGCAGATCTGCAGGGGTACTGATCGCGCCCGAGGATGGAGGGCTCTGCAGAGTCAGGGCTGCCGGCAGCGGTCAGTGATCGACGTAGCCGAGGGCTTCGAGGCGCTGACGTGCGGCGTCGTCGATCTCTGTCCGGTCGGTTTCCTGTTTTGAAACATTGCCGGCGCGCGACCGCTCCCGCATTCGTGCGAGTGCCGCGGACATTTCCCGGCCCTGCGGGGAGGCGAGGTTCTTCGACTCTGCGGGGTCCGCGTCGAGGTCGTAATATTCGTTTTTCTGCTCGCTGCCGACTCCGGTAACCGTTTCGATGTACTTGGTGGCGTCACGCACCAGCATATACGACTCGAAGCCTCCCTCTCTCAACAGCTCGGCGTAGGCGAGCGCGGAGCCTCCGTCGCCGGACGTATCCGCTGCCAGGAGGTTACGTCCTTGCCACTGCGGGTTGGCGGGCGCCTCGGTGATTCCCGCTATGGTAGGCAGGACATCGATCAGCATGGCGGGTTCGGCACTCGAAGTTCCCGCCTCGACTCCTGTCCCTGCGATGACCAGCGGCACGTTGACGACCTCATCGTAGAGCGATTTTCCATGCCCCCAGCGGCCGTGCTCGTAGAACTCTTCGCCATGGTCTGCGGTCACGACGATGACGCTGCCTGCCGGCCTTTCATTCAGATCGATGGCATCGACAAGTCGTCCCAGCAGTTCATCCCCGTGCTCGATGGTCGCGTCGTAAAGGTCGAGCAGGAGTTGGCGGCGTCCGTCGGGGAGGGCCTCGGTGCTCAGCAGCAGAGCAACCTGGTCGGCAGCCGTGAAGTCGTGGTCCCGATCCGGTGGATCGTACGGGATGTGCGGACTCATCAAGTGAAAGTATGCGAAGGAAGGTCGATCGGATGTTTCGCCGGCCTCGAGCCAGTTCGTGAACGCATCGACGATCGCGGTGTCACGCTCGCAGTTGGAACGCCGAGCGGCGGTCAGCCTGAAGGCGCCTTCGAGCGAGCGCAGCGCAGAAGTGAGAGGGCGGCCGGGGACCGGCTTGTCGGCCATCTTGATCATGCGAAGGATCATGACGAGCCGTGCGAACGTTTCCGTTTCGGACTCGTAGAAATTCTGCACCCCGCGCTCGAAACCGAAGGCAGGGGAGATCCAGGGGTTCGCGGAGAACACCGCGGTCCTGTACCCACGCGCCGCGAGTACTTCAGGGAGCGTCTGGACACGGGCAGGAAGTCGATCACGGCGAAGATTCGCGCCGTGCGCGGATGGGTACAGCGAGGTGAAGAGCGAGGCGACGGACGGCTTTGTCCAGGAGGCCTGCGAGTAGGCTCGCGAGTACTTGCGGCCGCGCATGGCGAGCGCTCCGAGCTCCGGAGTCGGGGAGTCCGGACCGGTACGATCCTGGCGTAACGAATCGATCACGATCACGAATACATCGGGGTCGGAAGCCTCAAAGTCTGCGAGTGCTCTCACCGATTCATCGCGATCACCGGTAGCGACCCCGAACGTAATCAGAATGCTCAAGGCCGAGACCGCCGCTGCGAGTTTTGCGGATCCGGCGAGCCTCGTGCCGATCCTCGAGCGTCGGAGGAAGAGGAACGTCACGAGTGCCGCGCCCAGTACACCGAGATTGACCGCGATCGTGACCGGGTCGGTGATGCTCGGCAGATGGACGATGTTGAGGTAGGGGACGAGGAACAGACAGCCGAAGCCGACGAAAGCCACTGCGATTGCCGTGCCGCCCCTGCGTGGGGGATCGTCGACCTTGCGCTGTATCACCGTCACGGCGACGACGCCGACGATCAGGCCAAGCGCGAGGTAGAGGGTGACGACAAGGCCGGCGAGCCGCAGGATCGGCTGCCCACCGGTGGCCAGCGATACCTGGCCGACGTCAAGGGCGGCCGCTATGGCGGCCGCGGCAATGAACCAGCTGAGGAGTGAGAGCTTCAAGCCTCAATCGTCGAGATAGCCGAGAGCCTTCAGGCGAGCCTCGGTTTCGGAGTCGATGACGACTTCGTTAATGCCGTTCCGACTGACGCGGGACCAGTAAACGGGCCAGAGTTGCTCGAGCGCGCCGTGCATCTCCGCGAGCATTTCTCCGCCGTCGCCGAGGTCGGTGGCTTCGCTGGGGTCTTCGGTTACGGCGTAGCGTTCGATCAGGCGTCGGTTGAAGTGATGAATCAGCTTCTCGTTGGAGTCTCGCATCGAGACCTGGCAGTTGAGGCTGCCGAGCCGATAGAGCTCTGAGAGCGTTTTCCGGTCCCATTCTTCGGTGTCGCCGTATGCTACACGCGAAAGGTCTTCGCCTTCGACTCCGGCGGGGGTCGGCAGACCTACGAGGGAGAGCACCGTCGGCATGATGTCGATAATGCTTGTTTCCATCTCCAGCACGGGACGCACCGGTTTCTCGCCGGGCACATAGATCACCAGTGGCACGCGAAGGATCTCGTCGTAAAGGCTCCTGTGATGGCCCTTGCGGCCGTGTTCGAAGAACTCGTCGCCATGGTCACTGGTCACGATGATGATCGTGCGATCCGCGATTCCGAGCGACTCGAGTGTGCCTCTCAGCTTGGCGAGGTGATCGTCGACGAGCCGGATCTCGCCGTCGTACAGGGCGAGGACGTGCTCGAGGTCGCGGTCGTCCATGCGGCGATTGACGCGCGGATTGAAGTAGAAGTTCACGCCGTCGATGTCGCCGTCGTAGTCGGGGTCGAACATCGTGTCGTAGGGGGGACCGGGCGCGTAGTCGTAGTGGACGTCCCAGTAGTGCAGGAACAGGAACAGCTTTCGGTCGGCGTTCGAGTTGAGCCAGGAAGCCGCAGTCTCCTGCAGTTTCGGCGCGGTTACCTGCTTGTACGACTCGCCGTGTGTAGCGAACTTGATGGTGTTGTCGTCGTAATGATCGAACCCGCGACCGAAGCCGTAACGCGCTTCGACGTAGGGTGCCGATACGATCGCGCCCGTCGTGTAGCCGCCGTTGTGCAGGCTCTCCGCCAGGGTGGCGACATCGTCGGTCAGCATACGGTCGTCGGAGACCACGCCGTGCCCCAGCAGGGTGCGTCCGGTCATCATCGACATATGCCCGGGCAGCGTCCACGCGGTGGTGCTGCTGTTGTTCAGGCACAGCACTCCATCGTCGGCGAGCGCCTTGATCGCGGGAGATGTGTCGCGTTCGTAGCCATAGGCGCTCAGGTGGTCGGCGCGGAGGCTGTCGATCGAGATGAGGATGACATTGTAGTCCTTCGCCGCCGCGGCGGCGTTCGCCGCGACCTCCGGCCACAGTGTCGAGCTCGGGTTGATCTCGACGGCTGGCGTTCTGGCAGCGAGCCAGACTCCGAGCACAGCGGCCAGCCCGAGGCTTACCGGAAGAACCGGCCGTGACTCGGCGAGTTTTCCAGCGATCGCGAGCGCGATCGGCAATGTTCCCAGCGCGACCACAATCGCGAGCAGCGTGCCGTCGTACAGCAGGTTACGGGCCGCGTTGCGGGTGATCTCGTTGAGGCTCGGGTCGACCGGTAGATGAACTCCGCCGGCCCACAGGGCGACGTGGACGATCAGCTCGATCAATACGACCGCGAAGACGAGTCTGCGCACGGCCCGCACGGGCTCCGAGCCGACAAAAGGAGCGAGGCCGATCCCTAGTACGATGCCGACAAGAGCGGCCACGAAGATGTTGATCGCGAGCAGCTCCGGCAAGATCGCGAGCTTGGCCGCAAAACCGCCGGCCATGAAGTTCATTCCGCTCGTTGGCAGACTCAGTGACTCCGCCGCGATCGCGTGGAGTTTCGTGAAGCCGTCGTAGACTTTGACGTTGAAGAATGAACCGGGCGCCAGGATATAGCTGGAGTTGAGCGCGCCGATCAACAGTGTCTCCACCACCGACTGGATGACACCGACAGCGATGGCTGCGGACACGCCTGCGCGTATCCCGCCGAGTAAGCGGCTCATGCCGAAGGCCTCCGTAAGGTCTGGGCGCCGCCTCGGGCACCCGCCAGCAAAGACTTGCCTCGCACGACCCAAAGCATCGCGCTGTAGAGGAAGCAGGTCGAGTAAATCAGATCACAACACAATCCGAGCGGAAGCGCTGCTGCGCGCTCGCCGGGGCGCAGCTCGCGTCCGAGGCCGAAGTAATGAAGAAGCCGCTGGGCGATCAACGCCGCGAGGGCTGCCCAGCCGGCGGGCCAGAGGGCGCTCGCGAGCAGAGAAACGACGAGCAATGGAGCGGTGGCAACCTGTGACATCCGATGCGTGGCTCGCCGACGTCGGTTTTCATTGGTCCAGAGTCCCTCGCGCGAACCCACGCCGTAATTGACCGCGATGTAGGCCTGTCCGCGAGCGTACTGCCCCTGCTTGCTGAGCAGTTTGCCGAGACTGTCTTCGGTGCCGCCGAAACCGAGCCGGAACTCCAGCGAGTTGTCCTGCAGCAGCCGGAAGCCGGAGCGTGCGATCCGGATCGACAGGTCCTGATCTTCATTGGAGCGGAAGAGGTCTTCATTGAGACCGCCCACGCTCTCCAGGACCCGTCGTCGAAAGCCGTCGCAGCGAACCTCGACGAAGTTCACCTCGTGGACGCCGCGATCCGGGTCGTTGATGTCGAGAATATTGAGGCGGGCAAAGATCCGCTCCACGGCATCTGCGCGCTCGAAGTCGGGAATGATGGCTTTTCCGGCGACCGCGCCGACAGTGCTGTCTTCGAAATGTCGGACCAGACGGCTGATGTAGTCCGGCGCTGCCAGCTCACAGTCGCTGGCCAGCATCATGACGATCTCGCCGGTCGATGCCGACAGCGCGCGATTGTAGGTCTTCGCGATTCCGGAATTGCGCTCGTTGCGGAGGGCCTTGACGCGGTCTGCATAGGCAGAAAGCACAGCGTTTGTGCCATCTGTCGAACAGTCGTCCACGACAACGACCTCGAGGGCAGGATAGTCCTGGGCCAGCACCGATTCGATGCAGCCCGCGAGGGTGTCTTCCCCGTTGTATACGGGCACCAGTACGGATACCGGAAGCTGAGTCATCTGTTTGCTCGGGGTGCGCGATGCGCATCGCGGGGGCGAATGCCGCCGCGCAGAATTAAAGTATGCAGCATTCCCGGCCGGTTGTCATCAACCCTCAGTGCGTGAGTTCGGCGGTTTTTCCGCGTTCGTAAACGGTGATCGCCGGATCGAGGCTGGTGATCAGCTCACGCGGAATCAGGCGGGTGCGCCGGAACTCGGCTGCCGGGCGATAACCGAGGCTGCCGTCCAGCAAAGCCTCGAGAAACTGTCGGTTTTCCTCGTCTTCGAGCATCATCCCTCGGCCGTCGCGCCAGTCCGGGTTCGGATACATCGTCATGCCCTCGAGTGCCTTGCTGCTCAGCACGACCAGGTCGGGGCTTCTGCGCTTGATGCCGTCGATCGTGATGTTGTCGAACGGAACCCTGGAGACGCCCTCGGTGTATTGCCAGCGGGGAAGGTAGGTCCACCGTTGATAGACCTCTACGGTCTGCCCGTCGGCGATTCTTGTGGCTGCCCAGCGCTCCGCGGCGTAGCGGGCATCGTAATGAAGCATGAAAAGGACCTCGCCTGCGTAGACGAGCCCGAACGCTACAACTGCGACGACGGCGCCGCGTGCGGCGAGCCCCGATCGTGAGTTCCGGTCCGATCGGTTCCACAGTCCAGCGAGTACGACTGCTGCGGGAATCACCAGGAGCGTCGAGAGCGGCATCGTGTATCGGATCTCGACCTGCTTGAGTGCCCGCAGCGAGATTACGTAGTAACTGATCAGCGGGCCGATGATCCAGAGTGCGCGATGGCGGTGCTGTGCGACCATTACGATCAGGCCGATCAGTCCCAGCACACAGGCTGGCCAGCCGATCGATGTGCCGACCGCAGAGACCGCTTTGCCAATGTGAGTGAGCTCGTCGAGCAATCCCCAGCTCGTCGAGAAATCGATCGGAAACTCGTAGGCAGAGTACTTTTCGCGGATTTCAGCCGGCAGTGTGTGGGTCAGGAACCGCCAGCGGTTCAAATAGCCTGCTGGATTGTAAAAGGCGCCGTTGACGACAATGAGCGCGACCGCGCAGGCGACCGCACCTGTCACGGCGCCGCGTGGAATCGGCCGAAAGTCGGATTTGCCGGACCGCTCCAGGTAGTTCACCACGAGGATGAGCAGCGGGATCGATGCGAAGAAGCCGGAGATCTGCTCTTTGGTCGAGACTCCCATTGCCGCGGCGATGCCCAGCAGCCAGTACCAGCGCGGTGATGCGTCCGGCTCGATCGCACGCAACGTCGCATACAGTCCGAGGAAGGCCCAGAACAGGAAAGCGATCTCGACGTTGCTCGTGTGCGAGTAGAAGCACACCGGGTAGCTCCCGAGCGCGAGCAGGGACGCGAGCAACCCTGCGGTGGCCCCCGCGAGCCTTCGCGCGATCAGACCGACAAGGACGATCAGTCCTGCACCGAACACGGCAGAGACCAGGCGTGCTGTGATCGCCATCGCGGTCAGGTAGGTCTCGGGTGAACTGAAGCCGTACGGGTAGTCGGTCTCGATCCCGCCGAGGTCGCCGCGCAGCGCAGCGACCGCGATCACCGGCGCCTGAAGCCCTGCCAGCAGCAGTTGGTGGCCGAACGGGTACTTGAAATAGAAGTAGCCGGAGTTCGGACCCTCGCCGAGGAATACGTGGTAGGCCACCGACAGCGGCGTCATCGGCGCTACCGAATCCGCCGCCCACGTCTGGTTGCCGTTCGGCAGTCCCCAGCCGATCCCGATCAGGTTCGTCGCGAGGGTGACCGCGAAGACGATCCCCAGCAAACGCCGGAACCGGGTCTCGTCTTCACCCCGCACGCCTGGCGTCCGCTCGAACCGCTCAGAACCAGCGCGCTTCGGCGTCAGCCAAAAGTTTCGCCCCGGTTACGCGCGCTTTCTGGACCAGCTCCCAGAAGTACCTGTAGGTGGCGCGGTCGTGGAGCTCGCCGGCGTACTGGATCGGCCCCCAGCTCGCGTCCTGCGCAGCGAGCAGAATGTTCGTGCCGGTCTCCACCTCACTGAAGTTCGGCTTCATCGCGTCCACGATCGCCTGAATCTGTGCGGGGTAGATCGACCACATCCGCAGGAAGCCGAAGTCGTTCTTGGCGCGGTAGGCGTCCTGATAGGTCGCGTAGGAGTTCTTCAGGTCGAGGGTCACATTGTGTGCCGGAACGATACCGTTGCACATGGCGGCTGAAACCGTCCTGGCCTTGGCGTAGGCGACTGCGCGGTGCTCGAACTGACCCGGCGATCGCATCGCGCTGGCCGGGACCGCGCCATGAAAGCCGGAGATGAAGTCCATCAGACCGAAGTCGAGGACTTCCATCCAGTCGAGCGCCGCGATCTTGTATGCGTCACGCAGAGCACCGTGCGTCTCGACCAGAACGTGGATCGGGATCTTGCGGGAAATTCCTGCCTTGCGAGCCGTTTCCTGAATGTAGGCGATCTGTTCGGCACAATCCTCGACCCGGCGGGGCTTGGGGATCGTGATGTAGGCGATGACCTCGCCGGCCGCCGGAACGATGATGTCCACGTCCTGCCGCCAGTGCTCATGAGCGGAGTCGTGAATGCGGACGCCGGTCTTCTTGTGCTCGTTGAGTGAGGATTTGGCCATCTCGACGACCATTTCCGCGTGCTGCTTTTCCTGGCCGGCGCGCGCGCCGTCCTCGCAGTCCATCGTGATGTCGAAAACTCCGCCGAGCTTGTTCTGGAGCTCCATCGCCTTGGTGATGAGCTTTTCGCTACCGGCGAAGTGCTCACAAACATTGATGATGGGGTAGGGCTTTTCGCCCTCGAAGAGCGCTTCGTTCGGGTGGATGAGATCGGCCATGGAATTCTCCTCGAAAATACTGTCGTCAGCTTTGATCAGCCCCGCTGCAGAGTGCCTTGGACGGGGGGGAAGCGGGCGAGCCGGATAGATTGCCCGTGGTGTCGGCGCTGTCAACCGTTGCGGCACACCCGCTCGCGACCGGCGCGTTGTTCGCGCGCAGCGAAACGTCGCCTGCGGACGCCAACACGCACGAAAGTGTGCGACGGTGCTGCAACAGCGGCTGCATCGGGGTTACATGGAGAGAGTCTCATGTGGATGCTTCTCGAACCGAACGGGCCCCGACCGGGGCGAATCGCCGAGATCGAAAGGCCACCGCAATACTTCGATTCCAGCGAGTTGTTCATTGCGGACAGGGATACTGTTCTCGAAGCCGCGCTGGCGGGCGCGATCACCGCTGCACCGCTGCTGTCGAACCAGGTGGAGGCAGACCCGGGGGCGTTGGCACCGGAGCGCGGCGGTGCATGCGCCGCGCTTTCGTCCGCCGGCAGCGGCGCAAGCAGCGAGAGCAGCGGCCCGCCGTCTCCGGCCGCAGGCGAGACTCGGAAGGAAGCGGTCTTTCAACCGCTGCGCGGAGCCGCGCCTGCTGCTCTGCGATCGGCGGCGACGGGCGCGTCGCTCAAGCTGTGTCTTTACATGCATCCCGGCCGCGTCAGCCTCGGTGAGAGAGACTCCCTGGAGCTCGCCGACCAGTTCGATCTGTCACGCGCGAAACGGTTCGACTCTCTTGCCCGGGCGGAGCGCGAGGTTCAGTTCGGAGTCGGCTTTCTCATCGAGGTGCCTGAGCCTTTCCTCGATGAGCGCGGAGCGAGCCGTCCGTCCGGCTGTTACTTTTCAGGTAGAATGGGTTGAAGCCGATCAGCGTTGCCAGGGGCGAAGCTCGCGGAGCCGGCTGAGAATATCGCGCGTCGATCTCGAGCGGTTCAAGGTGTAGAAGTGCACGCCCGGGGCTCCGCCTGCGAGAAGCTCGGCGCATTGCTCGACCGAGTGTTCAATCCCCAGATCGACGACTGCATCCGGCTCCTCGCGGACGGGTTCGAGTTTTTTCGACAGCGAGTCCGGGATGGAGGCGCCGCACATTCGCGTGAAGCGCTCGATCTGCGCGACGTTGGTAATGGGCATGATCCCGGGAACGATCGGGACATCGATTCCCTCAGCTCGAACTTTCTCGACGAAGCGGAAGTAGCACTCGTTGTCGAAGAACAGCTGGGAGATCAGCACCTCGGCGCCTGCGCGGACCTTGGCGATCGTATGGGCGAGGTCGTCGTCGGGGCTTGACGCCTGGGGGTGGACCTCAGGGTAGCAGGCGGCGGCGAGGCAGATCGATCGATCGCCGCCGCGGATCATCTCGATGAGGTCGAGTGCATGCGCGAGCCCGTCGGGGTGCGGCACGAAATCCTCGGCGTCCTGTGGCGGGTCGCCACGCAGGGCGATCACATTCTCGATCGAAGCGCTCTCGAGGGCGTCGAGGACGCCGGAGATTTCATCTCGCGTTGCCCCGACACAGGTGAGGTGGGCCATTGCCTCGATGCCGACCCGGTTCTTGATGTACGAAACCAGCTCGAGCGTGCGGTCCCGGGTAGAGCCGCCGGCTCCATACGTGACCGACACGAATGACGGCGCGAGATCCTGGAGATCCGCGATTGTCGCCAGCAGAGCATCGTGGCCTTTATCGCCCTTGGGCGGGAAGAATTCGAAGGAGAAGACAGGGTCGGGGCCGGACTTGAAGATGTCTGCAATGCGCACGGTTGGCAGGGTGCGCCGATCGTGGCGCACTTTTTGATCGTGCGGGCGCCGGTTCCGGTTGTCAACAAGGGCGCTCCTCGTGCCCGGCTGTCAACGCTGCTTGCCGGGCTGCGCAGCCTTGCGTTGTTCGGCAGCGCTACCGCAGCCGACCGTCACCGGAAGGCTCCCCGGCGCGATGATGCGGACCTGGGCTTGCGGAGCGTCAAGGTGAGAGAAGCGGGCGACGAGGTCGCGAACCACCGCCTCGGAGCACTGCCCGCGCAGCTCGAGTTTGAGGTCCAGAGATGTGCTGGGGACTCGTGACTCACCCCGCAGGAGGTCGAGCAGAGCCTGCACGTTGTACGGCGACAGATCGCCTGCGTCGTAGTAGGCCGACGTCATGCCGACAGCGTCGCGGCGTGCGAGCTGCGCTCGGTATGTGAGTCTGCTTACGGGTGTGAACGGGGCGGCTGTTGCCCTCCGACGTTCTCGACTGTCCATCCGCGACCCCCTCCCTCTATCCTTCACATATCGCTGACCGGGGAATCCGGAAACGAGCTGTTACTGCTCCAATCTAATCGCCCGACGTGTATGAGCGTCAAGGACTTTCTCAGGGCGCGTGCGTAACTTGCTCCGTCTCTGTGTGCCGCGGTGCGTTGGCGGCAGGCCAGGGCATGCCCAGTACAGGACAGGACAGGCCCAGCCGCGGCGGTTTCGCGAGGAGGAATGGATAGCGGGCGGTCAGCGCCGCTCGATTCCCTCTATGACTACCGGCTCCACAGGCATGTCGCGGAATGCGCCACCCTCGTCGCCGGTGGGCGAATGCTCGATCACGCGGACGACGTCCATTCCGTCGATGACCCGGCCGAAAACGGCATAGCCCCACGACTGCGCGCTGTCTGCGGACTTGTAGTCGAGGAATGTGTTCTGCTTCACGTTGATGAAGAACTGCGACGTCGCCGAGTGCGGATCGTTCGTTCGCGCCATGGCGACCATGCCGGTGTCGTTCTTCAGGTCATTGGCTGCTTCGTTACGAATCGGTTTGCGCGGAGGGCGAAGTTGTCTCGACGCATCGTAACCGCCCCCTTGAATCATGAAGTTCTTGATGACCCGGTGGAACAAGGTTCCGTCATAGAACCCGTCATCAACGTAGGAGAGGAAGTTGGCGACGGTATCCGGGGCTTTTTCCGAGAAAAGCTCGACGGTTATATCGCCTCTGTTCGTATGAATGACCACCGCCTCGTTGGCGTCGCCGCTCTGGCTGCTTTCGGTCGTCCCGTCCTGTCGTGAGCACGCGGATGATCCGAGGACGGCCGCGAAGCTGAGGACGGCCGCGAGTATCGCAGCGCGGCTGCGCGGGCGCTGTCCGGTTGCCACCTCGTTTCGCCGCCTTTCAGATTTCGCGCGCATCGTTCTCCTTCTCATCGTTGCACCGAACTGTGTCTCGTCGCCTGCACACGCGGTTTTCGGCCCGGCCTCGATCTCTGGATCCCCGTCTGACCGGCGACTCAAGCGGACTGAGCTCCGCGGGGTTCCGGCGGGTGCGAGGCGGATCGGAGAACCAGCGGCGAAGGCGAAAACTCTCTATCCGGGCCGACCGGCGGCATGATGACGGGCGCTGTCGCACCGGTCAATGAAATGAGTGGTGCGTTCCCGCACGCGTTGAGTCACGAGCGCTCCGGGCCGGCGGCTGTTGATCGGCCCGTCGTCCCGATTCGTCGCTCGGCAACGATCCACTGGCCGCCATTCCGGACGGCTGCTATTCTCACCTCGGTCCAGAGTCGAAGTGTTTCTCCGGCGTTACAGGCAGGCCGCAGCGAACGGTGCGGCGCTGATCGGCCTTTGTGTGTTCCTCGGCGGTTGCGACGGTGCCGGTAGAAATGCCGAACCGCCGGCCGATAACCTGCTCTTTATCTCCCTCGACACGACGCGTGCCGATCGTCTTCAGCCTTACGGCTACGCCGAGCAGACCTCCCCGCACCTCGCGGCGCTGGCCGACCGGGGCGTGGTTTTCGAACACGCCTACTCTCACGTGCCGTCGACGCTGCCGGCTCACAGCTCGATGATGACGGGGCTCCTGCCGCCAGTGCACGGTGTGCGCTGCAACGGGAAGTTCAAACTGGCCGGTCGCCATCACACGTTGGCGGAAATCGCACGTGAGGCCGGGTTTGCAACGGGCGCGATCGCCGGCGCGTTCCCCATCGCGGCCCGCTTCGGGCTCGACCAGGGGTTCGATGTCTACGACGACGACTTTGCGAGCTCGGCGGTGACCGCACGGCGCAAGCGCGGTCGTATGGATACGGCGGGTTTCTGGATCGGCCACGATTATCTCGACTTCGAGCGCGGGGCCGATGAGGTCAGCGATCGCGCGATCGAGTGGATGCGAGGGGCATCGCAGAGCGGAAAGCGTTGGTTCCTGTTCGCCCACTATTTCGACCCGCACTGGCCGTATGAACCGGCGCCCGATTTTCGTGAGCGTTTTGACTCGCCCTACGATGCGGAGATCGCCTACACCGACGGCGAGGTCGGCCGTCTGCTTGACGCCGCGGCGAAACTCCCCGGCAGGACATTGGTTGTATTGACCGCCGATCATGGAGAGGGGCTGGGAGAACATGGCGAGCGCCTTCACAACCGATATCTTTACAACTCCACGCTCAACGTCCCGTTGATCGTTGCTCTGGACGGCGTCACAGCAGCCGGGTCAAGGGTCGATACTCCCGTCGGTCACGTGGATCTGATGCCGACGGTGCTCGAGCTGCTCGGTCTCGCTTCCCCCCCGGTGGAGTTGCAGGGACGATCGCTGGTCGAACTGCTCGGTGGGGACAAGGTGAAGGCCACATTTTCCCCTCAGCCGGTTT
>CAXQPB010000150.1:0-22491 GCA_964225545.1 Candidatus Nitrosopumilus sp. | reverse complement strand
GCAGGTTCCGAAGTTGCACTCCGCATCCGTGACGCAGGGGCTGGCTGGATCGAGCGAACAGGCGGGGTTGCTGGAGGCAAGCTCGCAGAACGGGTCGCCATTGGAGTACAGACACGGTTGGCAAAGGCTGCCTCCGCAGTCGGCGTTTGTCGTGCAATCGGTGCCTGGCGCATTCTGACAGCAGTTCCTGGCAAGGCCCGGGTCGCACTGCGCGTTGGCTACCTCGGCAGTGCCCGCGAAGGCCAGCAGCGCCAGCGCCAGCGTAAAGAATGAGCGGATGCCAAGTCGGCTGACGGCAGGCCGAGTTTTCGGCAACGAAGCCGCATTCCTGGTTTGCAGACGATTGCTGCTGAGTGTGAAGCTGTTCATCGAGTGTT
Organism: Candidatus Nitrosopumilus sp.; assembly: GCA_964225545.1. GTDB lineage: Bacteria > Desulfobacterota > Binatia > UBA1149 > SPBQ01 > SPBQ01. The sequence goes on along the minus strand of CAXQPB010000150.1, from coordinate 22,114 downwards.
AGACCCCGTCCTCTAAGGTTTTGGCCGGCTTCCCGGTTCAAGCGCTCCCGAAATCACCAAGCCCCGAACTTTCATCTCGACCAGCTCCACGCAGTAAACGCTTCGCCGATCGTATCCGTTTCGGTCGACAGACTCTCGACTCGGACATCGACGGACCTCGGATAGACCTGACATTGACGCAAAAGAGCCGAGTCAGCGCCAGTTATCCTGATCACGCGTTGTTCGATTCGGGCTGACAGATGCGGGAACACAGACGAATTACAGCAAACCGTAAAGAGTTCGGTCAAGGGATTTCGTTTGCGTCCGCCCCGCCCGGGTGGGTCCCCGCCCGGGGGGGGGGGGCCGTACGGTCCTGGGGTGCACGCGCAATTGGCCCTACTCGTCACTCGCGCAGCAGTCTGAAACGCCCGCCACCGTCAATCGGAACGGCCACGGTAACCGACCAGGTCGAGTTATCGGAATCGTAGTCGACCTGAGCGAAATCCTTGCCGTGTACGGACTGATCGACGGTTTCCCAGACGCCTGAAATCTCGCGCTCGAGTCGCCATCCCTCGTGCCGCTCGAGCCCGTGGAATGTGAGCGGGGTGTAGGCGAGTCCGCCGGTGATCCGGATGTCGGCTGCCACCTGGCCGAGTACGGTCCGGATCTCGATCGGCGGGTTTTGCAGGAGCGTACCTGTGAACGTCTCGACCTCCATGTGATTGCCGGAGGCGAGCGAGAGCATCATCGCCGTCGAGTTCCAGGACTCGGCGGGCAGCGCCAGCAGGTGAGCACTCTCGCCGTAGTATCTCGATGCGTCCGCAGGCGGGACCAGGTACTCGATCGTCGCGCTGACGCTGCTGCCCGCGGGTACGAAGCGTGACTGCCCGCCGCAGGCGTCCCCGCACCATGGAGAGCCGGTCTCGTCCGGCAGGCCGAGTTCGAAACCGTACTGGGACATCGACTGGTTGTATGTGCGGCGCAGGTTGATGTGCGGCGTCGTGATGACCGTCCCGCCGATGTCCGCGCGGAAATTTCGAACCACGTAACCGGTGTTGGCGTAACGCTCGGGCAGGGAATCGCCGGTTCGCTCATTGTCGTAGAGCATTACCCAGGGCGATTCTCCGGTCAGCGGTATTCCCCGATCGTCATCGGATGAGTACCCGGTCGTCATGTGGTCGTCGACGCTGCGGTTTTCCTCGACGTGGGTCGCGTCGCCCCACGCGAAGTTCGCGAACAGGTTGTCGGAGTAATTGTCTGCTGCGATCTGGAAAAAACCGAGGCGGTCATACTCGACATCGTTGAGAAAATGATACTCGAGGTGATAGTAGGCCCGCACGAGATCGTCTGTCGCGCCCAGCTGGGTTCGGACCGTGGCCTCGATGCGGCCGTCAGAGCTTACCCCGGAGTAGCTGACATCGGTCAGCAGCGGGCCGACATCATTGTATTCCTTGCGGACTCGCGCGTGGCGTCGCTTCCAGTAGGGCTCTGCCGCAGTGTTGTAGTTGAGGAAGTCTCCGCCGCCGACGTTGCCCGTCCACCGCCACTTGGTACCGGCGTCGACAAGAACCGGGCGCACGTCGTCAAGCTGCGAGCGTCGCAAGGTCATATCGGGATCGTAGGTGATCGATTCACCGAAGCAGCCCACCGCAGTTTCGTCCCAGTGGCCTCCCCATTCGCCCCAGCCGATGAGGCTCAGCTGGGCATGGGACGCTGCATAAGCGTCGCCCCACTTCGATGAAGCCATCGTCATCTCCATGGTCTCGGATCCGCGCCCTGAAAATGTCGGCTGGGCGTAAAGGTGATACCAGTATTCGCCGTGCCAGTTTTTTGAAATCTGGAGCGCCACTCCGCTCGGATCTCCGTCCTCGTCACGCATCAACGGCGCGCCACCGACGATGTACCAGGACATCCGATCGCTTCCGTGGAAAGCCATCGGAACCGCAATCGGTCCGATCCCGCCGGTGTCGACCTCGATGCGATGCCTTCCGTGCCAATGGTGGTAGACCGGGTCGTCGAAATTCGCCGACCCTGGCGCCCCCGCGTTCTGCAGCGTTCCCATGTCGGCCCGGAACGCTCCGAGTGTGGCGTCCCACGCAACATCCTGCGCAGCCGCGGCTGGATTGCCGTCCAGGTCGAGCAACGTATACGTGACGTCGACTGTGCTCTGCGGCGCGAGGTACATCGTCAACTCGTCCGCGGTGACCGCATGAGCGGGGATCACGATCAGGCTGGAGGTAACGCCTTCAGCCGGAGGGACGGCGACCGTCGTCTCCGCGATGACTTCTCCCTGCCCGGAAAGACTCAGCGTCGCGGCATCACCCGAGGCAATGAAGATCCAGCCCCCGCCCTGGCCGTCGCTCAGGCTCAGCGCGCGGTCGGCTTCCAGCCACTGGCTGACGAGACCGGAAATGAAGTCGCCGCCCAGCACGATCCGGGCCGTGCTCGCCGCCGCTGAGGCCCCCTGCACGGTGTGCGAGAACGCAACGTGCCGCGGCATCGACGCGACCTGCAGCCGGCCGCTCAGCTGGGCGTCGGCCGCGTAGCCGACGGTGGGAATCTCGATCCTGTTCATGAAGCGACCGCCGTCGATCATCTTCGCGCGATCGATCGTGCTGCCGTTGCTCCCCACAAAGCTGGTGGCGATGATCCCCGATCCTTCGGCGCCCGCCTCGAGACGGAAAACAGCCGGCGGCAAATCCGTGACATCGCTGTTGGGACGAGTCATGGACTCGCTCATGGAGAGCCCGTCGGTCAGTGGACCGAAGCTGGTAATGTCACCGCGCGCTTCGTCGAGCGTGAACGCATAGTGGCCGGTCATGAAATGCATCTCGGTATCGATGACCGGCCAGGTCTCGGTCGGCCGGTGGTTCCCCGGCCAGTACCAGTTCGCGTAGTCCTGAGCTGCTGTGATGGGCGCGGTGCTCTGCGAGGCTTCGAACGCCACGGAGAAGACCTGCGTATCGTTTTCGCGAGCGAGGTTCGTGATGCATGCGAGAACGGCAGCTTTGTCGGTCAGACCTCCGCAGACGTCGAGGTCCGCGAGATCGGTTTCGGCGCACGCGGCCTCCACTTTTTTCTGCGCAACGGCGATGGCTGCGGTCACGCGCTTGTCGCCCTCGGTGTCGGTGCAGCCGCCGGAAGGGAGGAGGATCGTGCCGGCGTCGACCAGCTGCTGGCACTTGTGGCCGGCTTTCATCCGAGCGAGAGACTGCCCGTACCACCCCGACGATACAGCCTTCAGACACTTGCCCGCGCCTGAGGGGGCGGAGGGGCTGCCGTGAAGCTGCGCCAGCGTTTCGACCACGCTCGTCTGTGCGCGACAGGCGAGACAGGCCGTAGCGCCGTCAGCGCCGTCGAAACTCAGCAGCTTCACGGTGCCACAGGGAGACTCGCAGGCGTGCAGTCCGATCGCTGTCGGTGTGACGCCCTTGGCGGTGCATTTTTTGACCGCGAGCTTGATGGCCTTCTGCTCTGCCCCCTCGATTGCGTTTCTCGAGCGTGACGGAAGCTGCGCGGACGCGTTGCAGTTGATTGCCGGGTCTACTTTTCCCCCCAGCCGGTCCAGATGGCATTTCGCGTGTGCCCTCGTGACCGCAAGCGCGTATTTCGTGATGGCCTTTGACAGCCCCTTGCGGCAGCCGGCCTCTGCGCCATCGAGCGCCGTAGCCGAAATCGGGGAGCCGGTCAGCAGAAGAGTGGCTGCAAGCAGCGTCAGCGGGAGATGAGTGTTTGAGGTCGCGATTGTCTTGATCCTTCTGATGACGGTGAATCGCCCACTTATACCGAAGCATCGAGCTCGCGTCGAGATGAGAATTCCTGCCCTTTCACAATTTGCGATCGGCTCAAAGCGGCGCGTCAACCTCTGCCACGAGTTTGCGTCGCGGCGATGTCGCGGGCTTCGGCGCATTCGGGGGGCGCGGTGATGCGTTGAGGCTCTCTCGAGATGCTTTTGTATTTCGCCGTACGACGAAGGTTTCTCCCGGCGTCGCCGGCAGCGGGACTTGACCCAGCATCTCTCGAAACGTTACACGCTAACTGCCGTCGTTCCGGACAACAGACGAAATCTGCTGCAACACGCCACGTTGTGCTGGTGAGGTTTCAGACCTGTGACTGCGGGGTGCGCCGGTTCATGTCCGCTATGTTGGTGAGCGCGGACCTGGGGGAATGAAATGATTTTTACGAGTGGGGCCAGGGGCTGTACGGCCGCGGTTCGAGTCTTAACCGTATTCATCGCTGGCGCGATGATCCTCGTCGTCACGCCTGCCGCTGTGCTTGCGATGATGATCGCACTGACGATCGAAGAGATCGCGATCGATTCTGACCGTATCGTGCATGGCCGAGTCGTCGAGCAGCGCAGCGCGTGGAATGACGACGGCACGGCGATCTATACCGATGTGACGCTGGCCGTCGAGACCACGGCGGTCGGTGCCGACGCAAACCGGGTGGTCTTTCGCATCGATGGCGGTGAGGTCGATGGGCTTCGGATGAATACGTCAACGGCGCCGCACTTCACCGTGGGCGAGGAGCTCGTTGTGTTTCTGCACGCCGGCGGTCAGAGGGAGCGATTGGTCGGCCATTCGCAGGGAGCTTTTTCAGTGGTCCGCGGACGCGTCAGCGGCCGGGGCGGTCGGCTGAGCGTGGAAGAATTGCTCGAGCGTGCGACATCCGCACGGGAGGGCCAGTGATGAGAAAAGAAACCCGTCAACGAACGACGGCGTGGAACCGGTCCCGACGAGTCGCAGCGGCAGTCGGTCTTTTGCTGTTCGGTGGGGTCGTCCCTCTGCTCGCGTACACTCTGACCGGGCGCGACTGGAGCTACCAGGCCAGTCCGATGGGAGAGGATTTCAATGTTTGCGGTACGGGTATGCCCGCCGACGCGATCGCGAGGACCAAGGAAGGAGCTGCGGCGTGGGACTACGCCGGCTTCCAGTTCACCTTCGGCGCGGACGATTGTCTCTCGGGCGGCTCCTATCCCGTCTCCAACGGCGTGAATCAAGTCGACACCGGCCCTCTCAGCAGCAACGGCATACTCGCACAGGCAACGTGGTACTCGATCGGAACCGACATCCAGGAATGCGACATCCGACTACACGACCGCTTCAACTGGTATACCGGAACGGGGCTGCCTACATCGGGGACCTACGATTGGCAGACGGTCGCCGCGCACGAGATGGGACATTGCCTCGGGTTAGGTCACACTTCCGACGACACGGCGGTCATGTACGCCTCTCTGTCCGCGGCGACGGCCAAGCGCACGCCCAACTCCGATGACATCGCCGGGCGCAACGCCATCTACGGCGTGTTCTGCGGCAACGGTGTCGTCGACCTCGGAGAGGAGTGCGACGACGCGAACGCCGACGAGACTGACGGCTGCACGAGCGCCTGCACGACCTGCGGAAACGGACTGGTTACGCTGCCGGAAACCTGCGACGACGGCGGTGTCGTCGATGGCGACGGTTGCTCCGCGGCTTGCGAGGCGGATTGTCCCTCCTCGCCGACGGGTGGCTGCACGACCGGTTTCGAGGTCGTCAAGCTGAACATCTCGGAAGCTTCCGCGGGTAAAGAGAAGATGGTGATGCAGTGGAAGAAAGGGCCCGCGCTGTCGGGAACCGACTTCGGAGACCCTCTGCTCACGGGTGGATCGGCGTACAGCCTTTGTGTCTATGATGACGGCGGCAACCTGGACGGCCAGTACCGGATCGCCAAGGCCGGCGAAACCTGCGCGAAGGGGCGCCCCTGTTGGAAGAACGTCGGTGCGTCGGCTCCTTCGGCCAAGCACCAGGGGTATGGGTACAAGGACGCCGGCGGCGAAAGCGATGGCATTCTCAAGGCCAATATGCGCGGACCCAAGTCGGCCAAGATGGTGTTCGCGGGCAAGAACAATGCGGCCAAGGGGCTGACCGATCTTCCCACAGGAGTGACCGCTGCGCTTGCAGGCTCGAGCTCGGCCACTGTCCAGCTGCTGGTGTCGGACGAATCGAGCTGCTTCTCAGCGGATCTGACCAGCGTTGGCCGAGCTGACGCGACCGGTTTTCAGGCGCAGACGCCGTAGTCCGTGGAGCCAGCCGTCGCGTCGCGAATGCGCGGGGCGGCAGAAGGGCGGGGGCGTGCAGGCCGGTCCGCGGCGACGGCCGTACGGCTCGCGCGCCAAGCGGCGGCCGCGCGGCGAATGTGCGGCCCGCGCGAACCCGCGATCCGTTCCTGAAATTCGCGTCGTCTGAGCGTTGACCCCCGTCTGAGGCATTTCGTTCCGCAACGCGACGATCACGAAGAGTCGCGCAAAGCACTTGCCGCCGCAATTTTCATGCGGTTCGCGATGCGACTTCCTGCGCTCCGGATTGAACGGATCGCCGGGTCGCGAGCGACGCTTTCCAGGGCCGCACCTCACGGTCGTCAATCGCCATCGATATCGACGCAAGGCCCCGTCATTCATGCGGTCTCTGTGTCTCGACGATCCGTCTCTTCCAGTCTCCGAGTACGTGCGGTGTCGCGTGGAACAGCATCGTCAGCGGCGAATGTACAGGCCTGCATGCGGTTTGCCATTTTCAGTACTGGTTTCCCGTATACCCACCCGGGGGATCTTCGGGCCTTCACGCCCGAACTAACCCAACGTAACGTTTTTCAAAGTGTAGAATAGAATAGTTTCGTTGTGCTCGAATCGCCTTCCAGAGGGCCGTCTACCGGAAATCTTCAAGCGGCGTCGAGCGGAAACGCTGTACAGCTGAACGACACCAGACTCGGCCCGGTGCCGTTCCTGGAAGAACGTCGAATGAGTGTCGTAGAGATCTCGAGGGATCATATTGTGACAAAGTTTTGCTATTTGGCAGATCGATATCGGAGAGCGAACGACTCAGTGTCCCGCATGTTGAGTGCCGCAGCGATCGCTGCGCTCGTTCTGGGATGGTTTTGCTCGCCGGTTATGGCCGATTCACTGTTCGAGCAGTCGCTGTCGATTTCGGTCGCCGGCGCGCCGGCCAAGTTGCGCATCGGGTCGTTTTCCGGCGACCATCCGGACCTGATTGTCGCGGCAGGAACCGGCCGGCAGAAGCCGACGGTGACGCTGCTTACCAATCTTGGAAAAGGCACTGTCTACTCCGAGTCCGGCGTACAACTCTCGAGCGACCGGGCTCTCGTTCAGGCGATCGCGGCCGCAGACTTCAACGGCGATGGGCACGAGGATTTTGCAGTCGCGGGCGATGACCTGGGTGCATCGCCGGCTCGCACCATCGTCTTCGTCTACCTCTCCTCTGCAGACGGCTCACTGGAACTGGCTGGACAGCACACGCTGAATGCTGTCTTCCCACGCTGCCTCGAGGCGGCTGACTTTGACGGCACCGGCGGAACCGACCTCGCAGTCTGTCACTCCGCGCCCGGCGGCGGTGCCCAGGTCACGCTGCTCTCAGGAGACGGTCAGGGGGCATTTGCGATCTCAGATGCGTTCAGCGCGGGAAGCGCGTCGAACGCGGCCTCGGTGGCCGATGTCGATCAGGATGGATCCGAAGACCTCATCGTTGTCGATTCCCTGCAGGGCAAAGTGCGTGTTGTCTATGGTGGGGCGACGTTCGGGACGACGATCGCGCAAGCGTCCGTCGCCAGTCCTGTAGGCGTCGCCTCTCTCGGGGAAGGCCGTCTGCTGGTCGTCTCCAGCCCGGTGGCTACGGCTGTGATCCTCGGATCCACGGGTCGTTCCATCAGCGAGGTCGGGCGCGAGACGTTGAGCGGTGTTCCTCTCGATGCGCTGGGTGCCGATCTCGATAACGACGGCGCGGTCGAAGGTGCAATCCTGACGCGAAACCCGGACGCGGTGCTTGTTCTGGAAGTTGACGCCGAGGCAGGCGTGGTTCTTCGAGAGACGGCGACGCTCGGGGCGGAAGCCACGGCTTTTCAGGCAGCTGATCTCGGTGGTGACGAACTGGCCGACCTCGTGGTCACCTCGGAGGTAGCCGATCGGGTTTTCCTGCTCGTCAATGACGGCGCGGATCTCCCGGCACCGGCGTTGTGTTCGCCCACGCCGGCGACCGCATGCGGATCCTCGACAAAGAGCGCGTTGAAAATCCGCAACAGCACAGACGATACGCGAGACGGATTCCGCTGGCGCTGGCAATCGCCAGGAAACGAAATCAACAGTGGCGATCCGATCAACGATCGCGTCGTTTACGCGTTCTGCTTCTATGAAAAGACGGCCGACGGTTCTGTCCGTCTTGTCCAATCCCATACCAATTCGACCACGTGCAGCGGAGCGCCGTGCTGGAAAGCCTCCAGCAGCGGCTACCGCTACAGCGACGCCGGGCGGACCTTCCAGGGCTTCGGTCGTTTGTCCATGGCGGTGACCAAGCGCGACAGCATGCAGATCATGCTTGGCGGAGAGGGAGCGGCACGCGTTCAGCCTGAATTCCCGGTCGCCGTTGGCTCGGACACCATTGCCCAACTCGTCAACGATCGCGGCGCGTGCTGGCAGACCGAATTCAGCGCCGCCTCCTCACGCAGCAGCCGGAAATTCTTCGTCGGCAAGCAAACGCTCCCCAGGTGAGGCTTAAAAAATGCGATTCATGAACAGATTTCCAAGCCTCCTCACGCTCGCGTGGTTGCCGGCCGTACTGCTGCTGGCGCCCACCAACGCTTTTGCCGCCAATACAAACGCTGCAATCACTGTCAGCCTCGTTGGTGATGTTCCCGGAAATAGCGCGACCTACACGATCGAGGTCACCAACAATGCACCGGGAAACAACCCCGTCGGCGTCGACGTTGTGGATAATTTCCCCGCCGATTTTCAATCGGTCTCGTGGAGTTGCACGGCGAGTGGGGGCATTTCGAGCTGTTTGCCGACCGGAACCGGTGACATCAATGATCTGACGGCGTTTCTCGACAGCAACGGGACGTTGACCTACACAGCGACCGGTACGATCGCTGCCTGCGCAACAGGCACACTGAGCAACACCGCGACCGTCTCGGTCGACTCGCCCGACTCGGATTCGAACCTGTCGAACAATACAGACACCGACAATACCGCACTGGTGCCGTCCGCGGATGTCTCGATCACGAAAACCGACGGTGTTGCCTCCGCCACGCCCGGCAACTCGGTGACATACACGATCGTGGCGACCAACGCCGGACCGAGCTGCGCACCGAATGTTTCGATCAGTGACGTATTCCCGGCGGATATCGCTTCGACCTCCTGGACCTGCAGCGGCTCGGGCGGTGGCACGTGTGGATCGGCCTCGGGAACAGGAAACATCGCGACCACGGATAATCTGACCGTAGGCGCGTCCACGACGTACACGGTAACCGCCAACATCGACGCGTGTGCCACGGGCACGATCAGCAATACAGCAACGGCAACACCGGCCGTCAGCGATCCGGTCGGCGGCAACAACTCTGCGACCGATAACGATACCGCGCTTACGCCCTCCGCCGATGTGTCGATCACGAAGACCGATGGGGTGACCTCTGCGACCCCGGGCGACTCCGTCACGTACACGATCGTCGCAAGCAACGCGGGTCCAAGCTGCGCGCCGAGCGTCTCGATCAGCGATGTATTCCCCTCGGAAATCTCCTCGACGTCGTGGACCTGCGCGGGCGCGGGTGGCGCGAGCTGTGGGACGGCTTCGGGCAGCGGCAACATCGGTACAACGGATGACCTGCCACCCGGCGGCACGACCACATATACGGTCACGGCGAACATCGGCGCCTGTGAGACCGGTTCCCTCAGCAATACCGCCACTGCGACGCCGGCGGTGAGCGATCCGGTGGGCGGCAACAACTCGGCGACGGACAGTGACACCAATCTGGTTCCGTCCGCAGACGTTTCCATCACCAAGACCGACGGCGTTGTCACCGCGACGCCGGGCGGCTCGGTGACGTATACGGTAGTCGCGACCAACGGAGGGCCGAGCTGTGCGCCGAGTGTCGCGATCAGCGATACCTTCGGGTCCGAGTTCACGTCGACATCGTGGACCTGCACCGGAGGCGGCGGCGGCAGCTGCGGAACCGCATCGGGCACGGGCAACATCGGAACCACCGATAATCTGCCGGCAGGCGGCACCACGACCTACACCATCACCGCCAATATCGGCGCGTGCGAGACAGGCACGATCAGCAACACGGCGTCGGCTACGCCGACCGTGAGTGACCCGGTAGGGGGCAACAACTCGGCAACCGACGCGGACACGGCGCTGGTTCCCTCCGCCGATGTTTCGGTAACCAAGACGGATGGCGTGGCGACCGCGACTCCCGGCGGTTCGGTCACGTATACCATCGTGACCAGCAACGCGGGCCCGAGTTGCGCCCCGAGCGTGGCATTCGCGGACACGTTCCCGTCGGAGATCAGCTCGACGAGCTGGGCTTGTGCCAGTGCGGGCGGCGCGAGCTGCGGCACGGCATCGGGAACCGGCAATATCGGTACGACCGACAACCTTCCCGTCGGCGGCACGACAACCTACACGGTCACTGCGAACATCGATTCGTGTGCGACCGGCGTCCTCAGCAATACGGCAACCGTGACGCCGGCGGTCAGTGATCCGAGCGGCGGAAACAACTCGGCGACCGACAATGACACGCTGAACGCGGAAGCAGACCTTTCGGTCACCAAGACCGACGGTGCGGCGAGTGCCACGCCGGGCGACCCGACGAGCTACACGATTACCGTCAGCAACGCCGGGCCAAGCTGCGACCCTGCGGCAAACCTGGTCGATACGTTCGGCGCCGACCTCACGGGCGTGACGTGGACATGCAGCGGAGCCGGTGGGGCCAGCTGCGGCTCAGCCTCGGGGTCAGGCAATATCTCTTCATCGGATAATCTCCCGGACGGCGGCAGCGTTACCTACACGGTCTCTGCGACAATCGATGGCTGCGCCACGGGAACTCTTTCCAACACGGCGACGATCAACTCGAGCGTCACCGACCCCGCCGCAGGTAACGACAGCGCGACGGATACCACCACGCTCACGCCTGAGGCGGACATCTCCGTCGTGAAGACCGATGGGCAGGCGACTGCGGCACCCGGCGACGCTACGAGCTACACCATCACGGTGAGCAACGCCGGCCCGAGTTGTGACCCGTCCGTCAGCGTCGCGGATACCTTCCCGGCGACCCTGACCGGTGTGACCTGGACATGTGCCGGTGCCGGCGGAGCGAGCTGCGGCTCAGCCTCGGGCTCGGGGAATATCGCGACGACGGACGATCTGCCCGATGGTGGCAGTGTGACGTATACCGTGAACGCGACGATCGATTCGTGTTCGACCGGGACTCTGTCGAACACGGCTTCGGCGACCACCAGCGTTACGGATCCGGCTGCAGGCAACAACAGCGCGACCGACAACACGACGCTGACGCCGGAGGCGGACATCTCGATTACCAAGACCGACGGCGCGGCCAGCGCGACGCCGGGCGACCCGACCAGTTACACCATCACTGTGACCAACTCCGGTCCGAGCTGTGACCCTGCAGTCGGTGTGGCAGATACGTTCGGGGCGGATCTGTCGGGCGTTACATGGACATGTGCCGGGGCAGGGGGCGCGAGCTGCGGCTCGGCGTCGGGTTCGGGGAATATTGCGACTTCCGACAACCTGCCGGACGGCGGAAGCGTGACCTATACGGTTTCCGCAACAATCGATTCGTGTGCGACTGGAACGCTGTCGAATACCGCAACCGCAACGGCCAGCGTCACCGATCCGTCGGCAGGCAATAACAGCGCTACGGACAATACCACGCTGACGCCGGAGGCTGATCTGGTCGTGAGCAAGACCGACGGTGCGGCCAGCGTCGTGCCGGGAACCGCGACGAGCTACACGATCACCGTCAACAACACCGGGCCGAGCTGCGACCCGTCTGTCAGCGTCGCCGACACCTTCGTCGGGGACCTGTCGGGTGTCAGCTGGACGTGCGCCGGCACGGGCGGAGCGAGCTGCGGCACGGCCTCCGGGTCGGGCAACATCTCGACGACCGACGACCTTCCCGACGGAGGCACCGTCACCTACACCGTTTCGGCGAATATCGATTCGTGTGCCACCGGGACCCTGTCGAATACCGCAAGCGCGACGGCGAGCGTGACGGATCCGGCGCTGGGCAACAACAGCGCGACCGACACTTCGACCTTGAGCCCGGAAGCCGACCTGGCGGTCACCAAGACCGACGGGCAGGTCAGCGATATCCCTGGCACAAGCACCGGCTACACGATCACGGTGACCAACGGCGGTCCGAGCTGTGACCCGTCCGTCAGCGTGGCGGATACCTTCGTCGCCGATCTCACAGGAGTGACGTGGACCTGCGCGGCCTCCGGCGGTGCGAGCTGCGGAACGGCCTCCGGTTCGGGCAATATCGGCACCACCGACGATCTGCCCGATGGCGGTACCGTCACCTATACCGTCGCGGCGAATATCGATTCCTGCGCGACCGGCACTCTGTCCAATACGGCAACGGCGACCTCCAGCGTCACCGATCCGGTTGCGGGCAACAACAGCGCAACGGACAACACCACCATGGCGCCGCAGGCCGACCTGCTGGTGACCAAGACCGACGGTCAGGCGAGCGACGTGCCGGGTACGAGCACGAGTTACACGATCACGGTGAGCAACGGCGGACCGAGCTGTGACCCGGCGGTGGCCGTCGCGGATACGTTCGTGGCCGATCTGACCGGTGTTACATGGACGTGCGCCGGCGCGGGCGGCGCCAGCTGCGGTACGGCGTCGGGGTCTGGAAACATCGGAACCACCGACGATCTGCCCGATGGTGGCAGTGTGACCTACACGGTGAGCGCGAACATCGACCCGTGTGCGGTCGGTACGCTCGCCAATACTGCGACGGCGACTTCGAGCGTCACCGACCCGGTGGTTGGAAACAACAGCGCCACCGACAACACGACGATGACTCCGGAGGTCGATCTATCGGTCACCAAGACCGATTCCCAGGCCAGCGACACGCCCGGGACGACGACGCAGTACACGATCGTCGCGAGCAACGCGGGACCGAGCTGCGAGCCGAGCGGAACGATCGGCGACACATTCGATCCCATTCTCACCGGTGTGACCTGGACCTGTGCGGCGTCGGGCACCGCGACCTGCCCGAGCGCGAGCGGCAGCGGAGATCTCAATGAGGTCGCCGACTTCGGCGAGAGCGGAACACTGACCTACACGGTCGATGCGACCATCGACGCGTGCGCCACCGGGACCCTGTCGAATACCGTAACGGCGACTGAGAGCGGCGGTGTGACGGACACTGATGCCGGCAACAACAGCGCCACCGACGGCACGACGCTGGTGCCCGAGGCGGATGTCTCGGTGACCAAGACCGATGGGCAGGCCAACGATGTGCCGGGTACGAGCACGAGCTACACCATCACCGTGAGCAACGCCGGGCCGAGCTGCGACCCGTCGGTCAGCTTCACGGACAACTTCGACGCGAACCTGACCGGTGTCAGCTGGACCTGCGCGGCCACCGGCGCAGCGAACTGCGGTTCACTCTCGGGATCCGGCGACATTGCGACGACCGATGACCTGCCGGACGGCACCAGTGTCACGTACACGGTCACGGCCGACATCGATGCATGTCTGACCGGAACGCTGACCAACACCGCGACTGCGGTAACGAGCGTCACCGATCCGGATGGCAGCAACAACAGCTCCGTCGATACCACGACGATGACCCCGGAGGTCGACCTGTCGGTGACCAAGACCGACTCCCAGACCGAGGATGTCCCGGGCACGTCTACCCAGTACACGATCGTGGCGAGCAACACGGGCCCGAGCTGTGAACCGTCTGCGGTGATTGCGGACACGTTTGTCGCTGATCTGACCGATGTGACCTGGACCTGTTCGGCCACCGGCACCGCGGTCTGCCCGAGCGCGAGCGGAAACGGCGAGATCAGCGAGACCGCCGATCTGGGTCAGAATGGAACGCTGACCTACACGGTCGATGCGAACATCGACCCGTGTGCGATCGGAACGCTGAGCAATACGGCGACCGTGACCGACAGCGCAGGTGTGACCGACACCGACGCGGGCAACAACAGCGCCACCGACAACACCACGATGACGCCGGAGGTCGATCTCGCGATCACCAAGACCGACGGCCAGGCTACCGACGTCCCGGGTACGTCGACGCAGTACACGATCGTTGCGAGCAACACCGGGCCGAGTTGTGAGCCGGCAGCGGTGATTGCCGATACGTTCGTCGCAGATCTGACCGATGTGACGTGGACATGTGCCGCGTCCGGTACCGGCGTATGTCCGGCGGCAAGCGGCAGCGGAGACATCAGTGAGACCGCCGATCTGGGTGAAAACGGATCGGTGACCTACACCGTCGATGCATCGATCGCTCCATGCACGACCGGAACGCTGAGCAATACGGCGACCGTGACGGACAGCGCAGGTGTGACCGACACCGATGCCGGCAACAACAGCGCTACCGACAACACTACGATGACGCCGGAGGTCGACCTTTCGGTCCTCAAGACCGACTCGCAGGACACCGATGTCCCGGGCACCTCGACCCAGTACATCATCACGGTGACCAACACCGGGCCGAGCTGCGAACCGGCCGGTGCGATCAATGATGTCTTCGATGCGGCTCTGACCGATGTGACGTGGACCTGCAGTGCTGCAGGCACCGCGGCCTGTCCGTCTGCCAGCGGCGCCGGAAATATCGCGGAGGTCGCCGACTTCGGCGAACTGGGCACGGTGACCTACACGGTCGATGCGAACATCGCTCCGTGTACGCTCGGAACCCTCTCGAACACCGCGACGGCCACGGACAGCGTGGGCGTTACCGACACGGACGCCGGTAACAACAGCGCCACGGACAACACGACCATGACGCCTGAGGCCGATCTCGTCATCAGCAAGGTCGACAGTGTCGATCCGACGCCGATCTGTCAGCGTTTCGACTACACGGTCGAGGTCACCAACAACGGTCCGTCGTGTGCGCTCGGGGTCGAGATGGTCGACTCGGTGCAGGCCGAGCTTCAGTTGATGAACACCAATCCGCCGTGTGCTCAGTCGGCCAACAATGTGACGTGTTCGTTGGGAGACCTTGATCCCGGCGCCAGTGCGTCGGTCGATCTCGAGGTCATGACCCTGGACTGGTCGGCCATGGGGACAACGAGCAGCAACACGGCGTCGACATCCTCCGACACGGACGACCCGGATGTTTCGAACAACGCGGTCACGGAGAGCACCACGATCTCGGCAGACTCGCCGTACAGCGTGACGGTCGAGGGCGCGCCTCGCTACCTGCGCATCGGAAGCGTTCTCGATCGCGAGTATATCGTTACGCTGCTGAGTCTGTGCGACCCGGCGGTCTCGACGACGAGCATCTACGTCGATGGGGACCTCCCGTACCAGGAATACTTCGTGGATTCCGAGCCGACGCCGTTGTCGGTAACCGGCAACGATGTGCGATTCCTGCAGTCGAGTCTCGCCGGCGGCGCGACCGCGCAGTGGCTGATCCGCAGCGCGCTCGATCCGACCATCGAGACCTTCAGTGACGATGTCGTGTTCTCTGTCGATGTCAGCGACGCGCAAGGGAACACGGCTGAAGGCAGCTGGCAGGGTGGTATCCGTCCGGAGATTCCGACAGATACCGGAACCCTGTCGATGTCGATCACAGGTCCGCGCCAGGTGCTCGCGGGTGACGCCCTGTTGATTACGGCAGCGGTCTCCAATGCCTCGCGCATCAGTGGTGAGAACACGGTCATCAGCGTCGAGGCGCCGGCCGATCTGCTCCTTGTCTCGACCCAGCCTCCGGTCAGCGCTGTAACGATCGACGGCGATCGGGCGACGTACGACTGGCTGTTCGATGTGGTGCCGGGCCCGGGGAACCAGGACGTGAACCTGAGATTCACGGTGCCGGTCGACGCGCAGGACAACTCGCTGATCACATTCCTCGGCGTCACATCCGACGATGAGGATCGAGTGGGCGAGAGTCTTCTCGAAATCACCGTGCGTGGTGACTCGACGACCGGACCGGGTGGAGGGAACGACAACCTGGCAGCGCTGGTGACCGCGCCGCCGACGGTCCTGCTCGGAAGCAGACTCAGTACCACGCTGTCGGTCAGCAACTCGAACAACGCCCCGGCCAACGGGGTGGTTGCGACGCTGAGCGCGCCCGAGTCGATCAGCTTCGTCTCGGCTCTCCCCGAGCCGGCGTCTGTCACCACATCCGGAGGCCTGACGACTCTCACATGGACCGTCGGAACACTCGGCGGGCCAGGGCTGAGCCGCATTAAGGTCTACCACCATGTCCCGACATCGGTCGATGTAGGAACCGTGGTCGAGCTCAGCGCGACGGTGACCGATTCCGCTGCCAATACTTCGGTCGGTTCCGATACGGTCACCGTTCGGGACTGAGACAGAGTCAGAACCCTCGACTCGTGATACCGCCGCCGCCGCTCGCTCGTCTGATGGATGAGCGGGCGGCGGGCGGTCTTTTTGCTTCCACTCCAGAATCGATGGAAGCGACGTCTCCCATCGGTCACGCGGCCGGTCACGGCAGGTGAATCGGCCCCGGCAGTCGCTGCCGGGTTGATCTATCCCGGTACCTGTTGGAGTTTCGACTCCGTGAAGTGTCTTCTCGTCTCTGACCTGCATTACGCGCTCAAGCAGTTCGACTGGGTGCTCGACGTTGCAGAGGAATTCGATGTCGTCGTCATCGCCGGCGATCACCTCGACATCTCGTCTACAGTCGACGCTCGAGTTCAGATCAACGTTATCCTGACCTATGTCAGACAGCTGAAGGCGAAGACGCGAGTCATCGTCTCCTCCGGCAATCACGATCTCGATGCCCGCGATGAGACAGGCGAGAAAGTCGCGCGCTGGATGTCGAAAGTCCGCGTGCTCGGCGCACCGACCGACGGCGACGGCTGCCGGATCGATGACACGCTTTTCACGATCTGCCCGTGGTGGGATGGGCCGCAGACGCGTGACCGAGTCGCAGCCCAGCTCGAGGCCGACGCTTCGCTGCGGGAGGGCAGTCGGTGGATCTGGGTCTACCACGCGCCGCCGGATAATTCGCCGACAAGCTGGTCGGGAAAAAAGCACTTCGGAGACGCGGATCTCGTCCGCTGGATCGAGCGCTACTCCCCGGATCTGGTTCTGACCGGACACATTCACCAGTCGCCGTTTCGTTCCGGGGGCTCGTGGGTTGACCAGATCGGTTCGACCTGGGTGTTCAACTCAGGAAGGCAGATCGGGCCGTGCCCGGCATACATTGCCTTCGACACAAGAGACTCGAGCGCGGTCTGGTTCTCGCAGGCAGGCGCGGAAGTCGTCCGACTGGACCGGCCGTTGACCCGCCCGGTCGATGTACTTACCGAACTACCGGAATGGCTCGATCAGAGGGTCGTGTTCGGATCACGATCGGAGCCGGGAGAACATTCCTCGTCCTGTTGATGAACGAGTGTCTCCAGCACGACGTCGACCATCCCCAGATGGTTCTCCTGGTCGTGGAACTGCTGCTTGAGATCGACAAGGTAGCTGTTCACGCCTTGCAGTCGCTGCGCGAGAAGGCGTGCGAGCTGGTAGGTGATGTCCGGGCTCGAGTTCAGAAACCCTCTCGCGTTATCGATCACGTGTGCACGGCAGGCGGTCAGGGCGCGGACGGTTGCGGTATGCGGGATATCGAGAAGTACCGAGGTTTCGCCGAAGATTGACCCCGGTTCGTCGACCACCGTGATCTGAAATTCGCCTTTGACGATCTCGACCGCACCGCTGCTCAGAATGTAGAGAACGCCGGCGCGCTCGCCCTCGGCGAGGAGGACCTCGCCCTCGGCGAACTCTCGCTCAGGGGTACCGGCACAGTGTTCAAGAACGTCGCGCATGACTTACCTTGCCGTGACGTGCATCGTAATGCCAAGAAATTCAGCACGCGCCACAACGGCGTTTCGCTGTCGCTGGGGCCGGGCGCTGCTCGGCGGGGGTGTGACGCGATGTCGATCCACAGGTTTCTCGTCTCGTTCTTCATCGTCCTGATCCTGCTCCTCGGAGGACTGGTCGCGGCGCTGGGAATTCTGTCGTCCCTGCACGTTGAGGGAACGGAGGGCGAGCAGCGGCGCTTCGCGTCCTACAAGCTGGCATACGAGCTGAGGCAGAGTTCCGACGACCTGACGCGGATGGCACGCCTGTTCGTGACCACCGGCGATGAGCGCTTCGCCGATCAATTCAACGAGGTGCTGGCGATCCGTATGGGCGAGGCGCCGAGACCGCTGGAGTACGACCTTGTCTACTGGGACCTCGTGACCGAGAGTGATGAGCGTCCTCGCGAGAGCGGCGACGCCGTCAGCCTCGAGGACCTGATGGTGGAACAGGGGTTCTCGGTCGAGGAGTTCCGCAAGCTCACCGAGGCTCGTGAGAAGTCGGACAAGCTGGTGAGTATGGAGAACGTGGCGATGAACGCCGTGCGCGGCCGCTTTGCCGATGATCGCGGTGGATTCACCCGTACAGCCGATCCGGATCTCGATCTCGCTCGCTCGCTCATGTTCGGTCCGGAGTACCTGCGAGAGAAAGCGCAGATCATGACGCCGATCAACGATTTTCTCCAGATCCTCGATCGGCGAACCAATGCCGAGGTCGGCGAACTCCGCACGAAGGCGGGCAAGGTCGTGCTCGGGTCGCTGGGCTTCGGATTCGGCGCGCTCCTTGTCTCGCTGCTCGCGCTGCTCTGGTTGCGAAAACGAGTGCTGCATCCGCTGGAGCTGGTGGCGGCAGCGACCGATCATGTCGCCAAGGGCGACTACCAGCAGCGTGTGGAGTACAGCTCGAGTGACGAACTCGGAACGCTCGTCACCGCCTTCAACTCGATGGTCGAGCAGACCCGCGCATCCGTCGAGAAACTCAAGACCTCGAATGACACCCTGGAAGAGCATCGAAAGGACCTCGAGCGCGAGAAGAACATTTCCGAAAGTCTTCTGTTGAACGTACTGCCGGCGGTGATCGCACGTCGTCTGCGCGCGGGCGAAACGCCGATCGCGGACGAGTTCCCGGAGGTCAGCGTGATGTTCGCGGATCTCGTCAACTTCACCGAGCTTGCCGAGAAGCTGGGCCCGTTCGAACTGGTCAAGCTGCTCAACGAAATCTTCGAGATGTTCGACCAACGACTCGACGAATTCGGCCTGGAGAAGATCAAGACGATCGGGGACTGCTATATGGTGGTGGCGGGCATTCCGGAGCCCCAGGCCGACCACGCCAAGCGCATCGGCGAATTCGCGCTCGCCGTCCGCGACGACTTCCAACGTTTTGCCGCCGGCCGCGGCCTCGGAATCAGTCTGCGTATCGGGGTTCACTCCGGAACTGCGATCGCAGGGGTGGTTGGCACCAAGAAATTCACCTACGACCTGTGGGGCGATGTCGTCAACGTCGCCAGCCGCATCGAGTCGACGGGGCAGCCGGGCCGGATCCATGTCTCGGAAGCCTTCATGATCCGGCTCAAGGATACCTTCCAGTTCTCGGACCACGCGACGGTGGAGCTGAAAGGGAAGGGGCCCATGGCGACCTACTTCCTCGAGGGACGCCGCTACGAGCAGTCGTCCCCGCTGCACTGATCGCGCAGCGTCACAGCCGGCCATCCGGGCGTTTGTATCCGACCGCGGTTTCCCATGTATTCCGCCCACAATTTTACTCTGGACTCTGGTTCTCCCGGTGACAGGCCGACCGATCGGTTTGGCAGGCCCGGGGAACATCTTCGAAACGAGGGCGCGGCTGCATGGACGTTCTGATGCTCACACTCCAGATCATGGGATCGCTCGGAGTGTTCCTGTTCGGGCTCAAGGTCATGAGCGAGGGGCTGCAGAAGGCCGCCGGCTCGAAGCTGCGGGCGATACTCGCGAAAGCCACGGACAACCGACTTGTCGGCACGGTCTCCGGCTTCCTCGTCACTTGCGCGGTTCAGTCTTCCAGCGCGACAACCGTGATGGTGGTCGCGTTCTGCAGCGCCGGGCTGCTCACGCTCGGCCAGAGCCTCGGCGTCATCTTCGGCGCCAACATCGGTACGACCACGACCGCGTGGATCGTCAGCCTGCTTGGCTTCAAGGTCAAGATCACCAGCTTCGCGCTGCCGCTCATCGGCATCGGCTTCTTCTCTCAATTCATCCAGCGATGGCGGACGCCGCATCGACTCGGCCAGGCTCTGGTCGGTTTCGGGCTCTTGTTCCTGGGACTCGCACTGCTCAAGGACGCCATTCCGGACGTCAAGAGCGCGCCACAGGTCATGGAGTGGGTTCGCCGGCTGGAGCCCGATTCGATCCGGGGCCTCATCGCCGCGATGCTGTTCGGCACGGTCATCACGATCATCGTGCAGTCGTCGAGTGCGTCGATGGCGATCACGCTGACCGCGGCGGCGAAGGGCTACATTGATTTTCCGACCGCCTGCGCGATCGCGCTCGGCCAGAATATCGGCACCACGACAACCGCCGTGCTGGCCGCGATCGGTGCGCCGCTCACCGCCAAGCGCGCCGCGCTTGCCCATTTCCTGTTCAACGTCATCGGCTCGATGTGGCCGATCCTGATCTTTGTACCGTTCCTGGAGTTCACGGACTGGCTGGTGCCGGGCAATCCGTATGGGACCGGGGAGGATGCACTGCTCGGAGTGCTGCCGACCCACATCGCGGCCTTCCACACCACGTTCAACGTCGTCAATACGTTGATATTTCTGCCGTTCGTTCCGCAGTTCCAGCGCCTGATCGAATTCATCATGCCCGAGCGCGACCCCGAAGATGAGATCCGTCACGACCTCGTCTACCTGACCGTGCCGTTCGGCTCCACGCCCGAGCTGGTCCTGCCGGCGGCTCAGCGTGAGGTCGACCGCATGGCGGGCGTAACGCTCAAGATGGTCGATCGCATCCAGCGGGCTCTGCAATCAACGGGATCGGAACATCGGAGGTTGCTCGACAAGATCCGCTCCGACGAATTGGCAACAGACGTTCTCGAGCACCAGATTCATGAGTATCTGTCGGAGCTCGTCCACGAGCAGCTCTCCAGCGCAGCCAGCAAGGAGACGCTGTCGCTGATGAGCATGACGAACGACCTCGAGCGAATCGGTGATCACGGCGAGAAGATTTCCATGCTGCTCGGGCGTGTCGACGAGGGAAAACTCGACCTCACAGAGGAAGGACGCGCCGAGCTTCTCGAAATGGCGGCTGCGGCGCGTGACAACCTCGAGGCGATGCGAGAGTTGATCCTGCACCGGAAGCCCGACCCGATCCCTGCGGCAGAGCAGCGCGAAGAGAGGCTGAACGAGCTACGCAATCAGTATCGTCAGTCCCAGCTGCAGCGGATGATCGACGGCAAGTGCGACGCAATCACCGGCGTCATCTTTACCGACCTGTTGACCAGCTTCGAGAAAATGGGCGACCACGCCTTCAACGTCATCGAGGCCACTGCCGGGATCAAGTAGGCCGGGCAACTCCGCTCAGGCCTGGCGGAACTGCTCCGTGGCAGCCGCCGCGTCGTAGCGCTCACGGGCAGCGTCGATGTCGGCGAGGTGCTCGAGCGCCCACGTACCACGCTCCGTGACCGGTCCGCGGAACGACTCTCCCATCGGAGTCAGGCTGTATTCAACGCGCGGCGGGATCGTCGAAAAGTACGCGCGCTTGACCAGCCCGTCGCGCTCGAGCTGTCGCAGCGTGACGCTGAGCATCCGTTGCGAGATGCCCAGGTTTCGCTTCAGCTCGTTGAAACGCAGCGTGCCGTACCGGGCGAGCGAGATGATCACGAGGACGCTCCAGCGGTCGCCCACGCGCTTCAGGACATCGTTGATGCGTTGGCAGTCCGCGCATTGTTCCGAAAACGGCATGGTGGTTCCCTTCTTGTGACCGAGGACCGTGCGTGTGCCTTCTTGCGAGCCGCACGCAGTTCCTAATAGATTGCCGGTTCCCGAAATATACGTACCCGCCCCGGTCCCGGCAACGGCGCCGGTCGCCCGACATCCGGCCGCAGCCGTTTTTGCACGCCGCGCCGACACACAGAGGAGCCCATGAGCCTTTTCAACACCATCCTGAGGACCCATAAGAACATCTATGAGTCGACCGACGGCCGGCTCGGTCACTAGATGCTCGGCGTGCCGACGCTGCTGCTGCGCACGAAGGGACGAAAGAGCGGGGCTGAGCGAACGAGCGCGCTGATCTATGTCGACGATAACGGCAGCAAGG
>CAXQPB010000149.1:0-2403 GCA_964225545.1 Candidatus Nitrosopumilus sp. | reverse complement strand
CGAGGCGCAGGACATGATCGCGCATGCGATCGAAGAGGACCCTGAAAATGCAGCGCTCTATCTGCGTCGCGGTACACTCGAGACCAAAGGTCATGACTGGGACGCGGCAGCGGCGTCCTGGCTGAAGGCGGCGTCGCTCGGCGCTGATCGGGACATTACGGATGTTGCGCTCGCCAATGCGCTGCGCGAATCGGGCCTGAACAAGGCTGCGCTCGCGGCGGTCGAGATTGCCCTCGACCGAGATGACCGCAACGGACCGGCGTATCTCGCGCGTGCGCAGATTCATCAGAGTTCCGGCCGCGACCGCGAGTGTGCCGATGAATTTCGCAGAGCCGTCGCGCTCATCGAGCGTCCGCAACCCGGGATGGTGCTGCTTGCGATGGATGTCCAACTGATGCGGCCTGCCGGCGAGTCCGACGCCGGCAACGCACCGCAGGGCGAGGACAAGCCCGATGCACCGGATGCGTCAGGCAATCTTCGTAGAGTAAACGTGCTTGCCGCTCTCGACGTCGCCGATGCAGCCCAGAGCAAGCTCGGGCCGATCGCGGCTATTCAGGAGCGCGCGCTCGAACTCGAGCTCGAGATCGGTCGCAATGACCGCGCACTGGAACGGATCGATACGTTAATTGCTCAGGCCCCGAAGCACCCCATCTGGGTGGCACGGCGTGCAGAAATTCTCGAAGCGGACGGGAAAGTGCTGGCCGCAGCGGAGGGATATCAGCAAGCTGTAACCCTGATCGCTGCGCGCCCGCCCGATCGTCGCAGCGACAAGCTTGCGGCTCTGGAGATTGCGCTTCGGAAGAAGCTTGCCGAAATCAGAGCTGCAGAGGATGCCGATCGATCTCAAGGAGAGTGAAGACAATGCTCAAGCTCTTTCTGGCAATCGCATTGATCCCGACACTCAGCGCTGCCCCGGCAATAGCGCAGACTACGGTCACACGGGGCCCCTATCTGCAGATGCCGGGTTCGGATCGGATGACGGTGGTGTTCCATACCGACGTCGCATTGACGACCGCCGAAGTCGATTACGGAACGACCACCGCTCTGGGCACGGTGGTGGCCGGAACGAGCAGCGCCGACCTTCTCGGTGGCTTCAAGCACGTCGTCGAGCTCACGGGCCTGACCGCCGACACGAAGTTTTTCTATGCGGTCGGCGACAACGGCAGCTCGATCACGACTCCTGGTGACGACTACGCCTTCACCACATCCCCGGTACCGGGCACACGTCAGCCGATACGAATCTGGACCTACGGAGACTCCGGGTACTGGCCCGGCAGCAGCGGCACCGAGTACCTGGATACGCGCCAGGCGTACTACGACCACGTCGGCGGGGGCGACGTGAACGCTGCGGCGGATGCAACCGATGTTCATCTCTACCTCGGCGATAATGCCTATACCGTAGGCGATGACTCGACGTACCAGTCCCGATTCTTCGCTCCGCCCGAGCTTGCGGCGTACCACCAGCGGCAACCGTTTTTCTCGGCGATGGGCAACCACGAGGGCTTCGGCAACAACAGCCTGAACGAGAGCGGTGCCTACTTCGACATGTTCTATTTTCCGACGGCGAACGAGCTCGGGGCGAACGGTGTGGCTTCGGGCAGCGAGTCCTATTACTCCTTCGACTACGGCAACATCCACTTCATCATCCTCGACAGTGAAGACGTGCTCGAAGCCGTTGACAGTCTCGGCGCGCCGATGGTGACGTGGCTCGAGAACGACCTCCTGGCGACCGACGCAGACTGGATTATCGTGGCGTGGCACCGGCCGCCGTACTCCAAGGGGCAGTTCCATGATTCCGATGTCGAGAACAACGAGGTCGAGGCGCGTGAGACCTTCAACCCGATTCTCGAAAGCTACGGAGTGGATGTGGTCCTCAGCGCTCACTCGCATACCTACGAGCGCAGCTACCTGATCGACGGCTACTATGGGCTTGAAGACTCGCTGACGCCGGCGAATCTGCTCGATGCGGGCGACGGTGATCCGCTGGGGAACGGGCCGTACCGCAAGCCGAGTTTCCAACAGGGGCCGAACGAAGGGGCGGTTTATATCGTCAGCGGGTCTGCAGCCGATCTGCGCAGCTTCGTTCCGGCGGAAGGACACAAAGTCCACCAGAAGTCCCTGCTCAGCCTGGGTACCTCGATCCTCGAAGTTGACGGAGACACCATGACAGGGAAGTTCCTCGACGATTCCGGGGTCGTTCTCGACAGCTTCCGGATCGAAAAGGGAACGGGGGGCTGCGACCCCGCGCCGCTCACAGGCTGCACCGCAGCGGGGACGGGCAAGATGGTCGTCAAGGACGATGCCTTGGCGGACAAGGATCAGGTCCAGCTCAAGTGGACGAAGACGAACGTCTCGTCAACGGGGATGGATCCGGTTGCAGGCACAGATCTGATCGCGTGTGTG
>CAXQPB010000148.1:0-12639 GCA_964225545.1 Candidatus Nitrosopumilus sp. | reverse complement strand
GTCGATCGTGCGGACGGCCACCTCGACCGGCGCGCGAGAACCGTCGATCTCCTGCCACGCGACCGGGGCGCTCTCGGTGAGCGTGCCCGCGGCCAGTCGCACCTTCAGCGCGCCCGACCCGTCGAGCGCGACCGGGTGATTGTAGCGCAGACGAATTGCTGCCGGGTCGACCCCGGCTTCGATCGTCCAGGTGCTGCGCAGGATCTTGCCTTCCGGCGCGTCGTAGGTCGCGTCGATTCCCGGCCAGACGCCTTCGTAGTCGACGCGACCCAGGGGGGATATCTTGCCGTCAGCAACCGCGACCGCGGCCTCGGCCGCATCGCCCGAGCCTCGCGGCCCGGCATCGGCGCTGGCGCCCTCGAAATTGATCCGCAGCGAGTAGCGGCCATCGGTCATCAGGTAACCGCGGTCGTCGAAGGCGAGGACGCTGCCCTGCGATCGGAAGTGTCTCACCCTCGATGCCGCCGGAGCATCGGCCTTGGCCGGGACGGCCTCCACAGCCGGAACGCCGGTGGCAGAGGGCAGGGCGGCCTGTGCCCCCGGAATCGCGGCGTCGGTGAACACCGGCGCCGGTGCGGTCGCGCAGCCGACTGTGAGCACAAGGCCGGCGAGAATGGTCCCGAAAAATGCTTGGCCGTTGCCGGGGAAAACATTGCGGCGGATGGATGATGTGAAAATGCGCATACCTTTCCTTAGATCACGAAGTATTAGGTTCAGCGCCGGGCTGGGCTCGGCGCAGAGTAGCCGCAGGTTCGACATGGCAGTGCCGGGATACTGAGCGTGGCTTATCCCTAACCCGAAAAACGAGCTTCAGGTTTGTGTTCACGCGCCAAGGAATTGTTCTCGGGCGCCAAAGTGTTGTCCGGGGCAGCCGGTTCGGCGATGGCCGTGGGGGGCGACCCGTGCCCGGTCGCTGCCACCAGCGGCTGCGGAAGGTCCGTGCGTGATTTCGACCTGTTCCGGGGTGGGGGTAGCGGTGGACGTGGCCGGCGCGGCGCGGCCCGGCTCAGTTGGCCGCTTGCCCTCTAGTCGGCAGAGCTTTTGCCGTTTCGCCACTGGCGCGGCGAAACGCCGCATCTGCGGCGGAAGGCGTGGTTGAAGCTGCTGACTTCCTGATACCCGAGCAGCGTGGCGATTTCGGAGATTCGGATGTCGGGTTGCTCGAGATAACCCCTGGCCAACTGCATTCGCAGCTCGAGCACCACTGTCTTGTAATTCATTCCGGCTTCTTTCAGCCGGCGCTGGAGGCTGCGCTCGCTCAGCCCCATCCTGCGCGCCACCCGCTCGAGCGTCGGCATTCCATCGCACAGCATCTGGCCTATCTCGTCGTGCAGCCTGTCGAGAAATTCGTCCTCGCCACGCTGAGTGAATTCACTCAGCCTCCGCTCCAGCAGGGGCAATAAACTGCGATCTGCGCCCAGCACTGGAAGCTCGAGCAGCTCGGCATCAAACGCGACCCCGTAATGGTCTGCCCGGGAAACGACCGGTCGACCGAGGAATTCACGGATCTCGTCCTCGCGGCCGACAAGGTCATGCTGGAATCGGTATTCGAAGGAGTCGGTGCGGCTACCAGTGAGTCGTTCGAGGGCACTGCCGAGTCCGGTTACGTGTCCCTCGAGCAAATGGCGCATATCGCCCCCGTCGTCAAACGAGAAAGTGAAGGAGACAACCGCGGTCGGACCATCGATTCGCAGCGCACGCTGTTTCGCCGGACCGAATGACAAATCCGCGCCGTATCGGGCGAGGTTCTCGGCGCCGGTGCGCACGTCGGGCGCGTTGAGGACCAGGTAGGAGAGCAGTCCATAGCTGTCGATCGGGAAGGACTGCGCAAAGCGAAGTCCGAACAGCTCATCATTCAGTTCCACCGCCGCCGCTTCCCAGGCCGCCGCCAGCCTGTCGACATCGAGCCAGCAGTCTGCGCTGAGAATCTCCGACTCGGTAACCCCGGCAGCCGCGAGGACCCTGTCGCCGCAGCCGCCGCGCTCGCGGATGTATGACGGCAGGTAGGCCGTGCCGCTTACACGGACGGTTTGTCGGTTTTTCGTACTTGCGGGAGTACGCTTTTCTTCAAGCACGTGACGGACTCGGTGTCGGTAAAGAGAAAGTGGGATCCTGCCGACGAGAACCAGGAACTCTAGCCAATCGGCCGTGTTTTGCCAAGCAATTACAGCCAGGATCTGCCGGACAGCGGCCCCGCCTGGTGACCTCTCAGAACTGGCTCTTGTAGAGTCTCCAGTGGCCGGGCTTCCCTTTCCACTCGGCCGTGACGAAGCTCACATCGTCGCCTACGGAGATTTGTGTGGTCATCAGCGCAACCGTCGCATTCGACATATCTCCGTACGCCTTGACTTTGAACGGGTAGGAGACGCTCCCGTCGGGTTCATTGCGTGTCTTCATCGAGATGGTGGACAGGCCTTTGCGCGAGCCCATTCCCCGCTTCGCGAGCTTGTCCCGGAACTTCCACCGCTTGGTCGATTTCCCCCCGGCGACCCTCAGGTCGGCCGCGAAGAGTTCCGCCCGGTAGATGAGTCCGTTGGCATTCGACAGCATGAATGTGAAGCCCTCGTTTTCGGGATCGACAGGTGTGTCTGGAACAAATCGGCCGTGAATCTTCACGTACTCCCACGTCAATTTCGCAGGGTCATCCAGAATGGGGAGGCAAGCAGTCGTCAGCTGACAGTTGCCGTCGCAGCTGGTTGCCGGGAAGGCGCAGAGCGGATCGGCGCAGTCGATCAGATTATCGCCGTTGTCATCGACGCCGTTTGTGCATGTTTCCGCGCTGGGCGGATCACACTGATCTGCGCCGTTGATGATGCCGTCCCCGCAGGTCGGGTTCGTGCTGGCGTCCGTCGGCTCACTGTCGCGGTTATTGTCCAACGATGGGTCCGAAGTACGCGCCGAAACTGTAACTGTGTTGCACAGATCCTCCGCGTTCTGACAATCCCCGTCCTGAAGTCCGGAGGCGATCGGGGACGTCGGGTCAATGTCGACGGTGACCTGGAAGGTCACACTCGCACCGTTGGCAATATTGCCGAGCAAGCACGTGAGCTGAGTCGGGCTTCCGGACGCCGCGCAGCCGTGACTGTCGCTCACGTAGATCATGTGCGGGTCGAGAGACTCGTGCAGCACCACATCGGTGGCCTCATCCGGCCCGAGGTTTGTCACCCGAATCTCGTAAAGAACCTGATCTCCGGGGGCTACAGGTTCCGGAGTGATATCGACTTTCGTTGTCAGAAGGTCGGCCGACTGTGTGATCGGAGTGACATCGGTGCCGGCCTCGTCCTCGTTGTTGCTCCAGTCGGTATCGACCCGGTCCGAGGAAACAATCGCCCGGTTGCATAGATCCGATCCCGCGGGGCACGGCGAGCCGGAGCCGACTCCGGCTGTCGGTGCGTCGTCGTTGACGCGGACGGTGACGCCGAATTCGGTGGTTGCTCCGACGACCAGAGACCCGAGCGGGCAGGTCAGACGCCCCGGAATCTCCTCTTCGCACGGCGGTGTCGAGGCGACATAGGCGGTGTTGGGGTCCAGGTAGTCGGTTACAACCACGCTGCCTGCGTCGTTGGGGCCGAGGTTGCTCACACGCACAACGTAGTCGACGAAGCCTCCGAGCTCTGCTGTCCCAACGGGTTCGAGTTTTTCCAGCGCCAGGTCCGTGAACGTACAGTTCGTATTGCCCGGCGGTTCATTCGCCTGACAGAGTCCGGTGCCGTCGCATGTGTCGGCGGTCGTGTCGCAGCCGTCGTCGGCGGGATCGTTGCACGAGCGCCCGGAGGCGAGCGCCTCGTACCGACATCCACCTGCGCCGTCGCACTGGTCACGAGTACAGGTGTTGAGATCGTCACACAGGCTCCTCGCGGATGTGCCGGCTGCCGCGTCGTTCGGCTGGCAGATACCGAGCGCGTTGCACGTGTCCGGCAAGGTGCACTCCGTGGAGGATTGATCTCCGCAAACCGTCCCGCTGGGCTGATCGTGACTCGTGCAGCCGCCAGCGCCGTCGCAGGTGTCCGGGTCAGTGCATTCGGTATCCGACGGATCTCCGCAGCTGCTTCCGGCCGGCTCGTTCGCGTACTGGCAGCCGCCGGTGCCGTCGCACTGGTCGGCCGTGCAGTCCTGGCTGTCGTCGCACTGAGTGGGTGCGGCGGTGCCTGCCGATACGTGGTTGGACTGGCAGGTTCCTGCGCCGTCGCAGGTGTCGGGGTCCGTGCAATCGGTGTTTGTGCCGTCGCCGCACGGTGTGCCGGCGCTCGCCGCCGGGTTCTGGCAGCCACCGGCGCCATCACACTGGTCGGCCGTGCACTCCACGCTGTCGTTGCACTGCGTGGCGGCAGTAGTGCCTGCCGATGCGTGATTGGACTGGCACGAGCCGGCGCCGTCGCAGGTGTCCGGGTCGGTGCAGTCGTTGTCGGTGCCGTCGCCGCACGTGGTGCCGGCGCTCGCCGCCGGGTTCTGGCATCCGCCGGTCCCGTCGCACTGATCGAGCGTACACTCGTTGCTGTCGTTGCACTGCGCAGCCGCGGCCGCGCCCGCGGATGCGTGGTTGGACTGACAGGTGCCGGCGCCGTCGCAGGTGTCCGGGTCGGTGCAGTCGGTGTTCGATCCGTCGCCGCAGCTGAAGCCGGACGACTCGTGGTTGGACTGGCACGAGCCCGCCCCGTCGCAGGTGTCCGGGTTGGTGCAGTCGGTGTCTGTGCCGTCGCCGCAGGCCGTACCGGCCGACAGGTTGGGGTTCTGGCAACCGCCCGATCCATCACACTGGTCGGCCGTGCACTCGACGCTGTCGTTGCACTGCGTGGCCGCATTCGCGCCGGCGGATGCGTGGTTGGGCTGGCACGAGCCTGCACCGTCACAGGTGTCCGGGTCGGTGCAGTCGTTGTCGGTGCCGTCGCCACAGGCGGTGCCTGCTGATGCGTTCGAGTACTGACAGCCTGCAATCGCGTTGCAGGTGTCAGTCGTGCAAGCGTTGGAGTCATCGCAGACCAATGGTGTCCCTGCCTGACAGCCGACTCCCGCTACGCAGGTCTCGGCACCGTTGCAGGCGTCAGCATCGTCGCAGACGGCGTCATTGGTCGTGTAATCGCAGCTGTCCGTGGCTTCGTTGCAGGAGTCGGTGGTACACGCCTGGCCGTCGTCGCAGGAGACCGGAGTGCCTGCGGTGCAGGCTCCGGTTACGCAGGTCTCGGCCCCGTTGCAGTAGGCTCCGTCGTCGCAGTCGGAGTCGAACTCGCAGCCAACCAGCGTCTCGGCGTTGTCGGTCGTGATCGCGGCGGAGCCGGTGATCGCGATCTCGCCGATATTGGTAATGCGGCCGGTGAAGCCGGTTTCAACAATGCCCTGGAAAGTTGCCGTTCCCGTAGTTCCGCCCGGGATAGGATCGTTGAGATAGAAGTGCAGGTCGGTGACAAGCGAGGCAGGAGACGGTTCGACGGATTCGAAGGTCGTGCCGTTGTTGGTGGAGTATCGGATTGTGCATGCTGCGCTGCATGAAGCACTTCCAGCGACGTAGTCAATGCCGTTCGGGATCGAGTCCCGAATCACGATGCCGTTTCCTGAAGACGGGTCGCCTACACTGTTGGTCGAAGTGTTTTCGTACGCAAGATTGTAGGTGAGCGTCTCCCCCTCGACGGCTACGGCCTTATCGACGGATTTAACCAGGGTTGGATTTCCTGGTAGCGCTGAGAGCAGGAAACAGGCTGAGGTCGGCGAAGTGAATGGATCGCTGTCGCCGCAGTAGTCGCCGTTGAATTTCTCCTGGTTGCTGCCGGACGACGCCTCCTGGTAAGGGCTCGTAGCGGTCACGCCGGGGCCGAGTGCGATGAAGGTGTAGGTGTAGTCGGCATCCCACGAACAGGTTCCGTACTGGTCAAACCCGCTCTCGTGCCAGTCATCGACCAGCGTAATTGTCACATTGGGCCGACCCGCTCCACAACTACCGCCTCGAAGCTCCGCGTCGACGCGCACGAGACGGAGGACGTCGGTGTCCCATGTGGTTTCTCCAACCGGCTGGAACCAGAGGTTGTGGTCGGGTTGGCCGTCCGCCGGATCAACATCGAAGCCCTGGTTGATGTTGCCGAAGGTCGCGTTCTGGAACTCGATCGTGAGGAGCTCGCCGACTCCTACCTGGGCTGAGGCTGGAGTTATTACCGTGACCGCACTCGGTGTCGGAGAAACCTTGTTCGGGTTCGCGTCCTGTTCGTTGCGCACCGTTACCGTGTCGTTGACGACCGAGTTGCTCGGTGCACCGGTCGGAACGTCAAACGACGTCCCCCAGACGCTGAAGTCGAGAGCGAGATCGTCGGCGTCGGTATTCTGCAGGCCCCAGGTTGCATCGATGTTCGCGTCAACGACGGGGTACTGGACCTGCCAATAGGCTGTCAGGCAGCTGCCGGGGTCGAGAAAGCCGACGACCCGTGTAGCGTCGCTGCGATCCGCGTCGAGCATCACCAGTTCGAATGTGCCCTCGTATGGCCGCGTGGCAGGCGGGACGATGGTGTCGTCGAACTCGCCGGGAGTGGTTCCATCGCCGACATACAGTGTGACGTCACGGAGCTGCTGGTCGCCGACGTTGCAGGCTTTGGCTCCGATCGTGAGGACGTCCGGTCCGGGCAGGTTCTGTCCTCCGGATTCAACGTTGGAGTCACCAATCAGATTCGGCGCTGTGAGATCTTCCACCTGGAGGATGCCAGCCGCATGGGACAGGGCCGGCATCAACAACGCGAGTAAGAGCGCCGCCCCGATCCGTTTCGGGAACAGCGATCGCATGAGATTGACCCTTGGGGCTGCACTCGTGATTTGGCGCAAAGCAATGATCATACGGCTGCAGCTAGGAAGTTATCCCGCCCGAGTCCGTTCGCCAATGGACTTTCTTCGGGAGCTGTGGTTTTCCGAGCCAATCGCCGGTATTGAATGTACGGATACGTGGTTCTACGTATGCGCAGTACGGGTTTACCCCCGGGTGGGGTCGCGAGAATACCCGAATCGGTTTCGGCTCCCGCGTTTCAGCGCAGCGTGGTTGGGGGTGGATTCCCGATGGGGCGGCGGGACCGGTCGTCAGCCGGGGCCTCTGCGACTGCGGCTCCCGTGTTTCGCCTGTATCGCTTGAGCGTCCTGCCGCGCCTGTTCGGAGCTCTTGATCGACTGCATTCGCGACCTTGCCTCCGAGTAGGCCTGCTGGTGATCGACGATCGGCAGTGGGTAGTCCTGTCCGAGGACGCAGCCCGCCGCGTCTTGCTCGCTTCGGGACATCTTCCACGGCTCCGGGAGGCGCTTGTCAGGGACCCCCTCGAGTTCCGGCAGCCAGCGTCTGAGAAAGAACCCGCCGGGGTCTTGATCCGTCACCTGCTTGATCGGGGAATAGATGCGATTTGCATTGATGCCCGTGGTTCCGGATTGCATCTGCATCTGGCTCCAATGGATGCCGGGTTCGAAGTCGAGAAACTGGCGGGCGAGGAAAAGACCCGGCTCGCGCCAGTGGAGCCACAGGTGGTAGGCCGCGAACGAGACCAGCATTGCTCGCATACGGAAGTTGATCCATCCTGTCGTGCGCAGCGATCGCATGCAGGCATCGATCATCGGATATCCGGTGCGTCCGTGTTTCCACGCTTCGAAGCACCGAGCAGCGTTGTCGTCGAATGCCTCGGGTCGCAGTGAATCGTATGCGCGACTCAGGTTGCGAAATTCCATCTCCGGTTCGTCCTCGAGCTTCTGCATGAAATGACAGTGCCACCGCAGACGCGATCGAAACGACGAGAGCGATGTCAGCCACTCTGCTCCGATGTCGGTTCCGGATCTTCGCAGCGCCTTGAGTTCGTCTGTTCGCCGGCTGCTGCGTTGAAAGACCTCGCGAATTGAAATCGTGCCGTGCGCGAAGTGTGGGCTCAGACGACTGCATGCGTCGTAAGCGGTAACGGGGCTCGACATGCCGCCGGTGTAGCCTTCACCTCGAAAGGCGAGAAATGATTCGAGCAGCTTGCGGGCGTTCTGTTCGCCGCCGGCCTGGGTCTCGGTCTTCTCTGTCGAGCCAAGACGTGATGATCTTTCCCCGAGCCTCCGCCCGTGGTTGCGCAGCCTGGCCTGATCGAGTGCCCCGGGCGGCGGCACGATCTCGCGTTCCATTGTCCGATGCCATCGGCGAGACCATCCATCGCGGTTGTCGAGGCGACGGATAACGCCAGTCTGTGTCAGTTCGTGCCACTCGACTCCGTTTCGTTTCACCCATTGTGCGATACGCAGGTCTCGGTCCCAGGTGAAGCGGTTGCCGTTTTCCTCGTGACTCCAGATCGACTCGAACGGGACTTCATTGTGCAGCTCGTCGAGTACGTCCGGCATTCGGCCGCGCCGCAGCGTCAGCCGCGCGCCCCGGCGCTTCAGGTTGTCGGCGAGCTCTTCGAGGCATTGATTGACAAAGCGTAGATGCTGGAGGTCGTACTCGCGCGATTCGAGGATCTCGGTTTCGTAGACGTAGAGGAAGATGCAGGGGCCAGCCTGTGACGCCCGCAGGAGCGGTTCGTGGTCGTGCACGCGCAGGTCGCGTTTGTACCAGACGAGCTGCGTGCCCACGCCGACGAGGATCGATGCACGCCCGGGCGCTGTCAAATCGCGTCAGTTCGTCGCCGCGGCGCGCCGGTGCCGTCAACTCAGGCGACGCCGACCAAGCCGGGCACGTATGGCAAGCGTGCAAAGCGTGCCGGGCGTGCCACGGTCGGGCAGGGTGCATTGCCAGAAGTAAGAATGTCCGGTAATCGCCGACGGGGGGGACGACAGAATGGCAGACATCATCATCTACGGCCTGCATGCATCGCCGTTCGTCCGCAAGGCGCTGATCTTCGCCGAGGAAAAAGGGGTCGACGTCGAGTTGCAGGAAGCCAATCCGTTCGCACCGGCGGACTGGTTTCTCGAGATCAACCCGGCAAAGCGAATCCCTGTCATGAGAGATCGCAGGGTCGGCACGGAGGGCGCGCAGGGGACAATCCCGGACTCGTCAGCGATCTGTGCCTACCTCGAAGCCAGATACCCTCAACCGGCACTGTACCCGGCAGATCCGTTCGACAGGGGGCGTGCCGCGTGGATCGAAGAATACGCGGACTCTGAACTCGCCGGCACCATTGGCCTGGGGATCTTTCGTCCGGTCTTCTTCTCTTTGTTCGCTGGGAAAGAGCCGGAGGCCGATACCGCGCGACAATGTTTCAACGAGAAGCTGCCCCCGATATTCGACTATCTCGACTCTCAGCTTGCGCAGCGTGAGTTTTTCTCGGGACAAAGTCTCTCGATTGCCGACATAAGCGTCGTCGTTCAGTTGCAGGCCCTCGAGCTGGCGGGAGGGCACGTCGACAGCGAGCGCTGGCCGCAGCTTGCAGGACTGCAGAAGCGGCTCGGGTTACGCGAAGCCTTCGGGCGTTCGGTCGACGCAGCAAAGGCGACGTTGCCGCCGCATGAGGTTCGGCTGTGATTTCGCGTTTCGGTCGCGGAGTGCTGGCCGTTGCGATCCTGATTGTATGGATAGCGAGAGCGCACGCGCAGGATGTGAGCACGACAAAGCTCCAGATCCGCGATGCGAGCGATCCACAGAAGCGCCAGGTACTGATCCAGTCACGTGACTCGGGGGTTCAGTATCTCGATGCTGTCGCACCAGAGGCCGGCGGGGCGGTCGTTCATCTGTACAGCTCGACCGATGACGACTGCATTCTTCTGGATGCGGGCAGTAACTGGTCAACGAACGGGAAGGCGTGGAAATACAAAGACCGCGCGACGAAGAACCGCGCCCAGATGGGCGATGGGAAGCTGAAGATCAAGATCAAGTCGGGTGTTGCCTACACTCTCGCGGACAACGCGGGGCAGGGAAGTGTTAATGCCATCGTGCAGTTCGGCTCGGGCTCCCGGTACTGTCTGCGATGCGACGGCAACAGCCGTGACGACGATGCGAAGTTCCAGGCGAAGAACTGTCCGGCGACGCCATGCGATCCGGAGCCGACGGTCTGCGAGATCGTCGTAACGACGACAACCACGACGACGACCACGACACTGCCCGGTTCAGACGCGCTGTCCAATATTCCGACTTCCGCGTGCAGCGTCTCACAAGCGCAGCTTGAAGCCGCCACGCAGCCGCATCAGTACGTCGAGTCCGACAACGGAGTCACCCGTTCGATCACGGCGAACGGAATCCCCGATCATGCTGTGGGGCCGTTCCCCAATGCCGGAAACCCGAACACGATCAGCGCCCAGAACTACAACTACACGATCTCGGTAACGCCGGCCGGGCCGGGCGCAAGCGTGACCAAGGTGTTCGCAATCGCCGAAAGCGGGGTGGTGTTTGATCCGTACACAGCGGAGTTCTGGAACGACAATCCAGCGTGGCGCTACGAGGCGCTGCGCTACGCGACCGCTCCGGATTACTTCGCGTCCAACGGCGGCGGCGATGGAACCTTCCACCCGTCGGAACTCGGAGCCGATTGCAATTACGCCCATGTGCAGCCCAACGGAGCGTATCATTACCACGGCATCCCTGAGCAGATGTTGCCCGCAACGCCGGGCCAGATTTTTCTCGGATGGGCTGCCGATGGATACCCGGTCTTTGGCCGGTGGGGGTATGTCGATGCCAACGATGCCGGCAGCGGCGTTGCCGTCATGCGTTCGAGTTACCGGTTGAAGACGGGCGCACGCGGCGCGGGAGCACCGTCCGGCGACTATGACGGCACGTTCGTGGCCGATTGGGAGTATCAGGCCGGGCTTGGCGACCTTGACGACTGCAACGGCCGCACCGGGGTCGTCACCATAGGGGCGAGCCAGTACACGTCGTATCACTATTACGTTACCGACACGTATCCGTACATCCCGCGCTGCTTCGAGGCGACGCCCGACAGCTCGTTCAACCCGGGGCCGCCGCCCGGCCCCTGAGGACTGCGGTGCCTGCTCCGCGGACGGCCGCGTTTTTGATCGGCGCGGTTTGGGCGGCGCTCGGCTGCCTGACAACCGGTGACAATGCCGGCGCTCACGGCGCGGACAGCAATACCGGAGATATCCGCCTGGCGGGCGACACCGCGTACGTTGTGGTATGGCCCTCGACCGCGGCGTTCGCGCAATACGATGGGAACGGCGACGGACGCATCGCTCCTGATGAGACTCGAAGAAATCGTTCCGCGATACTCGAGCAGTTTCATGACAGCTTCACACTCGTCGATGACGCCGGCTCTCGCGGCGAGCTGGTGTTCGAGGATCTGAGCACGCCCGGTCTCGATGTTTCGCCCGGGTCGGAGGGGCATCTTCGCGTGACGCTGCGTTACCGGTGGAACCATGAACCTCGCTGGTTGGAATTGCGCTACACGCTGGAAGGCGCGTTGCCGGCGAGAATTCATGCTTCACGTGTGCAGCCGGGTTTCGCAGTTACGGAGCAGCGACTCATCGGACGGGTCGAGTCCGTGACGATCACCCGCGACACACCACACCCTCGACTTCTGCGTGCAATGTCCCAATCGGCGACACCGTCGCAGGGCGAGGATCCTGCGCGCAGCAAGACTCCGGCGCAGGGCGCGACTCCGCAGGACTGAGCAGGCACAGGCGGGAACCAGTCGCGGCGGGAGATGATCGCGGGCGACTTGCGGCTCTGAACCACCGGCGACGTTCGCTGCATTGGCTCGATCGCGAAGCTCTGCCTACACTGACTACTCCGGGAAAAAGGAGAGAGATTCGGTGAGTGATTCAGAGCAGCCGGAGTCGGCAGCCACCCGCAGTCGGCGTGACTTCGATGCCGACGCATTGCGAGACAAGTATGCGCAGGAGCGCGACAAACGACTGCGCGAAGATGGGAATGATCAGTACGTCGAGGTCGCGGGGCAATTCTCACGCTACCTCGATGACCCGTATGTAGAGGGGGATGAGGAGCGGGCGCCGCTGTATGACGAAGTCGATGTTCTCATCGTCGGTGGTGGATTCGGTGGCTTGCTTGCCGGCGCGAGGCTCCGGCTGGCGGGGGTCGAGCGGCTTCGCATCATCGATTCCGCCGCCGATTTCGGTGGAACCTGGTACTGGAATCGTTACCCGGGAATCGCCTGTGACATCGAGTCGTACATCTACCTTCCGCTTCTCGAAGAGGTCGGCTACATGCCGAAAGAGAAGTACGCCTACGGGAAAGAGATCCTCGATCACAGTCAGGCGATCGCTCGGAAGTATGACCTGTATCGCGATGTATGTTTTCGAACCAAGGCCGAGGAGATCGTGTGGGATGACGGCGAGGGGGGCTGGGTCGTGTCCACCAATCGCGGTGACCGCATGCGCGCTCGCTTTGTCTGTCTTGCCACCGGAGTGCTCAACAGGCCCAAGCTCCCCGGGGTGCGTGGAATTGAAAGTTTCAGTGGGCACTCGTTTCACGCCAGCCGCTGGGATTACGATTACACAGGAGGCGACTCCGAGGGCGGGCTGACGGGGTTGCGTGGTAAGCGGGTAGGGGTGATCGGCACCGGCGCGACATCGGTGCAGATCGTTCCGCATATCGGTGAGTGGGCTGAGCACTTGTATGTGTTCCAGCGGACTCCCTCGTCGATCGACGTGAAGGTGAACCCGACAACGGATCCGGAGTGGGTGAAGACACTGGAGCCGGGTTGGCACCAGCGCAGGATGGACAACTTCAACCTGCTTGTCTCCGGC
>CAXQPB010000147.1:0-12505 GCA_964225545.1 Candidatus Nitrosopumilus sp. | reverse complement strand
TCCGTTCCGGCGGGCATCTTCCCCGATTTCCTCGATCCTGAGCACCTGCCGGCCCGAACGGCAACCGTGGATCCACAGATGAGGACGATGGGCGCCAGATTCCCCGTCACCACCCGGCCGCGTGACGGGAAAAGAAACCGCCATGGCGGTGAAAGCTGGCACGAGATTCCCCACGGTATTATTCTCATGCGACGCGCGAGAGAGGGGGCCTGCTTCCGCCCCCTTCCCCAAGCTGCGCGCACAGGGAGACAGGCAAGGCGTGAAAACCGCGCTCATCACCGGAATCACCGGTCAGGATGGATCGTACCTGGCTGACCTGCTGGTCAGTAAAGGCTACCGCGTGTACGGAATGGTCCGCCGAACCAGCAGCGGCAACTTCTGGCGAGTCCACCATCTGCACGACCGGATCGAGCTCATCTTCGGCGACCTGCTCGATCAGAATTCACTGATCAGCGCTCTGCGTGAGGCGCAGCCGGACGAAGTCTACAACCTCGCGGCGCAGTCGTTCGTACCGACATCGTGGAACCAACCCGTGCTTACCGGTGAATTCACGGCGCTTGGGGTCACCAAGATGCTCGAGGCCATTCGCGTCGTGAACCCCGACATCCGTTTCTATCAGGCATCGAGCAGCGAGATGTTCGGCAAAGTCCGGGAGACCCCGCAGAACGAAGTTACGCCTTTCTACCCGCGAAGCCCGTACGGCGTAGCGAAATGTTACGGACACTTTCTGACGGTCAACTACCGGGAAAGCTACGATATGTTCGCGTGCTCCGGCATCCTCTTCAATCACGAGTCGCCGCGCCGCGGTCTGGAGTTCGTGACCCGCAAGATCACCTACGCGGTGGCCAACATAAAGCTCGGCCGTCAGGAGAAGCTCAAGCTCGGTAATCTGGAGGCCAAGAGAGACTGGGGATACGCAGCTGACTATGTAGCGGCGATGTGGTCGATGCTTCAGAAGGACCAGCCGGACGACTACGTGGTCGCTACCGGTGAGACTCACAGTGTTGCCGAGTTCGTCGAGCGCGCCTTCGAGCGCGCCGAGCTGGACTGGAAGAAATACGTCGAGATCGATCCGACTCTGATCCGCCCCGCCGAGGTCGACCTTCTGGTCGGCGACGCCGACAAGGCGCGCAGCGAGCTCGGCTGGGAGCCGTCGATTACATTCCAGGGTCTCGTCGATCTGATGGTGGATGCGGACATCGAGCTGGTTCGCGAAGAGATCGGAAGCGGCGGCGCCGGGAAGCCGATGATCACCGCGGTCCGCTGAGACGTGATCGCGGCCGGGCATTCCGAGAAACCATCGCGTCTGTATCCGTTTCGAGTCGCGGCCTTCGCGCTGCTGCTGCTCGCCGGTTGCGCGGACCCGGACAGCGCGCGCATCCTCCAGGCACGCGCCTCCGACATCCTCTACTCGACCAGTCCGCCCCCACAATTCGTTTCCACCGCGAACTACCCGCACCGGACACTCGACCACGATCGCCGTGTCATCCTCGAGCCGGCTGCCCCCTCGGCGGATCGAGTCGGCGTCGATGTCCAACTGCCATCGAAGGCGCTGCTCGAATTCGCGTACGGGCTCACCGCCGACCCTGCACCGGGTACACGGCTGGTGCTGGTGCTGACCATACAAGGCTCTTCCAGAACTGTCTGGTCGCAGACCCTGCCGACTCCCGAGCGAACCCCAGGCACATGGCAGGACGTGAGCCTTGAACTCGAAGGCGACTCCGGGAAAGCGAGGCTCGAGTTCCGGATGAGCGTCGACGGAACGCCGCGCCCTCTCGCCGAAGAGGTCGTGTTCGCCGATATCGTCATCACAACACCGACTCCGACGCCGTCGCCGCCCAACCTGATCCTGATTTCTCTGGACACGCTCCGCGCCTCCAGCCTTGGAATGTACGGCTACGAGCGCCCGGTATCCCCGGGACTCGACAGAATCTTCAGCACCGAGGGCGTGATCGTCGAACGCCACATCGCGAACGCCGCCGACACTCTGTTCGGACACACTGCGATCTTCACGGCCGAGCGACCGGACACCGCACTGATTCCGGACGCCGAGCACCAGCGCGTCATCGCGGACTGGCTGCCTTCAATGACCGACATCCTGCGAGCGAACGGGTACCGGACGGCCGCGTTCACGGAAAACGCCTACGTCGGGGCCAGCTACGGCTTCAGCCGCGGCTTCGAACGATACGTCGAGATCACGGAGATCGATGACCCGGAAGAGGCGGGCGGACACATCGAGACCACCTTCGGTGCTGCGTCACGTTGGATCGACGATCACCGCGACGATCCGTTCTTCGTTTTCATACACACATACGAAGTCCATACGCCCTACAATCCCCCGGAGCCGTACCGTGAACGCTTTGCGGCAACCCCCCAAAGCACCCTCACGGCCAGCGATCGTGATCTGTACGACGCGGAGATCGCGTACACGGACGAGCAGACAACACGCTTGCTCGAGCACCTGAAACAGATCGGCGTTCTCGATCGCAGCCTGCTGGTGATCACCTCGGACCACGGCGAGGAGTTCGGTGAGCACGGCGCGCGCTACCACGGCTGCCAACTGCACGATGAGGTGATCCGCGTGCCCCTGCTGATGCGCGCTCCGGGCATCCTGCCGGCCGGTGTCCGGCGCGCCGGCCAGACATCGCAGGTCGATCTCATGCCGACTCTGCTCGACCTGCTGGAAATTCCACGTCCGGTCGATCTCACCGGCAGATCCGCGGCCGAGCATCTGCGAAGCGGCGAAGAGCTCGAGGTTCGGGATATTTTTTCGGAGGCACGAGGGCAATCGCTGATCCCGGTGACCCGAGGCGAATCCTCATGGATCTCCCCGTCTTTCGGCGTTACGCGCGGGAACCTGCGACTGATCCAGCAGCGCACCCCGTCGGGCCTGCGTTACGAGCTCTATGACCTCTCGCAGGACCCCGCCGAACAGAACGATGTCTACCTCCAACGGGCCGACGAGGTCGTCCGTTTGCGCCGACTGCTCGAGCGCTACCGCGCCGACAGCGGCAGGAGACGGTCCGAGCTGAGAGCCCGCGTTCGCACGACCGAGGGTCAAGCGGCCCGCGAACCTCGTTCCCCCTCCCTCGACGAGGAGAGGAAGAAGAAGCTCGAAGCTCTCGGCTATCTGGACTGATTCCCGTCCTCGAACGCCTGGGCTGCTACCCGCGCCAGGCCATCGGCCACCCCGCGAAACGCGCATCCGATCCGCTCACAGGACGAACCCGCGTCGAGTCCGCCGCGAAGAGGCCTGGGCGCATCTTGCCCGAGGCTCGAAGTCTCGATCCCCTCGATGTCGCCGCCGCTCAAACCGAAAGCCTCAGCGACCCTTCGGGCGAGCTCGAGTCGATCCAGATAATCGGGCCCGGCAAGATGAATGACACCCGTCACGTCACCGGCCTGCAGCAGGTCAACCGCCTCGGACAGATC
Source organism: Candidatus Nitrosopumilus sp. (assembly GCA_964225545.1). Taxonomy (GTDB): domain Bacteria; phylum Desulfobacterota; class Binatia; order UBA1149; family SPBQ01; genus SPBQ01. The sequence goes on along the minus strand of CAXQPB010000147.1, from coordinate 9,073 downwards.
TTCAGCCAGTGTCGGACTCCCCCACTGGTCCGCCGGCACGCGAACCGGCTCTCCCGATCTCAGCCTCTTCCATACGGCCATCACGAAGTTCATCCCCTGCGGGTCGTACCCGTAAAGATTGCAGGCGCGGATCACCACATGGTCTTCGACGATCTCGCGCACAACTTGTTCTGCCTCGAGCTTGTGCCGACCGTAGACGTTGAGCGGAACCGGCTCTTCCTCGACGGCATGCGGCCCGCTCTCTCCGCCGAAAACGTAGTCGGTCGAGAAGAAGAGGTATCGTGCCCCGACTCGGGCCGCCGCTGACGCGACGTTGCGTGTGCCCTCCAGGTTCACCGCGCGTGAAAACTCCGGCTCGCGTTCACAACGGTCAACGTGGGTCAGCGCGGCTGCGTGAATCACGACATCCGGTCGAGTATTCGCGAAAAGCTCCTTACAGGCTGCGCCGTCGGTGATGTCGAGACGAACAAGATCGCTGCGATCGCTCGCGTTGCGCGTTCCCATCGCCCTGTGGCCGAGGCGCTCCATCAGGCACGAACCGACCAGGCCCGATGCGCCCACCACAAGAATCTTCGGACGAGCGTCTTTCACGAGACGGTCCCCCCGGATCGACCCGGGACATCGCGACCGGCTCGGTCGACCGAAAAGACGACGCCGGGTGCCAGCAGACCCCCGGGATCGAGCGCGCGTTTGACCGCGCGCATCTGCTCGATGCCGTCTTCACCGTACAGTTCAGCCAGCAGGGCCTGCTTCACCGGGTTTCGTCCGACCCCGTGCTCGGACAGAGGACAGCCTCCGAGCGCGATCGCCGCAGCGCCGATTTCCAGCTGGGCCTCGCGCGCACGCTTCATGTCTTCGGGGCCGGCGGGGAGAACGTTCGGATGGACGTTTCCATCCGAGATATGCCCCCAGATCGCATGGTCGAGTCCCCGCGTGCCGAGAATCTCACGGTATCGAGTCAGCGAATCAGCGAACCGCTCGAAAGGAACGATGACGTCGCCTGAGGACTTGGTGATCGACGGGTCGATTGTACGACTGCGTTCGCCGATGCGGCGATTGACCGCCTCGGGGACGGCCTCACGCAGGCCGAAAAGTGCCGCAAGGCGATCGCTCTCTCCCGGCAGAACCGGCGTGCAGTTCTCGAACGCCCCGTGCGCAGCGAGGATACGACATACCGAAAGCAGCGGCGTTCGCACCGAGGCGTCTTCAATGGCGGCCAGGTCCTCGTATGCGCGCGGCCTGTCGTACGACGGGTCGAGCTCGGCCTGAAAGATTACAGCTGCGCCCGCGCTCTCCGGCAGCGGGAACCCGAGTCGCCGATCCGCGCCGTCGGCCCTCAGGAGTTCGATGCATCGCCGGTCGATGTACTCGACGGCGGCGATATCGACCTCATCGACGCCTGCCCGATCGCCGCGCGCCCACGTCGCACGTGCAGCATCACGCAGCTCGGCCACCAGCGCGATCGCCGCGGCGTCGTCGGCCATCGGGACGAAACCTGCAAAGACAGCCGGCCGCGGTGAGGCGACGCGGAGCTCGACGCTCACCACGATCCCGAGGGTTCCCTCCGATCCGATAAACAGATCGACCAGATCCATGGACGGCTGCGCGTGATACCCCGCAGAACGCTTTGCCACGTCCGGCATCGTGTAGTTCGGCACCGGGACCGAGGTAACGCGGTCTCCACTCGAGACGATGGTGAAACAACCGTCGGCAGACGCGACGGCCTGTCCGCGTTCTACCTCGAGGACCTCACCGTCGGCCAGAACGACCGTCAGCGCCTCCACCCAGTCACGCGTGCTTCCGTGCTTGAACGTCGACGCGCCCGCCGCATTCGTCGCCACCGTCCCGCCGACTGTCGCACCGTCGTACGTCGGTACCGGCGGGTACCAGCAGCCGCGGTTTGCAAGATCCGCGCACATCTCCGCAAGGACCAGGCCGGGCCCGACTCGAACCCGATCGTTCGAAACCGCAACAAACTCTCTCATGCGTGCGGTCGAGACGACCTGCTCGCCGCGTGGAGTCGCGCCGCCCGTGAGCGAAGACTGAGACCCGACAACCAGGACGGGCTTGCCTTGCCGAACGATGCTCGCGACGTCGAGCTCGGTTTGCGGAAAAAGAACTGCCGGTGTCGCACCGCCCGGATAGTGTGCGGCATCCTCGGTCCACGGCTCGACATCCTCGGGAGCGCGACAGACGCGAAAGTTGGTCGCTTCGCCCCGGGCAGACCGCGTGTGAATCGTGGAGACGCTCACGCGACCTCCAGGGTCAGATTTCCCGCATCGCAGACCTCGAGGCCGTGAACCTCTGCCTCCGCCCCGGCACGACTGGCGGACGGCTCATGCAACTGCTCACGAACCCACGCTGCGGCCTGTTCTCGCGACGACAGGACGTTCATCCCGAGCACGGGACCGAGCCCCGGGTCGACGTTCGGGCTGACCAGCCCGCACCGGACGCGCCTGCGGTCGGTCAGCGCACGCAGGCGTACCGCCTTGTGGTCCCCGAGCCGGTATCCGCGCTCGTCGACCAGCTCGAGCGCCGCCGCATGCGTCGCCGCAGCGCGCAGGGTTTCGACGAAATGGTCGATCCCGAGGCCATGCGCACAGTCCGCCTCGACAACCAGCACGCCACCGTCCCTGACCGCGTTCTCGGTGTTCTTGATGCCCTTGTCGGCCTGGTACACATCACGGTCGAGCGGAGACTCGACGCGCGCGATCAGGACATCGACCTGTGATTCGATGCTTCGGGAGAACGCCGCTCGAACCGCCGGCAACCCCGCCTCGAGGGCCTCCAGCGGGTGACCGACGGTCACCGCCGAGACCCTGCCGCCGACCACGAGTTGATTGACCACGAGCATGCGGGCCCCCGCCCGCTCGATTGCAGTCAGCACCTCGACAATCCCTTCGTGCACCGGGTTGCCCTCGAGCCGCAAGCCGGATGCCGCTTCCTGCATGGCCCCGGCATGGTTCCGGGTGATCGCGCTGTGCGACATCACTCCGACGGTCAGAGTCTTGTGAGCGCCGGTGACTCCGGCGAAGTAGTGAGGCTCCATGCTGCCGCAGGCGAGAAGCAGCCCCGGCTCTGCGACCCAGCGGTGGACATCATGACCATCCACGTTATGGAGCCGCTGCGGATCTCCAGCATCGTGCCATTCGATTTCGTCAAAGCGTGAGCGGTGCGGGCCGAGAACCCGCTCCTCATGAGCAGCGCGCTCCTCGTCGCCGGCCCGATGCGTGCCCGCCGCCACGAGCAGCCGCGCGCTCAGACCGGCGCAACGGGCATCCTGATCGAGAACAGCAAAAGCGGCGTCGAGATACGAGCGGGTGTCGGTGATTCGATGGCCGTCATTGACGACGAAGGTCACTGTCTTCGCCGCACCGGCCTCGCGCGCCACCGCGTCCGCGAGGCCTGCTTGCGCAAGCAGCCGGCTGGTCTCACGGACCGGATCGTCAATCCCTGCCGTCGCCGAGGGCAGCCGCGGCTCGACCGACTCCAGCCGGCATCCGGGCAGGAGCCCCGCCCAGGTTTTCTCCCGTCCGGCAACCATCGCCGAATGGTCTGGCGTCAGCTCGTAGAACGCAAACGAGCCATGCGCGTAACGCTTCGATAGGCACTCGATGCCGGTTATTTATTGCGTACGATGGAGCGAGAGCCTGAACTCGGCCGCTGGAGCGCATACGCGCTCGTCGCCGGCGGCATGACCGGAACCGGCATCTTCTTCTTCGTATCGCCGGTCGCCGCCGGAACCGGAACTGCACCGGGCATACTGCTGGCGTGGACGACCGGAATCGCGATCGCTGCCTGCGGAGCGGCCTGCGTCTCCGAGCTCGCGGCAGCCTATCCCGCAACCGGGGGCGTCTACATCTATCTCAACCGCGCGTTCGGCCCGCTGATCGGCTTTCTCTACACGTGGTCAAAATTCCTTGTCATGCGCGTGGGCAGTCTGGGTGTCGCGACTCTGGCTTTCGCCGAATTCTCCGCGCAGGCCCTCGGAGTCGACGAGGCAGGCGGCCGCAGCGTCATCGCGGTCGCTGCGCTGTGGTCGGTCACGGCAGCCAATCTTGCCGGCGCTCGAGCCGGCGGCGCAGTCCAGGTCGTACTGACCGTGCTCAAGCTGGCCGCCCTCTTGATGATGATCTCACTCGGCGCAGCCTTCGCGGCCGGCCTGCTCACGCCCGCGGAAATCGACATTGCCATCGATACGCAGTCTGCAGTCGGCCGACACGGGGTGGCAGGCTGGGCACTCGCACTGATTCCTGTGATGTGGACGCTCGGCGGCTGGGACGAGTCTCCGTTCGCGGCCGGCGAGACGAAAGATCCCGAGACCAACCTGCCGTTTTCGGTGCTCGGCGGACTCATCTCGGTCGGCCTGCTCTTCGTCCTCATGAACGCCTCGTACCTGGCGGTGCTGTCGCCGGCCGAGATGGCTGCCTCGGGCACACGGACGGCGACGTTGTTCATGCAGCGAACGCTCGGCCCCGGTGCTGCCACGATTCTCGCGGGGGTGCTGATGGTGTCCACAATCGGTGTCGCCAACGGTGTGACGCTGACCGGTGCCCGCATCGCCTGCGCCGCCGGCCGCGATCATACCCTCTTCGCGCCCCTGGCGGTGCTCGATCCGGCGACCGGCACTCCCAGGCGCGCGCTGGTCTTTCAGGGTGTCCTTACCACCGCGGCAATCCTCGTCCTGGGAGATCCGTTCGACCTGCTGGTTTACACGGCCGTGGCGTACTGGATTTTTGCTGCGCTGACGGGGCTGGCCGTCATCGTCCTTCGGCGGACCGAGCCGGAGACTCCACGGCCGTTCCGTCTCCCCGCGCACCCGCTGCTGCCCGTCCTTTTTGTCAGCGCAGCGATATCGATGACGTTCGCGGCGTTTGTCGAGAACCCGCTGGCAGCGCTGATCAATTTCCTGCTGATTCTGATCGGGGTAGTCGTTTTTCTGCTTCAGCGGCGTGAAGGCGTTGACGGCGTACGATAGGTTTTGAGCATGACCCGGAGCCTCTTCGCGATCTTCGCAGCCGCTGCGGCCATCGTCCTGGCTGTGGGGCCCTCCGGCGATTTTCCGCTGAGCGACGACTGGTCATACGCATACGCCGTCGAGGGGCTGTGCCGGGACGGCGAGCTGCGAATGCTGCCGTGGACCGGTGCGAGCCTGATCTTCCAGGCTGCCTACGGCGCGGCTCTCTGCAAGCTTCTCGGACCTTCGTTCGAGATCCTGCGCGCCTCGACGATTGTCCTCGCGGTCAGCGCGATCTGCGCGTTCGCGATGCTCCTTCGGGATCTGCGCCTACCGCCGACTGCGCGCACGCTGGCGATCGCAACCGTCGGTCTCAGCCCGCTTTATATCAACCTGTCGTTCACCTTCATGACCGACGTCCCTTTCACTGCGCTGTGTCTCTGGGCCGCTTTCGTTTATGTGCGGGGTCTCGGCGACCCCGCACAGCCTCGCGCGCTGATTGCCGGAGCAGCGCTGGCGACCGCAGCGCTGCTGGTCCGCCAGCACGGAATCTTCGTGGCGGCTGCCGCGTCGATTGCATGCCTGTGGCCAGGCGTGCGAGGCGCCGAAGCCTTCGGAATGAAACCGCTGCCGCGCCGCTTTGTTGACGCAGTTGCGGCGGGGGCGCTGCCCGCCACCGCGTTCATCGCGTTTCACATCTGGCTGTTCGCGTTTCGCGGCGCGCCGGCCGGTATCGAAAACAAGGTCACTGAGGCGGCCGGGACAGGATGGGTCGAGCTGGGCAATCTGTCGTTTCGTGCCCTCGAGTACCTCGGGCTCCTGCTCGTTCCTGTCGCGATCGCCCAGGCTCGCGCCATCAGCCGCACTCGCCGAACTCCGCTGATCGCATCGGCGATTCTGCTCGGCGGATGCATCCTGTTTCTGTATCTGCGCGACGGCGAACTGATGTTCTACCTGACCAACGTCCTGCACGATTTCGGACTCGGCGCGCTGACGCTTCGCGATACGCTGTTCCTCGGCAAGCCGCCCGTCCACAGCATCGGGATCGGCCTCAGCATCACTCTTACAGCGGTCGCGACTGCCTCTGCCGGAGTCCTGATCGCAAGCTGGACAAACGCGATCTCTGAGCTCCGCGAGGCACCGAAAGCGTTCATTCTGTTCTGCTTTGTGCTGCTCGCGGCGAGCAGTCTCCTGCACGCTGCGTTCTACTTCGACCGGTACCTGCTCCCTGTGCTGCCGTTCGCCGCGACCGCCGCGCTGATCGGCCTTGCACCGGCGCGAAGCGCACCGGCCGCGTGGGTCGCCGCCGGTCTGCTCGGCTGGTGGGCGGTGGCGGGTACACACGATTCGATGGAATGGAACCGTGCACGCTATGCCGCGCTGGCTGACCTCGAAGCAAGCGGGGTGAGCCCGCGCGAGATTGACGGCGGGATGGAGTACAACGCCTGGCGTCTCGCCGCGGCTCTGGGAACGTGGCCCACGAAAGAGGAGGCACGTCCCGGAAAACCGGACTCGGCCCGCAGCTGGTGGTGGGTCGTCGACGATCGCTATATTCTCAGCTTCCGGCCGCTCAACGGCTACAGCATCCACCGCTCGATGGAATTCAGACGCTGGCTCATTCCCGGCACAGGACAAGTCCTGGTACTCGAGCGCGACCCGGTAAAACCTTCATGAAAGAGACCGACACCGACTCGACCGCGCCATCCCGCAACGCCCCCTGCCCGTTGTGCAACGAAGCGGCAGCCCGTCTTCTGGCGGAAGGCGAAGACTTCGAATATCGGACGCTGCCCGGCCCCTTCCGTATGCGCCAGTGTTGCGCCTGCGGCCACGGCTTTCTCGACCCACCGCCTGCGCGCGAGAACCTGGCGGAGATCTACCCGTCGACCTACTACACGATCAATCCACGCTCGCCGATCCACTTCGAAGGCGGAATCCAGAAGATCAAGATGCGCAGGGACGTCGACCGCATCATCAAGCTGGCCGGGACCCCCGCGCCGAGGACGATCGTCGACCTGGGCTGCGGGGATGCCGAGCGCCTTGCACAGATCGGCGAGCGTCTGCGTGCACGGGACTCCGGCGTTCGCTTGATCGGTGTCGACCTTCAGCCCGATCCGGGCCGTGTCCGTGAGATCGCCGAGCGAGGCGTCGAGCTGGTGCAGGGCAACATGGAAGAGCGCCTTGACGTAATCGACGATGCCGGCGCCGACCTGGTGATCATGTGCCAGATCATCGAGCATCTTTACAACCCGTTCTCCGCGCTGGAGACCATCGCGACGAAGCTCACCCCCGGCGGAAGACTGCTCATCGAGACGCCGAACCTCGGCGGCCCGGACTTCCGGCGGTTCAAGGACAAGCACTGGGGCGGATACCATTTTCCGCGTCACTTTCACCTGTTCACGACTCGGACGTTGAGACAGGCCGTTGAGCGAGCCGGCCTCGAAGTCGTCGAGGGCGGTTTCATCCCTTCGGGCTTCAGCATCGTGAGCTTTCGCAATCGCCTCGGACTGACGAGCATCGAGAGGGGGGATCGTTTCGGCGAGTTCCTCCACATGCGCAACCTTCTCGTAGTTGGCGCGAGCACCGCCTTCGACCTCGCAGTGATCGCGCTCGGCGGTGAAACATCGAACCAGTACCTGATCGCGCGCAGACCGACTTCGAGTTGAGAACGTGCCGGTTCGGTCCGCTCAGCGCGCCTGCGCCTGCGCCGACTCGAGGAGCGCGTGGACGGCCTTCTGGCCATGAAGCCTCGAGCTATCGATCGGCCTGTGCCCGAAAGAATCTCGAGCTTCGAGATCCGCTCCGGCGGCGATGAGCAGCGCGGACGTATTCACGTCTCCGCGCATTGCGGCAACGTGAAGCGGTGTTGTCCCCGATTTGTTGGCGATTCCCGGATCGGCTCCGGACTCCAGCAGCATGGTCACGGTACTCGGATGGCCGCCGAAGGTGGCGTACCACAGCGGCGAAATTCCTCGCCCATTCAGCTCGTTCGGGTCAGCCCCTGAGGCGATCAGCACCCGGATACTTTCGTCACGACCGCCGAACGCGGCGCTTTGAAGCACAGTCATACCTTCGGCGTTGCGAACGTTCGGGTCCGCTCCTGCGCGAAGGAGAATTTCGACCACCTCATCTCGCCCGTTGCTGGCTGCCAACTGCAACGGTGTGGCCCCGGACCGGGTCGTCGCATCGATCTCGGCTTGCTGCGCGAGAAGCAACTCGACAACGGTACCGACCCCCATGAATGCCGCGATGTGCAGGGGCGTTGAACCGTCGACGCGGCGCAAGCCGGTGGAAGCGCCGTGCTCGATCAGGACCCTCGCAACCGAAGGCTGATTCGTGACCGCTGCGAGATGCAATGCGGTCACACCGTCAGCGTCAGCACTGTCGACGGGAAATCCACGCTCGAGAAGCAGCTCGAGGACTTCGAGCTCACCGACCTTTGCCACCCGCCTGACCAGCGAATCGCATTGCAGCAGACCGAGGTTCAATGACGGCGCGGCGTCCAGCAGGGATACCGTCATAGCGAGGTCGCCGCGCACTGCCGCCAGGTCGACCGGACAGAGACCTGAGTCGCTTCGCCGCAGCGGGTCGGCGTCGGCGGCGAGCAGAACAGTCACCGTCTCCTGCGCCGCGTGGTCTGCGGCCGCGTGAAGCGGCGTCCAGCCGCCGCGGACCGGCGCGTCACGATCCGCTCCGGCCTCCAGCAGCAGTTCGACCACACGCCGCTGACCGGCACCGGCCGCCACATAAAGAGGGGTTGCGCCGATGAGTGTTCGAACATCGACCTCTGCCCCCCCCCTCCAGAAGCTCCTGTACGCGGTCCTCTTGTCCCCCCGCAGCCGCGAGATGCAGCTCGTTCCAGCCCCCGGATGCGATGGATTTCAGACCGCTGCCTCCGTCGGTCTCGCCTGAGACCTCGATGGCTTTCGAGCGCCCGGCCGCGGGCGACGTGTCTGAGGACGCGGAATTTACAGCTGTTTTCTGGCAGGCCAGGCAAAAGCACAGCACAAAAAGCGCCGGCCGGAGGGTCAGCGCGCCCCCTAGGACACCGTTTCGCGCGAGAGGGCGGGCAGAAGCAGGTTGTTCAGACCCGATCACTCCTGCCACCATAAGGGGTAT
>CAXQPB010000146.1:0-16742 GCA_964225545.1 Candidatus Nitrosopumilus sp. | reverse complement strand
CCGAGCAGTCGCGGGGGTTGCCGGCATGACAGACGCCGCCGTTGCAGGTCTCGTCCACCGAACAGAACAGTCCGTCGTCACAGGGCTTGCCGTCGAACACGGGCCGGGCCTCACACGTGCCCCTGGTCGCGTTGCAGACGCCGACGGTGCACGCGCCGTCTTTCGCGCTGCAATCGCGAGGTTTACCGACGCAAACGCCGTCCCGGCACGCATCGTTCAACGTACACGGATCGCCGTCAACGCACGCTGCGCCGTCGCGTCGCGTCCGATACTCGCAGGTTTGGGAATCCTCTTTACAGTCGCTCGATGCGCCGTCGCCGCCGATGGTCTGATCGGCCTTGTCGCAGTCTGACTCCTCGCAGTACTCGTATGTGCAGGAACGTCGTTTGTATTCGTCGTCGTCAGCCGACGCGGTCGCAGCGCCAACAGCGACCACAGCTGTGCCGAGGAAGACTGCCAGGAGCGGTCTGCATGCCGCGCGTCGGAGGTTCAGCAAGGGCGCGTGCATGGCGGTTCAGGTGCTCGAACCGCCGTTTGTTTTCGGTGGACTCATGCTTCGGCTTCTCAGGGAACACATGCCGGTGTCGAGGACGGCGGCAGCGAGCCGCCCCCGTTCATCAGACAGTCGGCAGGGCAGGTGATACCGTTCTCATCGTCGAGCGGGTCGCACTCGCCGTTCCCGCAGGGCGCGGAACAGTCGCCCGGACACGTCGCAGGCTCTCCGTGCTCACACACCCTGTCGCCGCAGCGGGGTCCGGCGACGGTGCACACCGTCAGATTGGCTGGTGTTCCGTTCGGTGCGAAGCCATCCGTGGCCAGCGTCTGGAAGGCCGCAGGGATGTCGAATCCGGGGTCGCAGATATCCATTCGTGCGAGCGGGTCCTGAACAACGAAGCAGCGGCCGAATGTCGGTCCGACGAAAGGAGGAGCGTCAGCCGGGCAGCCGGCTCCCTCCGAGAAGATCGTCGACGCGGTCGGCAGCACGGTCTCGCCGTCGTCCGGGTATACCGCGCTTCCGCTGCAGTTCGTGTTGGTCTGGTTGAGCAGCGTCTCGCAGTAAAGCTCCCCGGTCCCGCCGTGCGGCTTGTCCGCAGGGTAGGGGCTGACGTTGCCGGGGCCGCTGCCGCAGAACTCGCCAGGCGCCTTGGAGTAGTTGATGCCGCTCAGGAAATCGGCGAACTCGGTGGTTTCGTCCGGTGCCCAGTTATTCCCGTCGGAAGAGGAGTACATCACAAAGCCGACAGGTATCGGACACTTGTTGAACCACGCACAGGTCTCGAGCCCGACTGCGCAGTGGAGGCAGCCGAGCGCGTCGCTGATGTCGACTTTGCAGTTGCCGTTGAGATCGCAGGCGTCAAGCGGGCAATCGGCTGCATCGTGATTCGGCCGCAGAGCGCCCGTTACGATTTCGAGGCAGTCCCCGAGCGAGCGAACTCCGTCACGGTCCGGGTCGCCGCAGCCGTAGCCAATGCACTGGCCGGAACGGCAGACGTCCACCGGCGTGCAGGTCGTTCCGTCGTCACAGCGTCCACCCTCGTTGATCGGCAGCAGCGGGCCCTCGCAGTTGGGCAGCGCGAAGCGTGAGTCGCAGGTCGCCTCCGCGCAGGGCGTGTTCTTCGAATCGGCCGTGCAGTCGTAAGCGACTGGCTCCAGGCATTCGCCGGTTGCGGTGTCGCATTCATTGATTGTGCAGGGATTGTCGACCGGTGTTTCCGCGCAATCCGCGTTCGTCAAACAACCGGGATCCACGCATATTCCCTGCGGGTCGCAGGATTGCCCGTCGGGACAGTTATCAACTGGCGTGGGTTCACAGCTGCCTGCGCCATTGCAGGCGTAGTCGGGGCATTCGATGCCCTGTGGGCGAGTGCAGGGGGTTTGCGATGGGTCGAAGCAGTTATTCTGTGCCTCGTTGCATACGACGTTGCACTCGGCGCCGCCCACGCATGGGTCGCCTGTTCCGACACATTGACCGCCGCTGCACTGGTCGACTGCGGTGCAAAAAAGGCCGTCGTTACATGTATCTGTGTTGTTCGTGAACAAGCAGCCTGAGGCCTCAGCGCCCTGCGCGCTCGGATCGCAGCTCTCGTCCGTGCATACGTTGGAGTCGTTACAGCGCGAGTCGACCGGGTCGTGGGCGCAGGTCGCTTTTTCTGTAGCGCTGCCGCCCTCGCAGAAGTCATCAGTGCAGCTGAAACCGTCGTCCACGCACGCACTGCCGGCGCCGTAATTGAAAAACTGGCAGATGAGCGGCTGCGGGACACCGTTGATCGGGGCCTGCGCCTTGCATTTCCCGAATCGACACCCGTCAGCCTGGAGGCAGCAGTCGGCGTCTACCGCGAGCCCGTTGCATGCCGCCTCCTGGAGACCCTGGTCCGGCGTGGGCAGATTGTCCCCGGCAAACCTGCATTCCGGAAGCGGCTGCGCGCTGGCTATCCCGACCGTCGCGACGACTGTCAGGGCTGTACAAGCGATCGTGAGTCTCACGATCTGCTTCATTTGATTCCGCATCCAATTCCCCCAGGTGAGTTACGTTTCGGAAGGCCCGCTCGGTAGTCCTGCCGGAACCTGGTCTTCGGACGCCGTATGCGGACTGCATACGGTGCACGCTGAAGCCGTACAAAAATGATCGATCCCGCACTCCCACTAGTGTGGGGGAACCACTCAGACAAGGGAGAAATCAAGAAATACCCGATCGGGTATCGGCCGCAATGGTCGGGATCGCCAGGGAATACTGAAAAAACCTTGACTTACGCCTGGTAGGGCCTGTTTCTGGACCGACGGCGCAGCGAAAGCGCCGATCTTCGTTGCGACGTCTTTCACCGACCTTTTTGCTGTTTCTCCTTCTGACACCGAGGCCCGGTTCGGCGGCGACCTGCGACATCACGTTCTCTCTTGTGGATGAGGTTGTGTTTTCTGCACTTGCCGTCGACGTCGATTATTCCGCTGCTCCCGGGGTAATCGCCGGTTCCGACCGCGCAAGCTGCAACCGGCTTCTGTCGCTTTCGCTCACTCAGTTCCTGCTCGACCCGCAGGCCGGGGTAATGAACTCCGCGTTGATCTCGATCTCCGGCACCGGCGGCCCGCCTTACCCGCTGCCTCTGATGACCTGCGTATACTCGGGCGAGGTGCCCCTGGTCAGTGACTTTGCAATCACGGTGACTCAGGCCGAAGGCCCGGGGGTTCCGCCGCCGCCGATTCTGCCGATACCTACGGTAATCGTCTCTGATATCGCTTGTCTCGCGGAGGGATGCGCGAACAACTCCGACTGTGATGACGGCAACGAGTGCACTGACGATATCTGCAACCTGTCCGACGGGTCGTGCGTCTCAACGGCCTTAGCCGATGACACCACCTGCTCCACGGGTGTCTGCTGTGGCGGTCGATGCGCCGTCACGGCGGCGTGTGGCGCCCGCGGTGACTGCAACGCCACGGGCACGCTGGATGCGGGCGACCCGATCTGCTCCGTGTTGTGTCTGATCGGTACTCCGCCCGAAGGGGCCGATTGCGAGGTGGGCGCGGACTGTAACTGCACAGGCAGCGCGGATGCGGGAGACCCTGTTTGCACTGTACTCAGGTTGATCGGAGGCCTGTCCCCGGACCCTTGCTTGCCCTGAGGTCTCGATTGTCATGGGTCCGGCCGGCGGCAAGCGCACGGCAGCGCAAACACGGAAGTGGCAACAGCCGTGTCCGGTCGGTAGTCCAGCGGCCATGGCTGCTTCCGACAGAAATTTCGGGTTCGAATCGACCACTGACGACGTCATCGCAGGTATCGACCTCGCCGGACGTACCGCCGTTGTGACCGGCGCATCCGGCGGACTCGGCGCCGAGACAGCGAGGGCTCTCGCTGCCGCGGGTGCGCGGGTGATGATCGGGTGCCGCGACGTGACGCGGGGCGAGGCGGCTGCCGAGAAGATTCGTTCGTCGACCGGCAACGGCGCCGTCCGTGTCGCCGCGCTCGATCTTGTCGACGACGACAGCGTCCGCGCTTTCGCCGAGCAGGTGAGCAGCGTCTACGACGAGCTGAACATCCTCGTCAACAACGCCGGGGTCATGGCCTGTCCGCTGACCCGCACCGATCGCGGCTGGGAGCTTCAGTTCGCGACCAATCATGTCGGGCACTTCCTGCTCACCCGGTCGCTGATGCCGTTGCTCGAGGCCGGCGCGCCCTCTCGCGTGGTTTGTCTGAGCTCGGCGGGACACACCCGCGGCGCCGTCGATTTCGCGGATCTTCACTACGACTCGAGGCCGTACGACAAGTGGGAGGCCTACGGGCAGTCGAAGACGGCGAACGCGCTGTTCGCGGTCGCGCTCGATGCACGACACGCCTCGGGCGGTATCCGTGCGTTCGCGGTCCACCCCGGCGCGATCATCACCGATCTCGGCCGTCATCTGCTCGAGGCGGACATCGTCGAGATCGGCGCGGACATCGAGGCCCGAGCCGGCGGATTCAAGCCGGTCCCCGCGGGCGCGGCGACATCCGTCTGGGCGGCCACCGCCCCGGAGCTCGAGGGCAGGGGCGGGCTTTACCTCGAGGACTGTTCGGTCTCGGCACCGGCGGGCACCCCCGGTGTGACCACGGGTTACCTCGACTACGCGGTCGATGCCGAGCTGGCCGATCGACTCTGGGAGGCCACGGAGGAGCTGCTGAAATGAAACGGATGGCAGGTTGACCTCTTCTTCGACACCCCCATTCGGGCTGCAGTCCCCACAATCCCCTTGACCGACGGCGGGACGAATTGTTTTAATCCGCGAACTCTATTGCCGATTGGTCGAACCCGCAGCAACGATAGCGATTCGGACACGCGCACTGCGCGATCCGGTGCCTGAGTCGCGTTGGGTCGCGACCGATCATCTTTTTCCGATAACCGTTGGAACGGAGGGACACCATGGGGGTCTTCTGGATGCGCCGCAGCGCAGCAGCCCTGATCGCTACATTCACTGCCACACTCGCGCTTCACGGACCCGCGGCAGCCCAGGCTCCGAACAAGGCCGAGCAGAAGTGCATCAATGCGATCAACAAGCGTACGGCTTCGCTCGCCAAAACTCAGGGCAAAGAAGTTACGGCCTGTGTGAAAGCCGCCGGCGCCGGCAGCGTTGACGCTCTGGGGACGCCACCGCAGGAACAGACTGCCCAGGCCTGTCTCGACAACGATATTAAAGGAAAAGTCGGCAAGTCGATCACGGCGTTGAGCGACAATGACACGGCGCTCTGCTCCGCTGACACGCCGGCCTTCGGTTACACCGGCTCGACGACCTCGACTTCGGCGGCTACGAGTCAGGTGAATGCGCTCGCAGGCGATCTTTTCGGCACCGATCTCGACAGCGTTACGATCAACGCGACGTATGCCGATGCTGTAGCGCCGAAGTGTCAGAGTGAGGCGATCAAGCGATCGACGTCGCTCGCAGACGCGCTGTGGAAGATCGCGCTGAAGGCTAAGAAGAGCGCGCTCAAGGGCAAGCTCGGCGCGGCTCCGACATCCAGCATCGAATTGCAGCTCGCGGTCATGGGATACGTCGAGGCGGATGCCAGCGGCAAGGGGGCCAAGGCTGTCGCCAAGCTCACCGACAAGATCGAGTCGACCTGTGCCAACACAGCGGCTGCCCCCGCCGACCTCTTCCCCGGAGACTGCCGAGGGTCTGCGGACTACTCCGAGCTGGCCGGCTGCGCAGCGACCGTAGCGCGATGTCGTTTCTGCAGGGCTCTGGCCGCGACCGACGCCTTCGAGACTGACTGCGATGCGTTCGATGACGGCGATGCCGGCAACGACAGCTGCGACGAGTTCGCGGCGGCTCGACAGATCAGCGACGCCGCGGATCTGATGACGGGGCCGCTCGCTCACGGCGAGGTCGGCGACTATCTGCTCGCGAACGACAAAGTACGGTTCATCGTTCAGGACGCACCCAAGCGCGACATGTACAGCGTCGGCTGCTTCGGCGGGAACATTATCGACGCCGAACGGGTCGACACTCCCGGAAAGGAAAACTTCCTCGAGATTCAGCCCGCTTTGAACATCGAGACGGTGATCAATGCGGAGTCTGTGGAGGTCGTAAACGACGGCGCGGACGGCACGGCTGCGATCATACGCACCTGCGGGCCCGATGACATTCTCGACTTCGTGAACGGTTCGACCGTGGTCGAGGACTTCGGCCTGCCGTTCCCGGTCGCCGCCAATGACACCGACTACGATATCTACGCGTGCACCGAGTACATCCTCGAGCCCGGAAAAGACTACCTGCGGATGGTCACTACGGTCACGAACAACGAGGCGAGCGATCTCGGGCAGTATGTCGGTGACTACATCAACGCGGCCGGCGAGTTCGAGATGTGGGGCAGCACTTCCGGCGCCGGCCTCGGCGAGCAGCTCACGCATGCCGGGGATGCGGGGGTGATCAGCTACATCGGTTACGGCGAGGCCGCGGGCGTTGACGTTTCGTATGTAACCCTTGTGGATCCGGAAGCGACGTTCGGGTCGAGTTTCTTCGCGACAGCGGGAGTCACGTATGCCTTGTTCGGCCAGCGGGTGGTCAATGCACTCGCCGGACAAGCCGCTCTGTTCGTGGTCCCTGCGGGCGGCTCGAACTCGTTCACCCGGTATTTCGGCGTTGGCGACGGCAGCGGGTCGAACGCCATTGATATTGAGAACGAGGTCAAAGGCCTGGAAACGGGCACCCTCGAGGGCTGCGTGACCATCGGCGGCGCTCCCGCTCCCGGCGCGCGTGTAACGGCAGGACCGGAGAACTCAGGCGCACTCGTCGGAGTGCGCTCGAACTGGACGACGGACGCGTCAGGCTGTTACAGCGGTACGCTCGTGACCGGCCTTTACGGCGTCGCGGGCTGGAGCGAAGGCGCTCCTTTCGAGGGCGACGGCGCGACTCCTACCGTTCACTCCGTCGAGATCACTGAGGGAGCGACCACCATACAGGACATCGCGCTGCCCGCGACCGGCACGCTGGAAGTCACCGTCATTGACGAAAACTCATTGGCGATTCCGGCGCGTGTGAGCGTCGTCGGTTTCGACCCGAGCCCGGAGCAGACCCGCCCGAGCGTTTTCGATACCACCGGTCTGTTCCGTGACCAGAACGAGATCGTTCCGTTCGGCCTCGTGGCGGCCGCCTACACCGACGCTGCGGGGCAGGTCAGCCTGCCGGTAGAGCCGGGCAGCTACCAGCTTTTCGTGTCCCGAGGCACCGAGTATTCGGCCTTTGAACAGCCCCTCACGATTACCGCAGGGGCGACGACGAATGTCGCCGCGCAGATCGCGCTGGTGATCGACACCCCGGGCTTCGTCTCCTCGGACTTCCATGTCCACGGGATCAACAGCGCCGACTCGCGCGTCAATCATACCGAGCGCATCCAGCAGTTCGCCGGCGAGGGCGTTGACAACCTGGTGATGACCGACCACCACGCCCACACCGATCTCGATCCCGAGATTACCGCACTGGGCTTCGCTTCGTTCCTCGGTTCGACCATCGGAGAAGAGGTCACCACCTGGGATTCGGGCCACTACATTGTCTACCCGATGACGGTCGATCCCAGCCGTCCTTCGGGCGGCTCGTCAGACTGGGGCCGTGCTGCGGCTGTCGGCGAGGACTTCGTCGAGTATGGAAGTTATATCGCGACACCCGCGGAGACGGACGCCATCATTCTCGGCAACCCGAATGCGACGGCGGATACGGTTGTCCAGATAGCGCACATCGACTCCCACTTCGTGCCGCTGCAGATCGATACCGGTCTGGTCCCTCCGGTCTCATCACTCGACGCGGCGGGTAAGCTCCGTTACCGACTGGACCCGGGCTCGGGGAACCTTTTCCATCATTTCCCGGCGCTCGAGTTGTGGAACGGCTCGGACCGCGGCAACCAGTCGCAGTTCCTCGATGAGCGCATGGGAATCTGGCACAACCTCCTGAACCAGGGCCTGCCCAGCACCTTCATCGCGGACACCGACACGCATCGGTACACGAGGCTGACCGGTTCGGGTGCGCGCAGCTGGACAGCTTCGTCCACTGACGACCCGGCTTCGATCTCCGACGCCGAGGTCGCACAGTCGGTTCATGCCGGCAAGCTGACTGGAGGGCAGGGGGTCTACGTCCAGACACGCCTCGTCGCGGTGGAGAATGCGGCTCTGGTTGCTGATCTGACCCTCAGCGGCGACACCCTGGTCGCGATCACCGATCCGGTTCAAGGCGTTGAACTGGAGATCGATGTGCAGGCCCCGGCCTGGGCCCCGTACGATCGGATCGAGGTCTACGCCAACGCGACGACCATCCCCGCGCCGACTCAGCCCGATGTTCCTGAGCTTTACAGCTCTACACCGGCCGTGACGCTGAACGCCGGAGTCGATTTCACGGTGGTATCGACCGATGTTTTCCCGGGTATTCCGGGCGCGACCCGGCTGAGCACGACGGTGACCGTGCCGTTCCCGAACCTGGCCGGCGACACCTGGTTCACGGTCGTGGTCAAAGGGACCGATGGCGTCTCGAATCCGATGTTCCCGATCTACCCGCGCAATCTCGACTCGGGCAGCAATACTACGCTGGCGGATCTTCTCGACGGCAATCTCGGTGAACAGGGCGTGATGGCTCTGGGCGGGACAAACGCGCTCTACGTCGACGCCGACGGCACGCCTGGCTTCCAGGGGCCGTCGGAACCGTGACGGCGCGCGGCGCGCGCGCTTTGGCAGTCGCGGCCGGGGTCCTGTTCGCGGTTCAGGTCTCGCGGCCCGCGTTCGCAGCGGACGGCGATGACCCGACTCCGGTGAACGCTCCGTCCGCCGCGTCCGCGCCGGTGTCGGCCCCGGCGCCCGCGGAGCCGGGCGCGGAGCCTGCGGCCAGGCCCTCGGCCCGCGGCGAACGCGGAGTGCTCGAAAGCGCCCGCCGCGGAAGCCGACTGGTAACGGGCCGGGTCGGCAAACCGGAGCGCCTGGACCGAAGCGGTTACATCGCCGATCTGCGGATCGAGCAGGCATTTCCGGGGTCCGGGCTGAGAGCCGGCTCGACCATCCGTTTTGTCTGGGAAGAACTCTCGCCCTCCCGAGCAGTGCGATTTGCCAGGGACGACCGCGTACTGGTCAGCCTGACTTCGCTTCCCACCACTTCGATATGGCGCAAGCGGCTGCCGACCCCGGCACAGCGCAGCGGTGTACTGCTGCTCGAGAGTCGCGGCGACGCCTTTGTCCGCAACCCGAGCCAGGCTTCGGCGTATGCTCTGGAGCATTACCTCCTGATGGCTCCCCGCGAACGCGAGCGTGCGGCAGGACTTGCCTACATCGTTGACCTGGTAGCGGTCGCAGCGCCGGGGCTTGCCAACGAGGCGCTCGCGACTCTCGCCGCCTGCGAGGATCTCGCGACACGACTCGCCGATGGATCCCAGATCGCGCTGGTACGCATTGCCGCAGATCAACGGCTCTCTTTCGAGTTACGTGTTCGTGTTCTCGACCTTGCCGGTCAGCGTCGTCTCGAGGCCGCACGCCCTGAGCTGGAGCGGCTCGCATCGGGGCCGCCGCCGATCGATGCAGCGGCGCTCGGCGCGCTGGCTCGTATCGACGGCGCACTGTCCGCCGAAGAGACAAAACAGATGCTCTCCAGTGAACGGCAGGAGCTGCGGCTGGTGGGGGTCCGCTTTGCCGACTCGTCGGACGGAGAACTGCTGCTCGAGCAGCTCACCCCGTTGATCGAAAGCGACCCTTCAGCCGCTGTGCGTCGGGCGATTGTCGAGCGCCTGCTGGACGCGCTCGGCGCGCAGGCATACGAGGCGGCGCTGAGGGGGTTGGGAGACGAGGACGATGCAGCCCGGACCGAGATCGCCACGCGAATCGGTCGTGAGGGGGCGGTGATCGTTCCGCTGCTGAAGCTTCGAATCTATGACGAGAACGACGCCTACACTCGCAACGAGAGCGACGGGGCGGTCATCGCGCTGGGTTTCGCCGGCATGGATGGCACGCAGCTGCTCAAGCAGGTTCACGAAGAACATCCGGATGAGCGGACCCGTAAGCTGGCCGGGCTGGCTCTCGGGCACTTCCCGGGCCACGAACACTGAACGCTCGTACGACAGGGCAGAGAGCGGCGCGGGACAGTGACGATCACTCCCAACGGTGAGAGAGTCGTATGACCGCGAACAGGAAGCCGAGAGACACGCCGACTGCGAGGAAGAACGCGAGTACTTGCATGATGAAACCTCCGGGTTCTTTCTACCGGCAAGAACGCTAGCAAGTAGAACCTTCGCCCGTCAAGGGGTTCGGCCCTCACGACGGGGACGCTCGGAACACCGAAGCCTCCCCGTTACACTACCGCCGTTTGAAGTTTCAGCGATCCGCCAGGTTTCAGCGACGCAAATGGAGAGATTCGAGTGAGCAACGACGCGCATGCCCGCCCGGCCGATCAGGTCGAGGACCCGCTGTACGATCTGAGCGTAGCCACACCAACGCATGGTGAAAGAGCGCGCACCCTGGTCGATGGAATCGGCACCGGCACGCTGTGCACCATCGCCAGGGAGCAGGCCGGCTTCCCGTACGGGTCGTTCGTAACCTTCGCGATGAGTGGTGCCGATCCGGTGTTCTTCATCAGCACAATGGCCGAGCACACGAAAAATCTGCTGGGCGACCCGAGGTCTTCCCTCCTCGTCGCCGAGGGCGGCGAGATCGACCCGCTGGCCAACGGGCGCGTCACTCTGCTCGGTCACGCGAGGCGACTTGGCAAGGGCGACGAGCGCGATGCGGCGCGCGAGGCCTACCTCCAAGCCCATCCGAATGCGCAGTACTATATCGACTTCTCGGATTTCGCGTTCTGGAAGATCGACGTCGAGTCGATCCGCTACATCGGCGGGTACGGCCGAATGTCATGGGTCGAGATTGATGACTGGCGCGACAGTCGGCCGGACCCGATCGCCGAGCATGCGCGTGGCATCATCGACCACATGAACGCCGACCATGCCGATGCGCTGGTCGAGTTCTGCCGGGCTTTCAGTCGAGCCACCGACACCAGTGAAGCGAGCATGGTCGGTGTCGATCGGTACGGATTCGAGATGTCGGCCGTCACCGAGCGCGGACCGCGACCGGTCCGGTTGGCATTCGATCAGCCGATCTCGACGTCCGAAGACGCGCGACGCGAGATGGTCACCCTCGTCAGACGGGCACGGGCCTCACTGGGGACCGCGTCCTGAGGCTCAGGACGCGACCGCCGTGCCCCAGTAGGTGAATGCGGCCACACGCGGCGTGCCCGGGACATACATTGTCTCCAGCTCGGTGACGCGGAACCCGCCCTCTTCGAGGAAGCGCGGGACCGGACGGTTCAGATTGCAGCCGCCTGCGATCGCTCCCCACATTCCGTTGATGCGGGCCTGCCAGCGTCGCACCGACTCGTCGGGCGCTTCGCCGTGTTCACAGAAAATCAGCTTGCCGCCGGGTTTGAGGACGCGGCGCATTCCCTCGAGAGCGGTTCGCCAGTCGGGAATCGTGCACAGAGTGTAGGTCAGCAGCACTGTGTCCGCGCTGTTGTCTTCAAGCGGGATCTGCTCGCCGGGCAGGTCGAGCCACTTCACCTCGAACGGCGCCGATGCCAACCGGCTTTCGGCCTTGCGCCGCATTCCGCGTGACGGTTCGAGTCCCCACACGAACTCGACCTTCGACGGGTCGTAGTAGTCGAGGTTGAGGCCCGATCCCATGCCGACCTCGAGCACCCGGCCTTGCGCCTGCGGGACGACCTTGCGTCGCTGATAGCGGATCGGTTTCGAACCGCACGCCAGGTTGATCACGTGGGGAAGTATGCGGTCATCGTAAAAGCCCATAGAACGAACCTCTGCGCGCGTCTTGCCTGGAGCGTATGCGGCGGAATGACTCTCACCGCATTGCGCAGTTAAGAGAAATCGTTCGCCGGTTCAGGCTTCGAGCGAATCGAGACGTGAGCAGACCTCGTCAAGCACCGGGTCGTCGACCGCGAAGTGAAAGCGGATTGTCCGGATCGGTGATGTGTCCGGCGATGGCCGCGTCGATGGACCGGCCGGGCGCTGCTGCGGTCCCGTGGTGGGTGCGTGGAAGACATGCCCGGGTACGCCGTTGATTCCGATCCGGTCAATCAGTGTCATCGCGGCGTCAAACGGTTCGATATCGCCGAGCACCCTTCGATAGCCGGCGAGCACGTAGTACGCACCCTGGGGAGGGGACACCTCGAAGCCGGCACGCGTGAGCGCGGCGCAGAACCGGTCGCGCTTTGCCTGGTACCCCTCGCGCAATGCCCGGTAGAACGAGTGATCGAGCTGCTCGAGTCCGCGCGCGACGCCGCGCTGCATGGGGCGGGCGGCGCACACGGCGAGCTGGTCGAACACCCGGCCGGCAAGCTCGACGGCCTCAGCCGCTCCGGCCACGTACCCGACTCTCCAGCCGGTGATCGAGAATGTTTTGCTGAAGCTGCCGATCGTCAGCGTGCGCGCGGACAGTGAATCAACAGAGGCCGGCGAGATGTGGCGTCGCCCATCGTAGACCAGATACTCGTAGACCTCGTCGGTCAGCACACGGATCGGCGTGCCGTCGAGCAAGTCTCCGATCAACTCGAGCTCCTCGCGTGTGAAGACCTTGCCCGTCGGGTTGGCCGGCGTGTTGAGAATCACCGCTCGCGTCCGCGGCCCCAGAGCTGCGCGCAACGCGTCGGTGTCGAGAGCGAGAGTTGCCGGGTCGAGGCGCACCGTGACCGGGATCAGCCCGAGGAGCAGCAGCGTCGAGTAGTGGTAGGAGTAGAAGGGCTCGAACAGAATCACTTCATCTCCGGGATCCAGCAGCGCAAGCGCGGTGGCGTACATCGCACCGGATGAACCCGAGGCGACCAGGATCTGGTCGTCGTCGAAGGTGAGATCGTTATCGCGCGCGAGTTTGGCGCGAATGGCCGCTTTCAGCTCGGGCAGTCCCGAGTAATGCGTGTAGGTCTGTCGGTCAGCCCCGCGAATCGAGTCGACCGCACCGTCTACCAGTGGACCGGGAGTGTCGAGGTCGCAGACTCCCTGGCCGAGATTGATCCCTTCGGGCACGGCCGAGATGACCTCGGTGAGTGCGCGCAGAGGATTGTCGGCAGTGAGATGGGCCGCTCGCGCACCGGCGCTGTAGCGCAGGGTGTCGGACGAACTCTTCACGGCGCTTCGGCGCGCATACGGCCATCTTCATTGACGGCCGCGGTGGTGAACACGGATTGCAGGCAGTCTGTGCGGACCCCGTCTTCGACGATGAATTGGAGGATCGCCGGCAGGTGGAGCGGCGGGCCGGGCGTCGTGAACTGTGAGCCGATCGCTTTCAGTCTCAGCATCGATTTGTCATCCGCTGTTCGGCCCAGTCGAAGGGAGGTGATCCCTGAACGCCGACCGGTCCGGTCCCTGTAGATAAACCCGTCAGCGTCTGCGCGCCAGCAGTTCCTGCCACCGCATCTACCCCCTGCAGGGATGTATGCATCCGTGAGCGCCGCGTTGTCGCTGCCCGCGTCGTACAAGCAAACCCGATAGCCGGTCGTCTCGCTGTCGAGCGCGTTACCGAAATCGATGCCGGTCGCGGTGCCTCCGGGTCTGCGCCAGTGGAAGCGGTCACGGACGCGTGCCGTGCGATCAATGATGCGCAGTCGGGTTCTACCCGACGTCGCTGTTTCGCAGTCCGGCAACGGCTGCGGCGAACACGCGGGCGGATCGTCGTTGCCGGCAACGAGGTCACCGCTCACGACGACGAGGTTGCCGACATCCAGGGCGGTCGGTGCGATACCATTGCCCTTCATCTCATTGGTGATCAGATCGATCCGACCGTCGCCGTCCACATCGCCCGCGGCAGCGCTGTAGGCAAGCGTGTCGCCGCGGTCCTCTCCGGCACGGCCGCTGGCGCCGACAATCTCGACCAGCGCGACCTCGGCGGAGGGCGGCGGAGAGGCGAGATCGATCAACGCGGGGAAGCCGCCGGCCTTGCCGAGGAAGATATGAACCGCGCCGGCGTTCGAACGGGCCAGCGGGTCGGCCTGGGGTGAGCTGAAGGCGAGGTCATCGATGCCGTCGCCGTCAAAGTCGCCGTGGAGAGCCGTATCGGCCGCGATATCGCGCGCGGCAGCGCCGAGGAATGTGGTCATGCGGAGATCGACGGGCAGCGCTCCGAGTTCGATCTCGCGACCGCCGAGCGTCGCAGCGTTGTACAGGAGGTGGCCGCTGCCCGAGCCGATTCTCTCGCGGCTGAAGTCGCCGACGATGTCCCCCACAAAAAGGTCGGGGGTGCCGTCGTTGTCGTAATCGAGACCGCCGAGAATCTCTTCGCCGAACGAGACGTTCGGCGTCGCGCCGCGAAGAATCGAAACGGTGCCGGGCGCCTGATCGATCGTGAAGGTATACGCTGCCGGCCACGGACCGCTCGGGAAGTTGTCATCCCATACGATGTACAGCTCTCCGTTGACCGCGCCGCCCGCGCCATGGGTATCGGAGGGGTCGGTTCCGGCGGGCGCAACCGACGCGCCTGCCCGGTTGAGCGCGGCCGCGGTGAGCACCTCCGCGCGCCCGTTGCCGTCGAGATCCGCGACCTGACAGGTGGCGCCCATATGGAACTCGCTCGCGGGCGCCGGAGGTTCGATCCTCGCAATGTCCCCGGCGAGCGCGGTCGAACCGAACGACGCGAGATCGATTCGACCTGCGTTCGTCAGCGCGGCGCCGCCGCGAATCACATACGTCGCGCCGCCGTGGTGCGAACCACCGGCGCTGTCCTGGTCGGCGCCGACAACGATGTCGTGGATCCCATCGCCGCTGACGTCTCCGGTGCGCATCCAGATTCCAAGGCGATCGAGCGCGGCAGCGCCCGTGAATGTGGTCATCGCGAGTTCCGGACCGACGGCTGCCAGATCGAGCGGCTCCAGCGATTCGGCGAGCATCCGCAACGCCGGACCTCCGGCCACGATCGTCAGCGCGCCCGCTCCGGGACGCTGGTCGTCGGGACGGTAGTTCTGGCGTGCGATGAGCAGGTCGCCGATACCGTCGCCCGTCACATCGTCGATCCACAGCTCGCTGCCGGCGGTTTCGAGTTCGCCGCTGCCGAGAATGCGAAGGACTTCGGGCTGCACGACGCCGGTGTCGATCGTGCCGGACGTCGTGCCGTCGCCGAAGACCAGGTAGACCTCTCCGGCGCGAGTACGCCCGAGCGGAGACGCCAGCATGGAGGCCATCGCATAATCGGCACGACCGTCGCCGTCGCAGTCCTGTCCGCCGGCGACGGCGACCCCCAAAACGCCGCTGCCGGTCCAGCCGTGGACGCGGCGCAGCTCTCCTTCGGCGGTATCGACTTGGGCGAGATCGATGCTGCGAACCGGCTGGGCCGGGCATGGGGAAGCCAGCAGCAGGATCAGGGCTGTCGGCAGGAGGGCCGGGCAGGAGGGCCGGAGGCGAGGCATGCAGCCGCAATACTGCCCACGCCGCCGGAGGAGGTTCAAGTCGAGTTTCGCGCCGGCCTGGCCATGCCCTGGCGCTGCGCAGGATTCGCCCGTGACAGCCCGACCGGGCTATTCTTGGTGCTGATGGTCGGGTCGAGGCTTTCCCCTGCTCTTTCCCGTGCTCTTGCCGCTGGGGTGCTGCTGTGCGCCGGCTGGACTCTCAGCGCATCGGCTTCCGAAGATCTGGGCGCGCGAGTCCGTTCGCACCTGCGCTCCGGCGAGATCGCTTATGCAGTCGGTGACGACGAGATCCCGGTGCTGGCGATCGGCGCGACACGTTCATTCGTACCGGCGTCGACACTGAAGGTCTTTACGGCATTGCTGGTCCGCGAGCATCTCGGGTTCGACGCTCGCTTCCGCACCGAGTTCCATCTCGTGGATGGTTGGGTCGTCGTCCGTGGCTACGGTGATCCCTACCTCGTGTCCGAGGAGATCGCGCGCGCTGCTGCCGGCCTCGCGGCACGGCTGAGCGGTGTGGCGCCGGTCGGCGTCGCTGTTGACGACAGCTACTTCGAGGAGGGACTTCGGGTGCCGGGTGTCGGCACGTCCCGCAACCCCTACGACGCGCACAACTCGGCGCTCGCGGTGAATTTCAATACGATCCACGTACGGCGTGTCGGTAACGGTTACGTGTCCGCGGAACCGCAGACGCCGATCACGCCGACGGCAATCGCCGTCGCGCGCCGTCATGGCATACGCGGCACCGAGCGTCTGAATCTCGGACACTCGCCAGAGGAGATTCGCCGCCACGCGGCACAGATTCTCGCCGTCAAGCTGCGCGAGGCGGGATTGACCGTCGGCGACGGCATCGCGTCTCGCAAGGTTGCGGATGGCAGCCGACCGATCTACGTGCACCGCAGCAGTCGTACGGTCGGCGAAAACGTCGCTGCCATGCTCGAGTTCTCCAACACCTACATCGCCAACCAGCTCTTTCTTGCGGTTGGAGCGGCCGCAGAGGGAGCGCCTGCCACGATCGAGAAGTCGGTTCGCACGGCGAAGCGATACATCGCCGAGCGGCCCGATCTTCTGGGAATGGTCGTCGCAGAGGGCTCGGGGATCTCACGTTCGAATCGCGCCACACCGTCGGCTCTGGCCTCGGTTCTGGCGAGATTCGAACAGGATCGGCTGTTGCTGCCGCTCGAAGACGGCGTCCCCCACAAGACCGGAACGCTGCGTGATGTCCGATCGTTGGTCGCCTATCTCGACAGCGCCGAGCACGGCACCGTTCGGGTCGTCATCTGGATGGACGGCAGCGGACACCATCGTCGCTGGCGGGTTCTCGAGCAGCTCGAAAAATCACTCTAGCGCAGCTGCGT
>CAXQPB010000145.1:0-12964 GCA_964225545.1 Candidatus Nitrosopumilus sp. | reverse complement strand
GAATCAGGCTGGCGGACTTGCCTGCGGTCTGGATCACCGCGTCCATTTTTCCGCAGACCGGATCTCTCTCGTCCGCGCCCATTTTGACCAGCTCGCATTGAGCGGTCATTGCCGCGAGGTGATTGTTGATGTCGTGGGCGATCCCGCCAGCGAGCCGGCCGACCGCCTCCATCTTCTGCGCCTGCAGAAGTTGCTCCTCGCTGCGGTGCAGTGCTTCCTCGGCCTCGCGACGGTGTCGCTCGCGGTTGAAGATCGCGGCTGCGGACGACGCCACGATCAGAGACCAGACTGCGAGGATGAGTCTGACGGCGGCGTTGGTGCGAGCCTCGGAGCTGAGCAGACGCGACTCGAGAAGCTGCTCGAGCGCGTGCAGGTCGGTGAACAGCTCCTGAAAGACCTGGTCGTAGCGAACGTCGATCGGAGAACCGATCCCGACGGGGCTGCCCATCGCGTAGCCGTCCTCACGCCGTTTGGAGATCTCCGTGAAGCTGTCGAGTCGTTGCCGAGCGGTGGCGGCGAGACGGGCGATCGGTTCGTCTTCTTCGGACGCGAACAGCTTACCGAGACCGGAGGAAGGCGTGCTGCTCTCGATGTCGACGATCAGTCGTTTCGCCTGCGCGAGGTGTTCGCCGATCTCGGAGCGATCCACGGCGTCGCCGGTCACGAGCTCTTCGACCCATAGATGCGCGACCGCCGTATTCGTCTGGATCTGCCCGACCGCCCGCGCCAGGTAGATGTCGTGTTCCATCAGACGGCCGCGAACCCAGTCGCTGGCCAGCAGCATGAGGATCGAGCCGATCCCGAGCGCGAGCAGGACGACCGGGATCCAGTACCAGCCACGATGGCCGGGGTCGATGGAGGCTCTCTGTGCGGCGATCGAGTCGGACATTGTTCGGGCCGGGGGAGTCAGGAAAGGGTGTTCGGGTTCAGCAGTGCTCGCGCCTGTTCGCGCAGGTCAGCGAGAGAGAAGGGCTTGGTGAGGTACGCGTCGGCACCGTACTCGCTCGACGCTGCCTTCACCTCGACCTCATCGTGACCGCTCAGGATCAGGACCGGAAAGACTTCATTGGCCCGGCGCCAGGCTCTGAGGAGCGAGATCCCGCTCGGTGGCGGAATCGTCCAGTCGAGGACGACAAGGTCGTATTCGTTGTCGCGGCACAGATTGTCTGCGGCCTCACCACTGGCGGCGAGGTCGACATTCGCGTCAAAACTGACGCGCATGACCTCGACGACCGCGTTCGCGAGTACGGGCTCGTCTTCTACGACCAGAATTCTTTTTGCATCCACCACCATACAAAAACTCGACAGTGACACCGGCTGCTGCTGCGTGACAATCCCCACGGCCTCCGGGAGGCGTGCTCAGGCTGTTCAGCCCCCCGTCTGCGCCGGAACTCTGCAATTCCGCTGGATATTCGCCATCCGGCCTGACGCAATCCGTCGTGCGGCGGGCTGTCGCATTCGGGGGCGTACAACCCCGATCGATGCAGGCGCCGATTTCGCGCTTCTACGTTTCGTCGTTCTCGCTCTGCTCAAACTCCTCGCTGAGTTCCCGACGAGCCTCGGCGTCGCGACGGCGGATCGGCCAGTAGGCCGGCTCGCGTCGCGGCTGCGAAGTAAAGGCGCGCGCCCCTTCCTGACCCTCGGGGCTGTCGAACCAGTCCGAGTACATCTGACCGGAGTACAGACCCATCTCCGCGTAGCCGTCCATCTCCTGATCGAACGCCGCCTTGAGGATCTCGATGCAGCCGGGACTCGCCTTGAGAAGATCCTCGCAGAACGAATCAACCGTCTCTTCGAGTTTCTCGCGCGGCGCGACCTCGTTGACCAGCCCCATCTGAAGAGCCTGCTCGGCGGTATACCGGCGGCAGAGCATCCACATCTCACGCGCTTTCTTCGCGCCCACGACCTTGGTCAGGTACGGCACGAAGAATCCGTCGGCAGGGCTCGATACGCGCGGGCCGGCCTGGCCGAACTTCGCGCACTCGGAGGCGATCGTGAAGTCGCAGCAGTAGGCCATGTGGTTGTGGCCGCCGATGCAGTATCCCTGAACCTGGGCGAGCACCGGTTTGCGTGAGCTGCGGATGAGCCGGTTGTGGGGGTAACGGTTGTAGAACGCCTCACGCAGACCCCACTTCTCCCACTCGACATCCCCGCCCGCGCCGAAGTTCTTGCCGGCGGCTGCGATCACGATGATGCCGATCATCGGATCGTGATTCGCATCGTAAAAAGCGCGGAACATCTCATCGACGGTCCGCAGCGTCATTGCGTTGTACTTCTCGGGTTTGTTCAGCGTGATCCGCGCGACCCCGCCCTCGAGGCCCTCATGCGATTTCTTCTCGTAGAGGATCTCTTCGAACTCGAGTCCGTCCCCCTCGACCTGCTTCCATTGCGTCCAGCTCATGTTGAGGTCCTGATGCTCCTTCGCGCCGTATCCGTGATTTCGTGATTACGATTCGCTGAATTTCGGAGTTTTTGCCGGTTCTCCCACCGGCTCGTCTCCGACAGATGCTGTCTCTAGCATGCCGGCACAGCTTCGGGGAGGGCCGCGACGCCGGGCAGGCGCGGGCGCCGGGCCGGGCCGGATCGGCGGCGCGAAACGGGAGAGGAGACAGCTGGCAGCGGCAGGTCGGTCCGGGCGGAAGGCGAGGGATCAAGGGCGGAAAAATCGCCGAACGGCGTTCTCGACACGCGGCGCCTGCGGAGCTGCTAAAGTCGAGAGCATGGACTCCGTCGATTTTCGCGAGCGCCTGCTCGACGTCATGGAGGAGAAGGACCACTGGGCGTGGGAGCATTTCACCACCGGCCTGGTCCCGCTCGACCGTCTCCATGTCCACTTCGAGCAGGAGTACGAGACCTACGTCCGCGACTTCCCGATCCTGATCGGACGCGCCTACATCCAATGCCCGTTCGCTCCGGCACGCCGGGAGCTGGCAGAGAACCTGTTCGAGGAAGAGACCGGCGGCCTGGTGGCCGGGCGTCCTCACCCCGAGCTGTTTCTGCAGTATCCGCTCGGGCTCGGAATGGATGTCACACGTTTCGATTCGATCGATCTGCTTCCCGCGGCCCGCGCGTACCGCGATGTTCTCGACGACTGCACCGAGCGGCGCGGCTGGGAAGTCGCAGCGGCGGTGACCACGCTGTTTGTCGAGGGCACCAGTTACGAGCGCGGCGAGCTCGATGAGGATTCGCCGCGCAGGCCCGAGACCCCGCTGGAGAAACATCCGCTCGTCGTACACTACGGCTTGCCGCTCGAGCACCTCGCGCTGACCAAGGCCCACCGTGAGGTCGAGGGCTTGCATCGCGCCTCGGCGTGGCGCGTGGTTCTCGACCACGTCGGCGAGGATATCCGCGAGGCCGTCGTTGACTCGATGGCCGAGTGTCTCGGCGCATGGAAGTCGTACCGCGACGAGGTCGCGACGGCCTGCGGACTGCAACAGCCGGTCTGAAGCGGTCCGGTTTTCGCCCGGGCTCTGTCGTGCTAGCTTCCGCCCACCCGGATTGGGTCGGAGGTGAAGGGCGCGATGGCGGCGACAACAGACCGGTCTGAAAAACAGAACTTCCTGACAGGCACGACGCGGAGCCGGCGACGGTTCGGCGCGGTCGTGATCGCTGCTTTCATCGTGACTTCTTCACCCGTGCTTTACGGATCTGTCGGGGGCTCGACGGCTCAGGCAGAAGACAAGGCCTGCGTGATCTTCTTCGAGGGCAATCGTTGCAGCGTCGGCTTCGACCGGAGCTCGTGCTGCACGGCGCCGGATGCGCGGATGCGCGGCTGCTGGAAAAACGATGAAGCGCGCTCGATGAAAGTGTACGGCCCGGCGGGTACGATCGTCTCCGTGTTCGACTCGCCGCAGGCGACGACCGATGACGACTACTTCGTGCTCATCAAGGGGACCGACGAGCCGGTCTGCGTCGGGTCCTTCGAGTACCCGCACAAAACCCTCGAGGGCTCGGAGAACGTGTGGTTTTACTCCGGCGGCAACGGGCTCGACGGCAAGGTCTCGACCTTTCGCTGGACCGACCCGCGGCGCTAGTCGGTGAGCGCCGCACCCGCCGTGAGCGGCGGCTAAACCCGAGGAAACGCCGGTGGTCGCTTCTCGAGAAACGACCGCACTCCCTCGCGGAAATCGGGTCGCTTGAAACTCTCGACCATCAACTGGACGGCCTCCTTCTCCGAAGGTCCGAGCGACTCCGTGAGCTGCTGGTAGACCTGGCGCTTCATGATCATCATCGAAGCCGGCGAGCAGTTGGCGGCGAGCTCTTCGCAGTACTCGCGGGTTTTTCCCATCAGCTCATCGTGCGGGATGACCCGGTTCACGAGGCCGATTCGGCACGCCTCTTCCGCATCGACCCTGCGGCTGGAAAACATCAGATCGAGCGCGTGTGCCGGGCCAACCAGCCGCGGCAGCAGCCATGAGATTCCCCACTCGCCGATCAGCCCGCGCTTCGAGAACGATGTCGTGATCACGGCCCGGTCCGAGGCGAAGCGCAGGTCGCAGCACAGCGCGATCGGTACCGCCATGCCGGCGACCGGCCCATTGATCGCACAGACGATCGGTTTGCGGACCGACAGCATCCACGTGTACGCGCCGCGGAAGTCCTCGCCCATCGACGCGTCGCCGGGGTCTGCATCCGACAGCTCGTCGGGCATCGACTCGATCGACCCTCCCTGGCTGAGCGCGTCGAGGTTCTTCATATCCGCGCCCGCGCAGAAACCGCGTCCGGCTCCGGTGATGACGATGGCGACGACCGCAGGGTCGTCCTCCGCGCGAGCGACGGCGTGCTTCACCTCGGCGCCCATCCATGAGGTCCACGCGTTCAAGGCGGAAGGCCTGTTCAGTGTGATTGTCGCGACGGGTTCGTTTACTTCGTAAAGAATCTGCTCGTACTGCATGGTCGGCGGGAGGCTATCTCCTCGCGTCGCCTGATACGAGTGCGCAGCGGGCGCTGACGTCGCGGATCGGAGCGCGGCGGTCAGGCGCGCTCGATGCGGTCTTTTTGACGCTCGACCTCGCCGGTAACCGATTCGGTGGTCACGCCCTCACCGAGGCCGGTGTTTCCCGCCCCCGGTTTGACGGCTTCGATCGGATCACGCAGGTCATCGATGTAGCCGAGCGCGTAGGCGCCCCGCGCATAACCCATCATACGAAGCAGATCGGTGGGCAGCGTCGCGGCGATTTCCCTCGGCACTGAAAGGTACTGGTTCTCTTCCTGGCGCAGCCACGAGACATTGTAGGTAATGTTGACGCCGTAGCGTGTCGCGTCGCTGCGGTTCGGACCGCCGCCGTGGTACACGCTCCCGCTGTAGATCAGCACCGAGCCCTTGGTCATCTCGGCGGGTTCGCTGTCGCCGATCTCGAAGTTCAGGCCGTCTTCGAGTTTGTTGCTGCCCGGAACCACTCGCGTCGCGCCGTTGAGTTCGGTGAAGTCCGACATCGCCCAGATGGTATTGCACTGGACTTCGTAGCCCCGCGGGAACGGGAAGAAGTCGAAGGCCCACTGATCGCGGTGGATGAGCTGCGGGTCGGATCCCGGACCGATCGAGATGACCTGCGTCAGATGGAGCTGGTAGGTCGTCGCATGGGCGAGGAGTCCGGAGACCGCACCGCGGATCGTCTCGTTCATGACCAGGTCGCGGCAGGTCTCTGAGCGCGCAATCAATGCTCCGGTTCTGCGCGTATGCGCGCCGCTGAAGTCGTCCGTACCGGTCGCTGTGGCTGCGATGAAAGGCTCGAGTTCCGCGTGAACGCGGTCCATCACTGCCGGATCGACGAGGTTGTCGATGATGACGGCGCCGTCGCGCTCGAGAATGGTAACGATCTGCTCCGAAGTTGCGGAGGCGTCGAGATGCTGGACTGGCATCGGTCCCGTTTAGAGCAACGGGCCCGATGAGTCCAAATCCGGAATGACGCGACAGTTCAGGATGACGCGACAGCGCCGGCGGTTGCGAAGCGTCAGGGGTGCGGGGATTGAAGAAGCGGCTGCAGCTCGGCGAGCATCGGCTCTGCACCGCCTGCGTCAGGCATCCGGTTGTCCGGTCCCGGCCACACGCACTGAACAGCGGTGAAACTTTGATCGCCGTAGAACCGGCTGGCCGCGGCGAGATAATTTTCGTGGCGAGTCGGGTCGACAGCGCGGAACTCGCAGGTCAGATCTTCGAGCACACCCGCCGAGGTCGTGCCCGAGCGGTATTGCGCACCGTGTGCGATGTCGGAGGCCAGCGCCTCGAGGATTGCTTCCATGGTCTCGGCAGGCAAGCCGACGATGACGATTTCGGGATGAGCGTGGCTGTGTTGAAGTCCGACGGTAAAGGCCCAGCCGGGAGATTCCGGCGATTCCGGAACAGTAACGAGATGCCAGCCGTTCTTCTCGATGGCGATCTCTACGGCCGAACGGCCGTTACCGTGATGCGGGGCGAAGAGTTCCGTTTCTGGATCCAAGCCACTTCCTCCGTTGTTCGAACGGGCACCGGGCGCTGCGGTCGCATCGCCGCGCGCGCAGAGCTTCGACCCTATCACGAAGTGGCCTGCGGGGAAGGGGCCTTTGCGGTTTTTTCTCAACATTCCGCGCGCTGGAATTTTCGCGTTTCGGAGATCGGCAAGCGGACGCTTGAAATGACTTCGCGCGGCATCAACCGCCGAACAGCATTCGCAACAGCGTGAACAGGATCATGCCGATGATGAACAGAATGCCCCGCGGCAACGAGGTCCCCTCGGGCTGCTCGTTCGGTGCGTTCGCTTTTTCCGACCGTCCCGCCGCACGAGCGTCCTCCTCGTCCCGACGAAGCACCGCGTCGAGAATGGCCAGAGGCATGGGCTTGTCGGTTCGCAGCTCGGGCAGCCCGCTCGGGTCGAGCGGCGGCGCGCCCATCGAGTCGTCGTCGTACGCTGTGCTCGATTCGAAGCCGGAACGTGGATCGCGGAAATCTGCTGCGGCGACCAGCGGCACCGAGCAAGCCGGACATTTACGCGTCGTCGGCGAGAAGCCTGCTGAGCAGTTCGGGCAGTACAGAGATTCGACGCGCATGGGACCGTTCTGACACAGCCGGGTTCAGCCGGCCTTCTCCGTGCACTCGTCCGGCGTTTTCGACATGAACCTTCCTGCCGCCAGGGCGTCCTGCATGTCCAGACTGTCCTGCAGCCGGCGGATCTCCGGTCGATCGCGATTGAGCGTGGCGACAACGAAGGCGAAGGCGCTGTCGTTCAGTTCACTGATCGCTCGCCTGGCGATGCACTCACAGGTCGAGCGGTCCATCCCCTGTGCCTCGATGCAGGCGGACAGAAAGGCCGTCTGTTTCGGGTTCACCGGCTCCGCGGGAGCCGCCGCTCGAGCGGGCTCGTCGCGCGGCGCGCTGTCTTCAGGCTGCGGAGAGCAGCCGGCGGCCACAATCGCCAGCGGAAGCAGAGCTGTCAATGCCAGATGTCTCATCGTCACCAAAGAATGCCAGAGTCGGGCGCGCGCGACCAGAATCGTATGCCCGGCCTTTGCGGCCGGAAAAACCGAACGGCATTCACTCGCTCTGGTCACTCGCTCTGGACCAGGAGCATCCCGAGCACCACCAGCACGCCGCCGAGCAGTCGCTGGATGCCGAGCGGGTGGGGCTTGAAGCCGACCAGCCCGAAATGATCGATGAGCATCGACGCCGTCACCGTCCCTACGACCATTGCTGAGACGTAGGTCGCGGCACCGAGTTTGGGCGCGATCATGATCGCGCTGAAGACCATCGTCGCACCAAGCAGACCGCCCACCCAGCTCCACGCTGGAGCCTGTGCGAGCGTGCGCAGGTCGACGAGCGGGACACGCAGGATGAGGATCGCGACCCCGAGCGTCAGCGTCGCCACCACTGTGTTCGTGAACGCGCCCCACAGCGGGTGCCCGTGGTAGCCGGAGATGGTGGCGTTGATTCCCGCCTGCAGCGGGGGCAGCGCGCCGACGCAGACAGCCAGCGCAATCAGGACAACGGACGTCGCAAACATGAAAGACTCCTGTAGTCGCGTGACCCCGGCACGAGCTCCCGGCGGATCTGCCGATCGCGGCCGCGCCTATCCGTAACGCGCCGGATCGACCCTGATGTAAATTCCTTCGGCGTCAGCGATCACGTCCCGGTCTGTTTCCACAACGGCCGAACAGAAGACTTTCCGACCCTCGATGCGGTCGACCTTGCCGTGGCAGACGAGCCGGGTGTTGAGCGGAGTCGGCAGCAGGAAGCGGGTCGTGAGCGTGCCGGTCATGGTCGCGACGCCGTCGCCGGCCGCCACCACACCCAATACGTGATCGAGGACGGCGGATACGTATCCGCCATGCGCCAGCCCGGGGTGGCCGCCGTACGCATGTCCGAATACGACCTCCCATTGTCGCCGATCGGTATTCTCGACTTCGCGCAGCGGGGGCGACAGCGGATTGGACAGCCCGATCAGCGGATCGCGATCGTACAGCGGCGTCCGCCCGTACCGCTCGCCCGCATGTTCGCGGGTATGGAGTCCGCTGTTGTCGCGCTCGATGCGCGGCAGCCCGGCGAGACGGTCGCGCAGCGGGACAAGCGCGTCGGCGAGCGACGTCAGCTCGCCGTCGTCGATGTCGACGGTCACGATTTCCCGGATGATCTCGCGCAGCAGCTCCGCGGTCCGTCTGCGCTCTTCGAGTGGAGAACCCGACATGACGGTGTGATGCTTGCCTGTATCCAGTCTCTCGGGCAAACCGGGCCGCATGAAGTACGGGGTCTGCACATTTCCTACCGCCTACGCCATGCAGCCGGCCGAACTCGGCCGCGCACTCGAGGAACGCGAGTTCGAGTCGCTCTGGGTCGCCGAGCACACGCACATTCCGTGCTCGCGCGAGACGCCGTGGCCGGGCGGTGCCGATCTGCCGCAGATGTACTACGACGTCTATGCGCCGCTGATCGCGCTTACGGCCGTCGCCGCGGTGACCACGAAGCTCAAGCTCGGCACCGGCATCCAGCTCGTCCCGCAGCACGATCCGATCACCACGGCCAAGGAGGTCGCGACGCTCGATCAGATCAGTGGAGGACGGGTGCTGTACGGAGTCGGCGGTGGATGGAACCGTGAAGAGCTGGCCAACCACTATGACTTCGCCTTCGAGCGCCGCTGGAAGGTCATGCGTGAGCGCATCGAGGCGATGAAGGTTCTCTGGACCGACGAGCGTGCCGAGTATCACGGCGAGTTCGTCGACTTCGACCCTGTGTTCGCCTCGCCCAAGCCGGTCCAGAAGCCGCACCCTCCGATCCATGTCGGCGGCGCCGCGCCGTGGGGAATTCGGCGTGCGCTGCGCTACGGCGACGGCTGGATCCCGCTGTCCGGACGCGGCGACACCGACCTGTTCGACGATCTGGCGACCTTCCGGAAGATGGCCACCGAGGCCGGGCGCGATCCCGACACGATGGAGATCAGCCTGTACGTGGCTCCGACCGATGCCGACGAGTTGACGCGACTTCGCGACGCGGGGGTCAGCAGGGTGCTGTTCTTCGGTCTGCCGGTCGAAGCCGAGCAGGCGTTGCCGATTCTCGACAGCTACGCCGAGGTCGCCCGCCGGGTCGGCTGAGCCCGCCGGTTTGTCCCCGGCTGCCGCCGCGCGGATCAGCTCGCGGCGGGCGTGAGCGTCGCGGTCGCGACCAGCGCACCGTGATCGAACTCGACCGTTCCGTCTGTTTCGGTGAACTCGGCGAGATCGGTTGAAACGCGCTCGACCAGCTCGTCGAAGCGCGCGTCGGTGATGCTGCGCGAGAGCGACCAGCCGCGGATCTCGGTCTCCATCCACGAGCGGACCGATTCAAAACGTGCGCGACCGTCTGCGCGCTCGACCACGCACTCCTCGATACCGGCTTCGGTGAACTCAGCACGCACAAGCGCGGGGTCGCCGAGCGAGTAGGGCAGGCGAAGCGGCTCGGCGAACTGTTCACCGAACATGTCGGCGACGTGTGCCGTAACCGAAGCGTAGCCCGGGGTCTTCTCGAGCGCGTCCCAGACCGCCACACAGATCCGACCTCCCGGAGCCAGCACACGCCACATCTCCGACAGTGACGTCCGACGGTCCTCGAAGAACATCAGGCCGAACTGACAGAAGACGGCATCAAAGGCGCTGTCGGGAAGCGGCAGGCGCTCGGCCGGCGCCTCACGCCAGTCGATCCCGGGGACCTTGCGACGCGCGATGTTCAGCATCCGCGGGTTGAGATCGATACCGACGACCTCGCCTCCGGGGTTGACCGCGCCGGCCATCTCGACAGTGAGAATGCCGGTACCGCAGGCGACGTCGACTGCGCGCATCCCGGGCTCGAGCGCGAGACGATCGACCAGCTTCGGCGGCCACTCGCCGAACAGCGCGGGAATGAAAAAATTCTCATACATCTCGGCGGCTGCCGAGGTGGTCTGCCCGGTACGCATCATGATCGGATCACGCCTGCGCTCAGTCCTGATTGAAGCGCGGCCTGCGCTTTTCGAGGAAAGCCATCATTCCTTCCTTCTGATCGGCCGTGCCCATGGTAGCCATCACCGCCCGGCGCTCTTCGGCCAGCGCCTCGGCCAGCGAGCGTTCGCCCGCGCTGACGACACAGCGCAGTACGCCCGCGACGGCAAGAGCCGGCATCGCGGCCAGCTCTTCGGCCAGCGCCAGCGCCCGGTCGAACAGTTCTGCGAGCGGCCACACCTCGTTGACCAGGCCGATGCGCAGCGCCTCTTCGCCGGAGATCTTTTTTGCCCGCAGGATGATGTCGAGCGCGTGATCGCGGCCCACACACCGAGTCAGCCGTGCGGTGCCTCCCCACGCAGGGATCGAACCGAGGTCCATCTCCGGCAGCCCGATCTTCGCCCCCTCCGAGGCTGCGACTCGGAAGTGGCAGGCCAGCGGCAGCTCGAGACCGCCGCCGAGGCAGTAGCCGTTCATGACCGCGATGACCGGTTTGGGCAGAGTCTCGATCGCGGCCAGAACACGCAGTCGCTGATCCAGGACTGCTTCGAGACTTCCGTGCCGCTCGACGCCGGCCGCCAGCTGTTTGAGGTTCATTCCAACCGAGAAATGCTCGGTGCCGGCACCGCGGATGACTACCGCCCGTACCGACCGATCTCCGGCCAACCGGGAGATCTCCGCCTCCAGCGCGTCCATGAAATCCAGCCCGAGCCGGTTGTGGGGCGCGTCGTTGATGATCAGTGTCTCGACGGCGCCGGCGCGCTCGATCACCAGGGCGGGCTTGCTGAAATGCTGTTCGCTCAACGTGGTGGTTCTCTCCCGCAGTGATTGATGTCGTGCTCGCGGCCGCGAGGCCTGTCGGCCCGGACCGGCGAGTGGCAGCAGTGCCGGCGGTGCCAGCGGCCGCGAAGCATAGACGTCAGCCCGCCCTTCTCCAACCTCCGACCGGCGGTGCTGTCGCGCGGGCATGGTCTGCCGGGCGACAGGCGGGCGCGCGGAGCCTCGCCGCGCCCGTCTTCAGCCCCTGCCAATGCGGCTAGAACACGTTCCAAGCCGGTCGACATGGACGCCTGCCGCGTATAGTCCTCAGCGACAATGAAACCGCCGGTATTCGATTACGTAGCGCCGACCGCGGTCGAGGAGGCAGTCGCGCTGCTCGGTGAGCACGACTTTGATGCCAAGATCCTCGCCGGCGGCCAGAGCCTGATGCCGCTGCTCAATATGCGGCTGGCGCGGCCGAGTATCCTGATTGATGTCGCGCGAATTCCTGACCTGGACTTCATCCGTGTCGACGACAGCGCGGTGTCGATCGGAGCGATGACCCGCCAGCGGACGCTGGAACTTTCGGCCGAAGTGCGCGAGCGGCTCGGCCTGCTCCACGACGTCATGCACTTCATCGCCCACCCGCAGAATCGCAACCAGGGCACAGTCGGCGGCTCACTGGTTCACGCAGATCCAGCCGCCGAGCTGCCGGCGGTGGCGGCGGCCCTCGGCGCGACCTTCCGGACGCTCGGCCCCGACGGCGAGCGGGACATCGCGGTCGATGACTTTTTCGTCACTTACTTGACGACCTCCATGGAGCCGGCCGAGCTGCTCACCGAGATCCGTTTCCCGCTGCTGCCGGCACGCAGCGGTCACTCGGTGCAGGAAGTGGCGCGACGTCACGGGGACTACGCGCTCGCCGGTGTGGTGGCGACGGTGACGCTCGATGACGCCGGTCGCATCGGGGATTCGCGAATCGTGATGTTCGGTGTGGGAGACCGGCCGATGCGGGCAGTGGATGCCGAACAGTCGCTGCTCGGTGAAACGCCGGGTGAACCCGTGTTCGCGGCAGCGGCCCTGAAGTCGATTGAAGCGCTGGACGAGCCGCTGTCCGATGTACACGCCACAGCGCAGTACCGGACCGACCTGGCGCGCGTTCTGACGCGACGGGCGTTGACGGAGGCGGCGGTCCGCGCCGCAGGCCAGGGGAGCGCGCAGTAGATGGCAGACCTGCGAAAGATCCGAGTTACCGTAAACGGCGAGGAGCACGAGGCCGAGATCGAGCCGCGGCTCACGCTGGTCGATTTTCTGCGCGGTGAGCTCGGTCTCACGGGCACCCATGTCGGATGCGAGCACGGTGTCTGCGGTGCCTGCACGATCCTGTGGAACGGTCGGTCGGTGCGCTCCTGCATCATGCTCGCCGTGCAGGCCGACGGGTCGGAGCTGAAAACGATCGAGGGCGTCTCCAGCGACGGCTCACTTCATCCGATTCAGAAGGCCTTCATCGAAGAGCACGGGTTGCAGTGCGGATTCTGCACGCCGGGCTTCGTGATGTCGGTCTCCGAGCTGCTCGAACACAGCCCTGACCCGAGTGACGACGAGATCAAGGACTACCTCGGCGGGCAGATCTGCCGATGCACCGGCTATCAGACGATCTTCGGCGCGGTGAAGAGCGCAGCGCGCAAGGTCCGAGAGGCAGGCGAGTCGGGCGCCGCGGGCGAGGGCACAGACTGATGTCGGTGAAGATCCCGAACAGCATCGGCGAGCTGCCGAACAGCGAACC
>CAXQPB010000144.1:0-43043 GCA_964225545.1 Candidatus Nitrosopumilus sp. | reverse complement strand
CGCCGGAGCGGCTGCCGGTCACGGCCTGACGCCCACCACTGCGCCGACTCGACGCGCGCTGCCGGAACGGCAAGCCTTGCGCCGCATCGCATCGCGGCGCTCCAGTTCCAGATCATGTTCGGCAGGTCAGACCGGCTCTCGCCGGTCTGTGCAGCAAGCGACCGGCGGGTCGGTGTGATCCGTTTGACCGTAGCAGTCCGAGCAGTCCAATTACTTGAAACACTCAGAGCAAGGAGCAGTCACCATGGGAGATGCATACATTCTGGACGCGGTACGTACGCCGCGAGGCAAGGGCAAGTCTTCGGGCCGGCTCCATGAGGTTCACCCGCAGGAGCTTTTCGCGACCTTGCTGAAGGCTCTGCCCGAGCGCCGTAACTTCGAGCCGACCGACGTCGAAGATATTGTCACGGGTTGCGTGAGCGAAGTTGGCGAGCAGGCCGGGCCGATGGGGCGAATGGCCGCGCTCGCCGCAGGCTGGCCGACGGAAGTAACCGGAGTCTCGCTCAACCGGTACTGCGGGTCCGGGCAGCAGGCCGTGAACTTCGCGCTGATGGGAGCGGCGGCCGGCTTCCAGGATCTGGTCATCGGCGGTGGCGTGGAGAGTATGTCACGCGTGCCGATGGGCGCAGACAAGGGCGGACTCGACGGGCACAACCGTCACCTGCGCGACCAGTATCCACTCGTTCCGCAGGGCATCTCGGCTGACCTCATTGCTGCGACCGAAGGGTTTACGCGCGAGCAGTGCGACGAGTTCGCCTACGAGAGCCAGATGAAGTGCAAGGCTGCGATGGAAGAGGGGCGCTTCGACCGCAGCGTGGTGGCGGTCAAGGACCTCGATGGCAACGTCGTCCTCGACACCGACGAGTTCCCGCGCCCTCAGACAACGCTCGAGGGCCTCGCCGAGCTTTCACCGTCCTTCGAAAAGATGGGCGGCTACGTTCAGAAGGGCGATGAACTGAGCTTCGACCAGAAGGCGATGGGCGTGTACCCGCAGGTCTCCGACATTCCGCATGTTCACACCCCGGGCAACTCGAGCGGGATCGTCGACGGTGCGTCGGCGGTGCTGGTCGCCTCGGAGAACTACGTCCGCGAGCATTCGGACGCCAAGCCGCGTGCGCGCGTGAGATCGATGGCCACCGCGGGGGACGAGCCGGTCATCATGTTGACCGCACCGGCACCGTCTTCGGAGATCGCGCTGCGCAAGGCCGGGATGACATGGGACGACATCGACCTGTTCGAGGTCAATGAGGCCTTCGCCGCCGTGGTCCTCAAGTTCATCAAGGAGAGCGGTGTCGATCCGGAGAAGATCAACGTGAACGGCGGCTCGATCGCCCTCGGCCATCCCCTCGGTGCGACCGGTGGAATGTTGATCGGCACCGCGCTTGATGAGCTCGAACGTCGCGACCTTAACACCGCGCTCGTCACGATGTGCATCGGCGGCTGGATGGGAATCGCGACGATCCTCGAGCGCGTCTGACGCCCGAACTCACGGAGTTGAAGAAACAGCCGGTCGGGATTTCGGGGATGCGACGACAATCCCGACCGGCAGCGTTTCTCCGTCTTCAAAAGACCGGAGCAGCTCGGGCCTTCTACAACTCGCGTACCGAGTAACCGGCGCGCGGGAAGTGCAGGTGCAGCGCGCCTGCCTCTGCGCTCTCGCGCCGAATCACGATCGCGCGGCTGTCTGCGGAGACGACCTCGCCCTCGACTACGTCAGACGGCAGGTCGTCGGCGAAGACGCCGACCTTCGTGCCGTAGGCGATCTGCGTATAGCCGCTTGCCGAACCCGCCGCGTCCGATGCTTGCGCCGGCTCGGCAGCGGCGGCTGCCGCGATCGCCTCGGCCGGGTCGGTGTCGACCGGCTCACCGACTCCCATCTCCTCGACCCGCTGCATCCACGCTGTCAGGCGTGGCCGTTCGGCAATGCGGCCGGCGCTTACCGGGTCGTTGCGGACGAACCAGAGTGTGTGGAACAGCGCGGCGTCAGCGATGGAGAACGCGTCGCCGACCAGATGGCTGCGTCCATCGAGAGCGGTTTCGGCAAAATCGAGATTGGCCGCGAGCGAGGCTCCGAGCACCGGCGCGGCAGCGCGCAGCATCTCGATGTCGAGTCCGGGCATCATCTTGCGGCGATCCGCGAGCAGCTCGGCAGGGAGGGCGTCGGAGATGGCGCCGAATACCAGAGGTGCGCACAGCGGGAAGAACAGCTGCCGGTCCGCCCACGCCGCGACGATATCCGCGAGACCGGCAGCGCCGTCGGGGTAGATTGTCGGATCGGGCCGCAGCGCCTCCAGTTTGTCGGCGATCATCGCGGTATCGCAGTAGATGTCCGCGCCGATCTGCATGACCGGAATCCGCCGGAATGCCGCAGTCATCGGAGTCAAGTGAGGACGGGGCAACCACATCGGTTGCTCGACGTTACGGTACGAGATGCCCTTGTGGGCGAAGACCTTTCGGATTTTTTCCGAGAAGGGTGACAGCGCGTACTGGTGGAAGATTATTTCATCGGCATCGATACTCATCGAGGTTCTCCATGCTGCGAGGGGCTCCGAGGTCGGAGGTTGCGGAATCAAATGACGCCTTTGGCGTCGTGGCTCTTGTCGGCGGTGGCACGCCGGCCTGCTGAATGAAGCCTCCGGTCTCAGTCCGCCCGGTGTTCGAGCGCGGCGAGAAGGTCGAACAGCGCGATCACGTCGGGCTCGGTCGTGTCTCCGCTGAACTCACGGAACAGTGTGTCGACGTTGATTGCGATCCGTTCGGATTCGCCCCATGCGGAAAAGTCCCCGAGCGCGATGTCGCGGGCAGCGTCGGCGACGGACAGCCCGGCG
Source organism: Candidatus Nitrosopumilus sp. (assembly GCA_964225545.1). Lineage (GTDB taxonomy): Bacteria > Desulfobacterota > Binatia > UBA1149 > SPBQ01 > SPBQ01. The sequence goes on along the minus strand of CAXQPB010000144.1, from coordinate 40,215 downwards.
TCGAAGCGTTCGCGGGCTTCGTCTCGGATGTAGACAAGATAGTCGCGTACGCTTGCCACACCTTTCTTGTCGGTGACCGGCCCGTGCCCGGGCACCACCGTCTCGACGTCCATTTCCAGCATGCGATCGCACGCACCGATCCAGTTGGCGACCGGCCCCTCCCACATGAGGGGTGTTCCATCGATGAACAGGATGTCGCCGGTGAATACCGTGCGGTCTTCGGGGACATGCACGAGCACGTCGCCGCGCGTGTGCGCGGGGCCGACCTCGATCAGCTCCACGCTTTTGCCGCCGACGTCGACGGTCAGTTGCTTGTCGAACACGCGCGTCGGAGGCGTGAGCGTGACCGAGTCGAAAGCGAAGCGTCCCATATGCTCGCGCAGGTAGTCGACTCCCGGCCCGAGTCCCTCCGCTGCGGCCAGCGCGGCGAGCATGGACGGTTGCAGTCCGTTGAGGATCTCGTCGCGGCATGCGGTCGAGGCGATGATTTCAGCATCTGCGACCAGCTCGTTGCCCCAGCAGTGATCACCATTGGCGTGGGTGTTGACCAGTGTGCGAATCGGCAGGTTGTCGGTGACCGGCCGCATGGCGTTGAGCATCTCGCGTGTCAGCGGCACGTCGAACAGGGTGTCGACCAGCAGAGTACAGTCGTCTCCGGCAATCAGTCCCGCGTTGCTCCATCCCCACGAGCCGTCCGGTTGCAGGTAGGCCCATGACCCGTTGCCGAGGTCGTGCAGGCCGCGAGTGTACTCCCAGCGCTTCGCCATGAACGGTTTCTCCCCTGCGGAGGGGACTGTGGCAACACGTGTCGCGCGGCGGAGGCTTCCCTCACGTGGCCGGGTGTACTAGAAACGCGCGCCATCACAGGGCTTTTGCTCGGGCGTTGGACCGGGCGCAACGGCGAACCAAGGAGATAAAAATGGCGATGAAGATTGGACTGGCACTGGGCGGCGGCGACGGAGCGACCGTCGAAGAAGCGGAAGCGAGCATTGTTCGCGCTGAAGAGGAGGGCTTTTCCACGGTCTGGCTCGCCCACATTTTTGCCCTCGATGCCCTGACCGTGCTCGCCCTGGCCGGCCAGAAGACCGAGCGTATCGAACTGGGGACGGCGGTGATCCCCACGTACCCGCGTCATCCGCACGCTCTTGCCCAGCAGGCCGCCACCGTCAATGCAGCGGTCGGTGGTCGCCTCGTTCTCGGGATCGGCCGCAGCCACCAGATTGTCATTGAGAGCATGTTCGGGCTGGCGTACGACAAACCGCTTGCCCACATGCGGGAATATGTCGAAATCGTACGCTCGCTGACCACGGAGGGGGCCTGCGCGGTCTCGGGAAAAGCGTACAGCGTCCACGCCTCGCTGGACGTCAAAGAGCGGCCGGCGCTGCCGATCATGATCGGCGCTCTGATGCCGAAGATGCTCGAGCTGTGCGGGCAGCAATGCGACGGAACGCTTACATGGATGTCGGGGCCGAAGTTCCTCGAGCAGAGCATCGTTCCGGCTCTCCAGACTGCCTCGCAGGGGGCTGACCGGCCGATGCCGCGCGTCGTGTGCTCGTTGCCGATCTGCGTGACCGACGATCGCGATCGCGCACGCGAATCAGCGGCGAAGCTTTTCGAGATTTACGGACAGCTCCCTGTCTACCGAGCCTGTCTCGACGCGGAAGGCGCGGGCGGTCCGCAGGATGTCGCGCTGATCGGGAGCGAGGACGAGGTCCGCGAGGGAATGGAGAAGGTTCGTGACGCCGGCGCGACGGACTTTTACGCCGCTGCATTTCCTGAGGACGGCAAGTCGGCCTCGACCGCGCGCACCGACGAGTTCCTTCGGGGCCTCGGCGGCAGCATCTGAGTCCGCAGCCCGGCGAGCGGGCGGTCGGGCAGTCGGGAAGGGTGGACAGCCGGGTTGACGAAGCCCCTGGGATTGCCGTCCGGGAATTGAAATCGTGGGCGGGCGACGCTCTGTCTGCGTCGCCCGTCATACCGGCACGACTGGCCTGGCCGGACTGGACCGGACTGGATCTGGACTGGATCTGCTCAGATCGAGTCAGATCGGCTCTCGGACCAGGACGAAGTAACTGTCCATCGGTTTGTCCCCGCGCGTGGCCGAACCGATGAACACATCGCGCGCCACCCGGCGCATGTAGTCGATCGTTCCGTTGTAGACGAACCGTGACAGGCCCGCGTCGTTCGGTTTGATCCGCGGCCAGCCATCGGCAGGTCTTTGCGGCAGCATCGTGTAATCGAACGCGGTACCGCCCGAGGCGCTCTCCGGTGTGTCATGAACGACAAAGTATCCCGGGCCTACAACCCCACGAACCCGGGTCTCGTTGTATCCCCACAGCCGATCGCTGTCCTGACCCGCCGGTGCTCTGCAGCAGATCTTCTCGAATTGAGTGAACGCCGGCAGCGAGTTTTTACCGAAGAATCGAACCGGCTTCATCGGCTCGTAGTCGGGAGGCAGCAGGTCTTCGGTCTTTGTGGACGGAGCGGACGCCGCCAGGGTCCATAGAGGGCGCTGCATTCGACGTCCTGACAGCGAACGCGCAGCGGCTACTGCGTCGCCGGTCGAGAGTCGGTCGAACTCTCTGGCGACCTCCGCGAGCTCGCACTGACCGCCCGAAAGCAGGCTTCTGATCTTCGCCGAGGGGTCCACGGATCGTATCGCCTCCCTGCGCCGGTCGGCTCGAGCCATCCCGGCGCGCCGCCGGATGATAGCAGGCGGCAAAACGGGGGCAACGTCACGCGCGGGCGAAGCGGCGGCGGGCCGCCACCGGCCGAGCCTGGCGCCGGCCCCGGCGCTGCCGGGCCTGGCCGAGTTTCGGGCCGATTCTCGGGCCGGCTCTGCGCCAGTCTGCGGCCCGGCAGGCCCGCGACCCCTGAGGCTGACTCGCTGGCGCCCCCGGTGTGGACCGCGCCCGCCGCGTTGAGTAGACTTCCGGGGTGTCGCTGCCACCGACATCCCGACCACCGGCGCTGCCCCGGCTCTACGGCGGCCTCGTCCTGCGGACGCTGCGCGCGGCGATCGCCACGCTGCGACCGGTTCGGGGAAAATTCTCCGCGACCCGCGACGAGGCTGTCCTCGAGACCGCTCTCGGCTTCATCCCGTATCTGCCGCCGCTGCTGCGCTACTCACTTCCGTTCGGGCTGTTCTACGTGGAGTTCGCTCCATGTTTTTACGGTTACGGGATGCAGCGTTTTTCGCGGATGGACGCCGCCGCGGCCGGACGTTACCTCTCCGCGCTCGAGAGCAGCCACGGTCCGTTTCAGATGGCCTACCAGGGAATCCGCTCGCTGGTGATGCTTTCGTTTTACCAGCAGCCGGAAGTGCTCGCCGTTCTGGAGATCGATGTGCCCTCCCGTGCGCAGGAGCTGATCGAACGTCGGGCTCGCCTTCTCAAAATGGCGCCGGAGCTCGGCAATCCGAGGAACGCCGAGCGGATCGCGCGCCGGGAAGCCGAACGGGCGGAAGCGGCGCGTGCAGACGGCGAAGACGGTGCTGCACCGGAGCGCGGGTCGAAGACGACACCGAACACGGCACCGAACACGGCACCGAACGACCCGGCAGGGAACGGGGCTGCGGGAGTTGAAGCCGATGCGAGTGCCGACGCGGGAGGCCGGACGCTGTCGTGATGAACACGGACACACCCGTGGCGCTGCCACCCGAGCATTCACTGTCCTACCCCAATGTCGAGAGCGGACTCGAGAACGGGCCGCGCGGTACCCACCGCCGTTACGACTGCGATGTCGTGATCGTCGGCTCCGGCGCAGGCGGCGCGCCGAGCGCGGTGCGGCTGCGCGAGGCGGGCTTCGATGTTCTGGTTCTCGAAGAGGGCGATCTCCATCGCACGGGGTCGTTCCGCGCCGACCCCATCAGCGCGATGCAGCGTCTGTATCGCGACGCCGGCAGCAGCATGATTCTCGGGACTCCCCCGATGCTGTTTGCCGAGGGCCGATGTGTCGGAGGCTCGACCGTCATCAACGGGGGGATGTCGTGGCGTGCGCCCGACCATGTCCTGCGCCACTGGTCCGATGAACTCAGACTCGACGGCACCGACCCGGCGTCCATGGACGACTACTTCGCGCAGGCCGAGCGCATCCTCAATGTCGAGTTTCAGAACGAAGACACGCTGGGCGGAAACGACAAGCTGTTCGTGCGTGGAGCTCGCGAGCTGGGCTGGCAGATCGACGCGGCGCCGCGCAACATGAGCCGCTGCGTAGGGCTGAACGCCTGCGCGCTCGGGTGTCCGACCGGTGCCAAGCAGTCGATGCTCGTCACCGAGATCCCGCGTGCGCTCTGCGGCGGTGCCCGTCTGGTCACCAACGCACGTGTCACTCGGGTTACCTTCGAGCGCGGGCGCGCGAGCGGGGTGCGCGGCCGCTTCGTTGACGAGTACGGTCGCCGGCACGGCCGTTTCGAAGTCCGGGCCAGGCTCGTGGTGCTCGCGGCCGGTGCCCGTCACACGCCGGGGATCCTGCGGCGCAGCCTGATGATGTCGCGGGCGATCGGTCGCGGGCTGCATACACACCCGAACGCGAAGGTGGTGGGAATTTTCGATCAGCGGATCGATCCCTGGGTCGGCGCTCATCAGTCACACCAGATCCATCAGTTTGTCGGCGACGGGATCATGATCGGCTATGCGGCAGTTCCGCCCGGCTTGCTCGCGGCGGGTATTCCGGGATTCGGCGACCGTCACGGCGAGCGGATGGAGCAGTACAATCACATGCTCACGGCCGGCTGTCTGATCGAGGACACCGGCGAGGGCAGGGTGATTCTCGGCCCGGACCTGCAGCCGTGGCTGGCATTCAAGCTCGCGCGTCCCGATGTGGAGAAGCTCCATCGCGGCGTTCGCTATATCGCCGAGCAGCTTTTTGCGGCTGGAGCGCGCAAGGTCCTGCTGCCATTCGGCGGACTTCCCGAGCTCGACTCGCCCGATCACCTCGATCGCATCGACGACCGTAAGCACATCAAGAAAGACGTCGAGCTGATGACCGTGCACATCATGAGCAGTTGCCGGATGTCGAACAGCGCCGCGACCGGCGTGTGCGACAATGCGGGGCGTGTTCACGATGTGGATGGACTGGTGATCGCCGATGCCAGCGTGATTCCCTCCTCGGTCGGGGTGAACCCGATGGAGACGATCATCGCGCTTGCGCTTCGTAATTGTGACCGCTGGATCGCGACGATGAAGCAGGAGGGGCGAGCGCAGATCCGATGAGCGACAACCGTGTAAGGCTGTTTTCCGATCTCGTCAGCCGTGCGGACAGTGAAATCTGCATGCCGGCAGCGGCGCTGGCGATCGCACGTGTGGGCTACCCGGATCTCGAGATCGATTCGTGCCTCGACAAGCTCGACGAGATGGGCCGTCGGGCAGCCGTCAGCCTGAGAGGGGTAGCGCTTGAGGAGGAAGTCGTCGCGCTGGGTGAGATCGTCTTCGGGGAGCTGGGCTTCTCGGGCGATCGCGAAAACTATTACGATCCGCGCAACAGCTTTCTCAACGAAGTCCTCGACCGCAGGCGCGGAATCCCGATCACGATCTCACTGGTCTACATCGAGATCGCGGCGCTTTGCGGAATCGGTGTTTCCGGCGTCGGCTTTCCGGGCCACTTTCTCGTCCGACACGACGTCGATGGAGCGCTCCTGGACCCCTTCAACAAGGGTGCACGGATCGACGACGATGCCTGTCGGAAGTTGCTCGATATGCAGGGATTGCGCGAGGTCGAAGATCTGACGCCCTACCTTCAGGTCGTCTCCCGGCGGCAGATGCTCGAGCGGATGCTCAACAACCTCGGCCGCCACTACGCCGAGGTTCGTGACTCGCAAAAACTCGCGCTCGTCAGCGAGTTTGCCGAAGCGCTGAAGCCGGGATCCGATCAGGAGTCGCCCGGCCTCGTTCACTGATACGGGGAGCGGGCTACCAGCAGCGAACCGACGTCGGCAACCCTCGCTCGCACGCCATCCGGTCGGTCACGCCGCCGGAGATAAATGCACATGCGTTGACGATCGCTCCGCCCTGAGCCTCTTTTTCCGTCTCCCCGCCCACACTGCGGCACTGCGAGTTGCCCCGGTATTCCATGCAGACTTCGCATGTGACCGTATCGAGCTGGAACGAAGAGTAGACGACGAATCCCCCCACCGCCGCGAAAAGGGCGAGGCCGACCATTCCGACCCGGCTGGCACCGGTCTCGGAAACGAATCCGCACCGGCGAGCCTCTCGACGACTCTTCACATAAGCGTTCACAGTGCGCGGACGATAGCACCGCCGCCGTCGCTTCGCTAAACAACAGGCATGACGGAGCGACCGCCTGCGAATCTGACCGTTGTCGTACAGACCGGCGATACCGCGGCGATTTCAGCCGCCCTGGCCGACCTCGAGGCGGGTGAGGGCACGCCGGACGCCGCGACCGCGGCTGCCTGCCGCTTGCTCCTGCCGAGTCCGGTAAAAGCGATCTGCCGAAGGGCCGCGGGCATTCTCGCACGCGCGGTCGCCTCCGGTGACGCGGGTGTCCGCGCGAGCCTGCTTGCAGCGCTGACATCGGAAGACCCCCGCGAGCGCTGGGGGAGCTGCTTCGCGCTCGCGCGCGGCGGGGTGCTGGGCCCTGAGGTCCTTCAGGGGGCCGTCGCGACCCTCGGGACGTCCGACGGCGATGTCCGCTGGGCCGCGGCCGAGGTGGTACGCGCCGCCATCCGGCTCGAGCCGCGGCTGCTCGAGGTGGTACGCGCGGCCGCACACGATGAGACGGTTGCAGCGCGAGGCTGCGCGGAGCGCCGCAAGATGGCGATCTATTGCCTGCGTGATCTGCGCGATCTCGACCCCACGTTCGAAGCTGCGGTATTCGTCGAAGCGTTGGATGACGGCGATCGTGGAGTCCGGTTGGCGGCGCTGTCGGCGATCGGCGCCGTCGCCGTTTCCGAGGGCGTGATCGCGGGCGACGGAATCGACGTGATCGCTCGGCTCGCGCGCTGTATCGAGAGCGACGACGATATCGGTGTCCGGCGCGCGTGCGCGGCGACATTGGGTAAGCTGCGCCGCCGGTTCGGGCGCGCAACCGAGGTGCTCGAGAAAATCGAAGCGACAAGCAGCGATCCGGACCTGCTGCGCGCCGTCCGGTCGGCTCTCAGCTGATCTCTTTCCAGACCTTGGCGAGGCTCTCGCCGCGCACATCGATACTCCACTCGTTGAGATAACCGAACGGGGTTACGTGGACCTCATAGCCGGTATTCTCGAGTCGCTCGCGGATCTCTTCGAGCAGCGCGGCGGCATCGCCGGGCTCCGCGCTGTCTCCGCCGAGATGGGTGAACGAGTGAAGGACGATCGTCTTCAACTCGCGTTTGTTGGCAAGCCACTTCAAATGCTTGAGAGTCTGCCGCCGCACCGAGGCTGCGCGCTCCTCGCTGTTGTCGCTGCGTTCGGCATGGACGAACGCGACGAGCGCGTCTCCGACCGAGGACTCGACGTCGATGTCGGGAGCCTCGGGGACGGTCTTCTCGTATGTCTTCCAGCGGAAGCCGTCGACCTGGAAGCACAGAAGTTTCAAGCGTTGAGCTCCCGCAACCCGGACACGATCGTGGCGATCGACTCATCGTCGAGCGCATAAGCCGAGGCCAGCGCCACGCGGTCGGCGTAGGCTCCGTACCGTTCCTGGATTCGAGCTGCGATCGTATCGGGCTCACCCCGAACCGCGATCAGGTCGAGGAGATCGTCCGGGATGCAGCCGAGCATCTCGTCCCAACGTCCCTCTTTCGACAAGCGGTTGAGCTCGGTCTGCACCTCGCCGCAGCCCTCAGCCTCGAGGACACAGCGGTATGCCGGCGTCGAGCCGTAAAACGCGATCTGGTAACGGATCATGTCGACCGCCCGCTGGTAAGAGGCTTCGTCCTTGCCGGTGATTGCGAGCACCTGGATTGCGAGCTCGAGGTCTTCGCGCCGGCGCCCTCCACGCGCGACCCCCGCCTCGACGGCGGGCATCGTCAGCTCGGCCAGCGAGCGCGCCGTGTTGAAGGGGTGGACGATGAGTCCATCGCCGACCTCTGCGGCCATCTCGGTCATCCGCGCGCCGACTCCGGCCAGAACCACGCGGGGCATCCCGTGAGGGTTGGGGCCGGGGTTGAAGATCGGTGTCATCAGTGTGTGGGTGTAGAACTCGCCGCGAAAATCGAGCTTACCGTCGGCGTTCCAGCAGCCCCAGATCTCGCGCAGCGCCATGACGTACTCCCGCATCCGCGCCGTCGGTTTCGACCACGGCATGCTGAAGCGTTTTTCGATGTGCGGGCGGATCTGCGAGCCGAGCCCGAGGGCGAAACGGCCGCCCGAGTAGGTGTGCAGGTCGTAGGCGATGTTCGCCACGGTCATCGGGCTGCGCGCGAGCGCGATCGCCACGCTCGTCGACAGTTCGATGCGCTCGGTGTGTTCGGCCGCGATCAACAGCGGGAAGAACGGGTCGTGCTGACCTTCGAACGTGAACAGACCGTCGAAGCCGAGATCTTCCATGGCGCGAGCACGCGCCGGAACGGCATCGAGCGAGTCAACGAGTAACGGACCGTCGATTTTCATGTGGATCTCCTCGCAGCGGGCGCGATCTTCCGTGATCTTCACGGGGGCTTCCGGCAGCGTCGAGGGGCCGGTCGGCTCGACGTTGTCGTCGAGCGTCCGCGAACATCACGCTCTGAATCGAGAGCGTCGCCGAGCGGCGCGCCTACAGCAGCGATCCGTAGCCCTCGCGAAACGTCGGATACTCGAATCGGTAGCCTGAAGCGAGCAGTCGCCGATTGCGGCATCGTTTGTTGAGTCCGGCCGGGGCCTCTTCGTTCTCGGCGGCCGGCGGAACACCAAGCTGGTTCGCGATCCAGTCCACGACCTCGCGGCGTGGCGCAGGATCGCAGTCCACGCCGACGTAGTGCGGCTCGACCGTGCTCGCATCGAGCAGGTGCATGAGGACTCCAGCGCAGTCGTCTCTGTGGATGCGGTTGGTGTAGGACCTCCCGGCGGGGATCGTCAGCGCCGACCTGCGCAGCTGATCGATCATGCGTGTTCGGCCGGGGCCGTAGATGCCGCCGAACCGGATCACCGCGGTCTCGAAAGGCGAGGACAATGCCAGGCTCTCGCTGTCGAGCATTGTCTGCCCCTGGAAACTGGAGGGTGTCGTCGGTGAGTTCTCATCGACATCCTCACCGCTGGCCTGGGCGTACACGGCGGTGCTGGTCACGACGAGCAGGCGCGAGAGCTGCTGGCCCTGTGCGATCAGCGCGTCGATGAGATTGCGCAGCCCGTCCACATAGATCGCCCGGTAGGCTTCGGGTTCCGATGCGTCGCTGCCGGCAGCGTAGACGACCGCGTCGAGGCTTCGCGGCAAGTCGCCGAGGGTCTCCCGCCGCGTGATGTCGCGCGGGCAGGGGGCGACTCGGTAGGGGAGACTCTCAGGGTCTCGCTTGAGGCCCCAGACCAGGTCGCCGCGTTCGAGCAGTCGCTCTGCGAGTTCGCCGCCGACGTAGCCGCAGCCTGCGATCAGGATGCGCGCCATCAGCCCCTGTCCTCTTTGGTCTCCGGGCCGCCGCTTCTGTCAGCGCCTGTCCTGGAGCCGTCCACGGCCTGCCGGATGCGCTCGTCGACGACCTCGAGGATCCCGTCGGCGAGCCCGAGAGGGGCTGTAAGCCTCCAGCGCAGACCCGGGTGCGCGGCCGCCGCCTCGGCGCACATCCTCGGGATATCTTCGCTGCAGTGGCGGCCGTGAAAGAGAAAGTAAGGGTGTACGACGATCTCGGTTGCGCCCCGCTCGACCGCGTTCGCGAAGGCTTCCGCGATCGTCGGCGGCGCGAGCTCCATGTGTGCCGGTTCGACGATCGGATGGCGGAACCGCTCGGCATAGCGCGAAGCGACCTCGAGGAAGGCCTCGTTCGCCTCTTTTCGGCGCGAGCCGTGATCGACCAGAACGATTGCGCGCATGACGTCAGTGTCTACAGGAAATCCGCCGGATCGATAAGCGCCGACGCAGGGTCAGGGCAGCGGTCGCTGGACGAAGCAGTACTCGTCGACCGGTCGGCCGCCGATCAGATGCTCCTGGATGATCCGCTCGAGCACACGTGGAGTGCACGAGTGGTACCAGGTCCCCTCCGGGTAGACCACGGCGACCGGTCCACGTGCGCAGACTCGCAGGCAATTGCTTTTGGAGCGAAAGACTTTCCCGCTCTGGACCAGTCCGAGTTCTTTGAGGCGTGACTTGAGGAACTCCCAGGACTTTATCCCCTGGTCCCGCGTACAGCACTTCGGCTCTGTCTGGTCGCAGCACAGAAAGATGTGCCTCTCGATGTTGGGGATTCCGAGTTCGGCGGCGATCTCGCGAAGTTTCTCGCTCATTGCATTCGGGGGCGATCGTTGTCGGTGATCGTTGTCGTGGAGTCCGTCTGGCGGTCCGGTTCCCTTTCAATCGAACCACGCGGTGCGCGTTCAGGCCGCGTCACGGCGACTCTCACCTTGGCCGCCCGCTGAGCTGCGAGCGCGAGTCGGCTGGGATTCGACGTAGCGTTTCAGACGCCCGAGCATGAAGCGGAGCGACCATCGCATCAGGGGGGCGGTCAGCGGCATGAATGTCTTGCTGGCTCCCTCCGGGTCCAGTGCCATGATCCAGCGCACTCGGCATCTGCCGTTACCGAGGTCCTCGACATGGTAGTCTTCGCCGAAAGCGGCCATGTTCGGGACCGTCGTATGCGTGAAGCAGAACGCCATGCGGCGGCCGCGCTCCCACGCGATGAAGCGCTCGTCGCCGACGATTCCCATGCTCATGGTCACCGTGCGTGTGGTGCCGATGCCGAACGGTTTCGGCGACGTCCAGTCGACGCGTTGAATCGGTGGAGCCCACTGCGCCCACGAGCGAGCGTCTTCGAAGACGTCGAAGATCTTCTCGGGGCTTGCGACGATCTCGGTCTCGGCCTCGAATCGCGCCGGCGCCTCGTCGAAAAAGTTCATGTCGATCGGCTTGCACTCTTTCATGTCCTGGTTCCTCTCGCGGCTCTCTCGTGCGGTCTTTACTACCAGAGCGGCGCGGGTGCGGCGAGCGCAGGCCGCGCGCCACGGCTGCGGGCGTCAGGCGCGCTGCAGGCGGCTGCGGACGGCGCCCAGGTGCCCGGTGTCGATCGGAACTCCGTCGCGATACGCGATCACCTGGCGGCTCAGCGGGGAGATCCGCTCGCCTGTGGTGAGAATACCGACGAGGTTGAGGGGGTCGGCGGCCGAGATGATCACCACGCGACCACCGTCGTCGCTCTTGCGCACGCGCCGCAGGGACTCCACCGCGGCGGGCAAGGCGAACTGTTCCCCGATCACTCCGTCGACGAAACGCCCGCCGCGGATCTCGCCGCTGGCCTCGAGCCTTCTCAGTTCGTAGAGCAGCACACGCCAGCGGACCGGGAGGCGCTCCCGCGCGAGCAGGTCTCTGAACACCACGCCGTAGCGTTCCAGCAGGCGAACAGCGGTGTCGCGTGCGATCTCCGCCGTATCGGCGATGGCCTGCGCGTCCAGGCGCGCGCCCGGCTGTGCCGAACGGGCTGCTGAGTCGGCCTTGTCGCGGTCGTGTGTATCGCCAGCAACGGCGACGCCGCGCAGCAGTGACCAGCGTCCCACCGGCATCAACCGGCGCTGCCTGCGTCCCGGTAGCGCGCGAAGATGGCCGGCGCGCCGCGCCTTGCGTCCGGCGCGTCGTTTGTCGTCGGGCAGGAGCAGGGTTCTCAAGCCGGCGACACCGTCGCCGGTAGCGAGGCCCGCCGCGACGAGCTCCCAGAGGGCGTCCTCGGTCTCGCCTGGCAGACGTCCGGTCGTGCGAGCGATATCGACGAGGAACGAGGCCCCATCGCGGGCGAGCGCAGCGAGGACCTCCTGCGCGGCGGTGGACAGATTGCCCGTTGCGGTGTCGTCGCCGGTGCTCCGCACGTGGCTGAGCCCGGCCTGCTCGAGCAGCAGTGAAAGGTCTTCTCGGAGGAAAAACGAAAGCGGCGCGGAGCGAGTGACCGGCCGGCGTTTCCTGGGCGCGTCACCGGCGGCGCACTCATCGGCCGGTTGCCCTGTCGTGTCCGGCTTGCTGCCGATGCCGAGCCGGCCCCAGGCGACCTCACCGGCCAGGCAGAGCTGCTCGAGGTCGGCCGGGTCGTATCTTTCGATCCGCGCGGGCAGAACGTCGCGTTCCCAGGCCGGTCCCGGCAGGTCGATGCCGCCGAGCTGGGCGATGACCGCGCGGAGCCCGTCGCGACCGTGCATGCGGGTTTCGGGCCATGTGTGCTGCCAGCGCAGCAGGAAGCGCATGAAGTCGGCGCGACTGACCGGCTCGATCTCCTGTCGCAGCCTTCCCAGCGTCAGGCGGTGGATGCGTGCGAGCAGGCCGCGCTCGCACCACTCGTCACCGCGCGCCGGCAGCGAAAATGAACCCTGCAAGACCGTGCCGTCGGCCTCGAGTCGTGCCAGCGCCACTGAAATACGCGAGGCCGGGACACCAAGCGTGCGGCCGAGCCCCGCAGCGGTAATCGGCCCGGAACATTCGGTCCACCCTCTGACGATCTCGGTGATCGCCGACTCGGCGTCGCTGTCGCCCGAGAGTTGCTCGGTCAGCGAGCGCACCTCGGGCGGCTCGACCTCGAAGTGCGGCTCGTGTCCATCGTGTCCCTGCTGCTCCTGGTGCCCGTCGCACCCCTCGCACCCCTCGCACCCCTCGCACCCCGCGCACCCCGCGCACCCCGCGCACCCCGCGAGGGCGGTCCGCACGATGGCGGCGCGTTCGGATGCGACATAGTCGACGCGCTCGCCTCGCCGAACGCGGACGACCCTTCGCTGGTCGACGAGCTCACCGAGCCACCGCTGCCAGCTGTGCCAGCGTTGCGGGTCGATGCTGCCGGCGCCAACGCTGTCGCCTGTGACGTCTTCCCCCGCCGTTCGGGCGGGCAGCATGCACAGCGTCAGCAGGGCATCGTGAACCTCGTCCGCGTTGCGTGCTTCAGGCCACGCCTGGTCGCGAACGACAGCGATCGCCGACTGGTCGAGGGCGCCGATCCCGCCGGCGAGCTGGGGCTCGAATCTGCGCAGCGAGACGGCGCGGGCGCGTCGCTCCTCGAGCGGGGCGTCATCAAGAAATGCGTACGGGTTGGCATTGAGAATCTCGTGGGAGAGCGGCGACGGCGCAGGCGTCTCCACCGAGATGGTTTTCAGCTCCCCGTTCTCGATTCTCTCCAGCAGGGCCTTCAGCCCGTCGGAGTCCATCGCCTCGTGGAGACAGTTGTCCAGGGTCTCGTTGACCAGCGGGTGGTCGGGCGGCTGGATCGGCCCGCTGCGGTTGTCCTGACAGCCGAGCTGAGCGGGGAACACCGCGGCGACCAGATCCTCGGCGCGCATTCGCTGGATCGCGATCGGCACACGCTTGCCTCCGCTGTGGCGGAGCATCGCCAGCGAGCGCGTCGCGTTCCATCGCCAGCGGTTGGTGAACATCGGCGACTGCAGCGAAGCCTGGATCAGGTCGGCCTCTACGCGGCGTGAGCTGACGAGCGCGAACGCGTTGTCGAGCGGAAAGCTGTGCTGCTCGCCGAGCGAGAGGACAATCCCGTCATCGGTCGCCGCTGCCTGCAGCTCGAAATCGAAGTTCACACAGAAGCGTTTGCGCATTGCCAAGCCGTAGGCGCGGTTCAGGCGCGCGCCGAACGGCGTGTGCAGGACGAGCTGCATCCCGCCGGCTTCATCGAAGAAGCGTTCGGCGATGATGGTGTCGCGCGTCGGGAGTTCTCCGAGGCATGCGACCGCCTCGCGGATGTAGGTAATCAGCTGCTCCGCGCCGTCGTGGCATACGTGTGTCTGGTCGACAAGCCAGTTCACCGTAGCGGCCCGTGAACCGATCGCGTCCGGGCCGCTCGCGCGCCGAGCGATCTCGACCCGCAGGTCGGCGACCGCGTCGGAGAGTTCAGCCGTGCGGCCGGGGGCCTCCCCGAACCAGAACGGCATCGTCGGCGGCGCACCGTCGGCGTCGGTCACCCGCACGCGCCCGTTCTCTACGCGCTGGATGCGCCACGACCGGTTGCCGAGCTGGAAGATATCGCCGGCCATGCTGTCGATCGCGAAGTCCTCGTTCACGGTCCCGACGAACGTCGATGTCGTATCTTCCACGACATCGTAGTCGGCCATGTCCGGGATCGCACCGCCCGAGGTGATCGCGGCCAGCCGGGCGCCGCGCCGCGGTCGCAGCCGTTCGCCGACCCGGTCGTGGTGCAGGTGCGCCGTCTTGCGCCCGCGGCGGTTGGAGACACCCTCGGAGAGCATGTCGATGACCTGATCGAAGACCTCGCGGTCGAGGTTTCGATACGGCCAGGCCTTGCGCACGAGGTCCCAGACTTCGTCAACCGCCATCTCCTCGGCGGCAATGCACGCGACGATCTGCTGCGCGAGGATGTCGAGCGCGCAGACCGGGATCAGCAGTCGGTCGAGTTGGCCGCTCTCGATCGCTCGAACCGCGGCAGCGCACTGTACGAGCTCGTCGCGGGTGAAAGGGAACAGGATTCCCTTGGGGATTGCGCCGAGAAAGTGTCCGGAGCGTCCGACACGCTGGAGAAGCTGTGCGATCGAGCGCGGAGCGCCGAGGTGACAGACGAGGTCGACGTGACCGACGTCAATACCGAGTTCCAGAGACGCGGTCGCCACGACGACAGGGACCTCGCCCGATTTCAGCCCATGCTCCGCACCGAGCCGGGTCTCTCTGGACAGGCTGCCGTGGTGGGCGCGGACCTTGTCCTTGCCCATCCGTTCGGCGAGCGCGTGGGAGACCCTCTCGACCATTCGCCGGGTATTCGTGAAGACGATCGTCGTGCGGTGCTCACCGGCGAGCTCGACGAGGCGGTCGTAGATCGCGTCACGCATCTCGTGTGAGGGAATCGGCCCGAGTTCGAAGTCCGCGAGCTCGATCGCGAGGTCGATCTGACGCTTGTGGCCGGCATCGACGATCGTACAGCGCGGCTGACCGTCTTCGTCGACGCGTTCGCTGCCGACCAGCAGGCGCGCGATCTCCTCGATCGGCTTCTGGGTTGCCGACAAGCCGACGCGCTGGAGGTTGCCGCCGGCGAGCCGGTTGAGACGCTCGACGGTGAGCGCGAGATGGCTGCCGCGTTTGTCTGCCGCGATGGCGTGGATCTCGTCGAGGATGATGGTCTCGGTCTTGCTCAGTATGTTCCGGCTGCGCTCCGCGGTCAGAAGGATGTACAGCGACTCCGGGGTCGTGATCAGAATGTGCGGCGGGTTCTTCACCTGAAGCTGGCGCTGGTAAGCCGGGGTATCCCCGGAGCGTACGGCGATACGGATGGCGTCGCTGTCGAGCCCCTCCGCGGCAGCCAGCTCGGCGATTCCCTCGAGCGGCACGCGAAGATTTTTCTCGATGTCGTTGCCGAGCGCCTTGAGCGGCGAGACGTAGACGACATGGATGTGGTCGCCGAGTGTTCCCTGCGATGCGCGGGTAAACAGGTCGCTCACCGCGGACATGAACGCCGCGAGTGTCTTTCCCGATCCGGTCGGCGCGGAGATCAGCGTGTCGCGGCCGGCCGCGATCGACTGCCACCCGCGCATCTGTACGTCGGTCGGTGCGTCGAAGGCGCCGTCGAACCAGCGCGCGACGATCGGGTGGAAGGGGAGCTTGTCTGACATACGACCGCAGGCGCTGCAGGAGCGGGCCCGAGCTGTCCGGAAGGCCCCCGGCGCGTCTGGCCTCGCATTCTAGTGCGGACACGAGAGGGGGCAAGGCCGCACGGATTTGCACGCCGTGCGCCTTGTACGAGCGCGGGGGGGTGGACAGAATCCCGCCCGGGAGTTCCGCCCGGAGAATTCTGATGATCGCACGCCGCCTTCACCATGCCTCTTTCCCGGTCACCGACCTCGAGCGCGCGCGCGAGTTCTATGAGGGAGTCCTGGGACTCGAGCCGATCGCGAGACCGGATCTGGGTTTCGAGGGCGCCTGGTATCGTGCGGGCGATTGCGAGATCCACCTGCTCGTCCCGCCGGCGGGGATGGATGTCGGCCGGCCGCCGGAGGCGCTCAACCCGATGGCTCTCCACACCGCCTTCACGATTGACGATTATGGTTCTGTCGCTGCCCGCCTCGGTGCGGCTGGAATCGAGCTGCTCGAACTCGGAGAGGAAACCGGACAGATGTGGCTGCGCGACCCCGACGGCAACGTCATCGAGCTGATCGCGGCGCGGTAGGGAGAATGTCAGCGCCGTGAGATTTCTGCTTCGAGTGTTTATCGGCCTGCTGCTGCTCGCCGGCGCGGCGGTCGTCGCGCTGCGATTTTTTCTCGGTGGAGGCGATCGCCTCGAGGACAGGACCGGGCCGCCGCTGTTCGACGGATCTGTTCTCGAGAAGGTGGTCGACCTCGACTATCCGCCGGGGAACATCGCGGTCTCCGAGAACGGCCGCGTGTTCTTCACGCTTCATCCCGACGGACGGCCTCCGGTCAAGGTTGTCGAGCTCGTCGAGGGGGAGCCGGTCGCGTATCCGAACGCCGATTACCAGGCGGACACCGAGGGGATCCCCTGGTTCCAGACGATCCTCGCGCTCCGTGTCGATCGGCAGAACCGCCTCTGGGTTCTGGACTTCGCCGACTTCGGCAGAGGCACGCCGCGAATCTCGGCGTTCGACCTCTCGACCGATGAACTCGTGCTCAGCCATGAGATTCCATCGGACGTCGCCGGTCTCGGCTCGATGCTCAACGACTTTCAGGTATCGCCGGACGGCAAGACCGTCTACATCGCCGAGACCAGCCCGCTCCTGCAGCGCCCCGCACTGATCGTCCTCGACGTCGCCAGCGGCCGCGCACGTCGCCTCCTGCATATGCATCAGAGCGTGATGGCGCAGCCGCTCGTCATGCAGACGCCCGGCCGTGACATGATGGTATTCGGCCTGATTGATCTGCGCATCGGCGTGGATTCGATCGCGCTCGATCGTGACGGCGACTGGCTTTACTACGGGCCGGTCTCCGGCGGGCGGCTTTACCGGATCGCGACGGCGGCGTTGCTCGACGAGTCCCTCGGTGAGCAGGCGCTGGCGGCGCGCGTAGAAGACTTCGCGCCGAAGACGTTCTCGGACGGGATCACGACCGACCTCGAGGGCAACGTCTATCTGTCGGATATGGAACATTCGGCGGTGGTCAGCGTTGCTCCGGATGGCGAGCTTGTAACGCTGGTCAAAGACGACCGGCTGCGCTGGCCGGATGGCTTCAGCTTCGGGCCGGGCGGCTGGCTTTACGTGACGTGCAGTTCGCTTCATCACGTGCTGTTTGTCGACCCGGACGTGATGCGAGCCAACGCTCCGTATCAGATTTATCGGTTCCGCCCCGGACCCTCGGGCGTCCCGGGGCACTGAGGCGATCGCCGGTGGCGAGCTCGAGCGCCGAGGGCGGTAGCGACAGCCCGCGAAGTCGAGGAAGGAGATCCGCGCGATGACCGAGATGAAGGCGACAATCGATCACATCGTGATCAACGTGAGCGACATCGAGCAGATGCTGGACTTCTACACCCGTGTCATCGGGCTCGAGCCTGCGCGGGTCGATCAATGGCGCGCCGGTGAGGTGCCGTTCCCGTCGCTGCGCCTTTGCGACGATTCGCTCATCGACCTGTTCCCCCCGCAGATGTGGGATCCGAAGGGGCAGGGCGATACTCGATCGCAGACCTCGAACTACGATCACTTCTGCCTCACGCTCGCGCGTGAGGACTGGGATGCCGTCCGCGAGCGTCTCACCGGCGAGGGGACGCGTATCGAAGTCGCGCCGACGACGCGATGGGGAGCGCACGGAGACGGGACTTCGGTGTACATCCGCGACCCCGAAGGCAACCGCGTCGAGCTGCGTTATTACGGATAGCCGCAGCGCGGGACGCCGCCTGCGCGCCCGATCCGCCGGTCGCTGGTCGCCGGTCGCTGATTCAATCCGCCAGTCGTTCTCGCAAGAAGCCGACGGCGCGAGGCCAGGCATCGCGCGCGGCCTCGGGCCGGTACATCTCCGGCCGCGAGTCGTTGAAGAAGGCGTGGCCCGCGTCCGGGTACTGGACGATTTCGAAATCACGGCCGGCGCTCTGGAGCAGCGATCGCAACTCGGCGACATCATCATTGGGAATCAGCGGGTCGTTCTCGCCGAACATGCCGAGCCACGGGCAGCCGAGCCGCGGGGCCATATCGAGTGGGCTCTGCGGCTTGTGCGCGGGGGTGTCGGCGTAACGCAACATTCCGTACCAGCTCACTGCGGCTGCGAGTCGGGGAACCGAGCAGGCCGCCATCAGCGTGTACTGACCGCCCATACAGAAGCCGGTGATGCCGACGTGCCGGCCGCGGACCGAGTCATGATCGGCGAGGAAATCGACCGCCGCTGCGATGTCACCGAGCACGCGCTCGTCAGGAAGCGCAGCCATCCATCTCATTGCTGCCTCGAGGTCGGGCAAGTCGGGAGCGCCTTCACGCGCGTAAAGGTCGAGGGCGAGGGTGGTGAATCCGCATTCGGCGAAACGCCGCGCGACATCGCGAAAGTGCTCATAGATCCCTCGGACGTCAGGAATCAGCACAAGGCCGGGCGCGGGAGCGTCGCCGGCCGCGACGGCGAGATAGCCGCCGATCGGATCGCCGGCGCAGTCGAAGTGTACGTCCCCGGTGAAGGGCGCGGGGCGGTTCTGTTCTTGCTCACTCATGATCCGTGTTGCTCCGGTGCGTCGATCTCCGAACAAATGCCCGCTGCCGGTTCAGCTGGTCAGGCGGCGGTACGCCTGCCGACGGGCGAAAGCGATCAGCGCCGCGATCAATACGACGCAGTAGCCGACGTCCCACAGTGCGGTCGGGCCGGAGATCGATCCGGCGAACGCGCTGCGCGCGAGCCGGACCGGATGGACCAGCGGGAGCGCCTCGGCGACCCATTGCCAGAGCGGCGAGAGCCTCTCCTCGAGAGGAAAGAACACGTCAGAGAAGAGAAACAGAGGCGTCAGGAACAGCGTGAAGTAAAAGCTGAACAGGTCGATGGTCTGGATGTAGAAGGAGAACGCGACCCCCAGCGCGGCGAAGAGCAGCCCCGAGAGCAGCATCGCCGGCAATGCGAGGATGCTCTGCGGCAGCGGCGCCAGGCCGGCGAGCACAAGAATGATGAAAAACGCGCCGCCGTAGATGGTTGCGCGTGTGACCGCCCAGAGGATCTCGCCGGCCAGAACATCTTCGGGCTCTATGGGCGTGGTCAGCATCGCGTCGTAGGCTTTGTCGAACGTCAGGCGGACGAAGACGTTGTACGTGGCTTCGTAGCTCGCTCCGTTCATGGCAGCCACGCAGACCAGGCCGGGCGCGAGAAACTCGAGATAACTCACCCCGCCCATCTCCTGGATGTACGCGCCGACGCCCACGCCCACCGCGGTCAGATAGAACACCGGCTCGAAAAAGTTCGGCAGGATGTTCAGCTTCCACGTCCGTCCGTACATCGTCGCGTTGCGACGCCACACCGCGAGAGCGTGGCGAGGGGACATTCGCATCAGGCACCTCCCTCGAGGCTGTCGCCGGTCAGCGCGAGGAATACGTCTTCGAGGGTGGTCGGCCGGACGACGATGTGACCGCGTTCCCGGCCGTGCAGATGTTCGATCAGGCTCGGCGCGCTCTGCATGTGGAGGATCAGTCGATTGCCGGTGCGCAGCCGGTTCAGCGTCGGGCCGTATCCGTCAAGCAGGCGTGCTTCTTCTTCGCGCGTGCAGTCGAGCTCCACGGTCTCCGGGGCGAGGTGGCGCTCGATCAGCTCCCGGGGTGCCCCCTCGGCGATCATCCGTCCCTCGTCGACGATCCCGACGATGTCGCACAGGCGTTCGGCCTCATCCATATAATGCGTTGTCAGCAAGACGGTCGTGCCGCGCTCGCGCAGTTCTCTGACGTTGGTCCACAAGGCGAGCCGCACGGCGGGGTCGAGTCCGGTCGTCGGCTCGTCGAGCACGAGCAGTTCGGGGTCATTGATCAGCGACAACGCCACCGCCAGCCGTCTCTTGAAGCCGCCCGAGAGTGCGCGCACCGGCAGGTCGCGATGCGAGCCGAGACGGAGGAAGTCGATCAGTTCATCGAGGCGACGCTCGAGGACCGGCTCGCTCATCAGGTGGTAGCGTCCGAAGATCCGCAGGTTCTCCTCCGGCGTGAGATCGTCGATCATCACGTTTTCCTGCAGCGTGACCCCCAGGCGGGAGCGGATCGCGCGGCGGTCGGCCGTGATGTCGAGCCCGAAGATGCTTGCCGCGCCGCTGGTCGGTCGCGTGACCCCGTAGAGCATCCGCAAAGTGGTGGTCTTTCCGGCGCCGTTCGGACCGAGCAGGCCGTAACAGATGCCTGCAGGCACGCGCAGGTCGAGCCCGCCGACGGCGGTGCGCTCACCGAAGCGTTTGCACAGCGCACGGGTTTCGACGATCGGTGCCTCGCCAGGAGCGTTCATCCGGGCCACACATATCCTCACATCCGACCGACAGCCAGCGCGGCGCGCCGACGTTTTCGTCTGACGCCGGGTGCGCGTAATCTTCGCCCGATGAGTGAAACAGGAACAGCCGACGCCGAGCCGAAGTCGGTTCGTGTTTACACGCGGACTGTCGGCGCGTCTCTCGAACGCGTATGGGAAAACGTTCGCGACTGGGAGCATCTTCCGTGGCTCCACTCTGCGACCTTCGCGTCGATCGCGCTGGTCGACGAGAGCGACAGCACCTGGCGGGCCGATATCGAGTTCACCGAAGCCCTCGGCGGCGGTCAGTCGCAGGTCGAGGTCGTCATGTGTGTCGATGAGCACTACTACACGACACGCACTGTGAGCGGCGAGGGAGCGGGAACCGAGATCGTCACCCGGCTGGCCGCGCGCGAGGACGGCGCGACCGACATTGAAGTTGATTTTCGGGTGCCCGGGGTCGCGCTCGAAGATCGGGAGTTCGTTGGCGACGCGATGCAGACCGTCTATGCCCGACTGTGGGACGAGGACGAGTCGATGATGATTGAACGCCAGGCGGTGGTCGATGAGCGCCCGGATCGGTCCGCAAGACCGGCAAGCGGCAGGCTCGAGCTCGGGAGACACTCCAGAGTCCGCGAGGGCTTGCCTCTGACGCTTCGGGTCGGGTCGGAAAGTTACCGTCTCGTCGAGGTGACCGCCGACGGCGGGGCGGAGGTCATTCTTTTCAATGCGCGCTGTCCGCATCGCGGCGGTCCGCTCGGCCAGTGTGAGGTCAAGGGCGGGACCGCTGTCTGTCCATGGCACGGCTACGCGTTCAACGTGACGTCAGGTGCGAGCAGCGACGGTCGCGGCCTCAGGCTCGGCCGCGCGCCGCGACTTCACCATGACCGGGCTACGGACATGTTGACACTGGTCTGGGACTGAGACGTTCTCAGCGAAGCAGTCGGAAATAGCCCGCGAGGAGTCCGCGGACGGTCGGCGTCAGCTTTTCACGTCGCCATGCATCGGCGGCCTTCTTGATGATCTCACCGCGGGTCGGGTAGGGGTGGATGGTACCGGCGATCCTGCCGAGGCCGACGCCAGCAGTCATCGCGAGCACGATCTCGCCGATCATGTCGCCGGCATCTTCGCCGACGAGCGTTGCTCCCACGATCCGGTCGCTGCCTTTTCTCACGTGAACTTTCAGGAAGCCTGCGGTCTCACCGTCGAGGCGCGCGCGGTCGACATCGTCGAACTCGACGCGAACGGTGTCGATCTCGATACGCTGCGCCGCCGCCGCCGCCGCGGTCAGACCGACCTGCGCGACCTCCGGGCTCGTGTAGGTCACCCAGGGAATCACGAGCCGGTCGGTCCGGGCGCGACCGAAGAACAGCGCGTTCTGGATCACGATGCGTGCCTGGGCGTCGGCAGCGTGGGTGAATTTGTGAGCCGAGGCGACATCACCGCAGGCGTAGATTTTCGGGTTGCTTGTCCGCAGTCGCTGATCGACCTTGACGCCCCCGCGGTCGGTCTCCACCCCTGCCGCGGCCAGCCCGAGGTTCTCGGTATTCGGTTGACGACCGACGCCGAGAAGGACCTGGTCTGCCTCGAGTGTCTCCGCAGCGCCGTCGCCATGTCGCAGTGAGACCCTGCGCCGGCCGGCCGGCTCACCGGCCTGCTCAGGCGCCATCTCGACGCCGGTGATCTCCACACCCGTGAGCACGCGCACGCCGCTGCGCTCCAACTCCGCCTGCACAACGCCCGCGGCGTCTTCGTCCTCGCGCGGCAGAATTCGCGCGGCTGCTTCGAGCAGCGTAACCTCACTGCCGAAGCTCGCGAACGCCTGGGCGAGCTCGCATCCGATCGGCCCGGCGCCGATCACGGTCAGCCGGGCCGGGAGACGGGTCAGGTTGAAGACGGTCTCATTGGTAAGCGGCGCGGCCTGTTCCAGTCCGGGAATCGGAATCAGCGCCGCGCGTGCGCCCGTCGCAATAACCGCGCGCCGAAATCGCAGCTGCTGTCCGCCGACTTTCACAGTTTCGCCCGACGTGAAGCGGCCCTCGCCGAGATACACATCCACGCCGAGATCACGGAAGCGCTGCGCTCCGTCGTGGGGCGCGATCTCCGACCGGATGCGTCGCATCCGGTCCATGACCGCCGCGAAGCTGCCTGTCACCGGGTCTTGTGCCGCGGCACCGGACCGATCCTGCTCGACGCCGAAAGCAGCCGCGGACCGGGCGCCGCGCCATGCGCGTGCGGCGGCGAGTACCCCCTTGGAGGGGACGCAGCCGACGTTCAGACAGTCGCCGCCGAGAAGATTTCGTTCGATGAGTGCGACACGCGCGCCGAGCCCGGCGGCGCCGGCGGCAGCCACCAACCCGGCGGTGCCTCCGCCGATCACGCACAGGTGGTAGCGGCCCTGCGGTTGCGGGTTTACCCAGCCCGGCGGCCGCACCTGCTCGATCAGGCGGCGATCATGGACATTGTCCGCCAGTACGCCGGCCGGGTAAGAGTTCTCGTGCCCTTGCTTGCTCATCGATTCCGCTCGCGCGTCGCGCTGATCGTTTTCACTCGTCGACGACCTCTGCAAGTGCGCGCCGGGCGATCCGCGTGATGACCAGGGTGACTGCGAGCGTGGCGGCGAGGCCGAGGGCGCCGAGGATATAGTATGCGGCGTCCCGCTCCGGCGCTGCCCCGCCGGCTGCCGCCGCGACGTCACCGATGACCTTCCCGTAGTAAACGTAGAGGAGGGTCGCCGGCAGCATCCCGACCGACGCGATCAGGTAGTCCCGCAGGCTGACACGGGTCAGTCCCAGCGCATAGTTCAGAAGATTGAAAGGGAACACCGGTGAGAGTCTGAGCAGGAACACCAGGCGCCGGCCCTGCAGCGCGACCGCGCGATCGATGGCTGCAAAACGCGGGTCAGCGTTGACCCGCTTTTCAACCGCGCCGCGAGCGACATACCGGGCGACCAGAAACGCGCCGGCTGCGCCTACCGTCGCGCCTGTGAACGCGAACGCGGTGCCGCCGACGACTCCGAAGATCGCCCCGGCGGCCAGCGTGAGCACCGAACCCGGCGCACCGATCACGACAGCCGCGGCGTAGCCCGCTATGAATACGACCGGGCCCAGTGCCCCGCGGCCTTCGACCCATGCGGCGAACCGGGGCAGTGACTCCCCCGCGACGCGTCCGAGCGCGAGCACCGCCAGAAGACCCACGAGCATGATCAGAGTGCGTTGTACGGTTGCCGTGTTTTTCGATTCCTCGCCGCTCATACCGCTTCGTCCGGCCATGCGTACCAGTTAACGGCGCAGGACGGAATGGTCACAGTCGCCGCGCGAAACTCCGGGTACAACCAGCGGCGTTCTGCTGATACTGTGCCGCGGTGACCTGCGGACTGTGTCAGACCGAAAATCCGGACCGGGCGCGTTTCTGTATGGAGTGTGGATCCGAGTTCAGGCCTGTATGCGGCGCTTGCGGGCTGACGCTGCCGGATGGGGCACGATATTGCATCGAGTGCGGAGCGGCTGTCGCGACAGCGGCCGGGAAGCCGGCCGGCAAGGCCGCTGACGAACGCTCGTCTGAACGGCGCGGGACGGATTCGCACGACACGTCTGCCCACCCCCCGTCACCGGCAGAAGGCAACGGCGCGGTTCACGATGAGGCCGGCCGCCGGGGCCACGCCGACCGGCGCCTGGCCGACCCCCACTCGTATACCCCGCGCCATCTCGCCGAGCGCATCCTGAAGACACGCGGTGCGATCGAGGGGGAGCGCAAGCAGGTCACCGTGCTGTTCGCCGATGTGAAAGAGTCGATGGACCTCGCGGAGCAGGTCGATGCCGAGACCTGGCACGGCATTCTCGACAGATTCTTCTCGATCCTGTCGGCGGGCGTTCATCGGTTCGAGGGAACGATCAACCAGTACACCGGCGACGGGATCATGGCCCTGTTCGGCGCGCCGATCGCCCACGAGGATCACGCTCACCGGGCGCTGTATGCGGCGTTGCACCTCGAGCAGGCTCTGTTGCGCTACGCCGACGAGCTGCGCCGCGATCACGGGATGAGTTTCTCGGTGAGAATCGGCATCAACTCCGGCGAGGTGATCGTCGGCAAGATCGGCGATGATCTGCGCATGGATTATACGGCGCAGGGGCACACCGTGGGGCTGGCTGCCCGCGTGGAATCGCTCGCTGCGCCGAACTCCGCTTATCTGACCGAACACACCGCCGGCCTTGTCTCCGGGTACTTCGATCTGCGCGATCTCGGTGAGTTCGCGATCAAAGGAATGCGCGAGCCGATCCGCGTCTACGAGCTGCAGGGCATCGGTAAGGCTCGTACCCGCCTGGACGTCTCACGTGCGAGGGGGTTCTCACGGTTCGTCGGCCGCGCTGTCGAGATGCAGCAGCTCGAGAGCGCCTTCGAGCAGGTGCGCGACGGGCACAGCCGGGTGGTGGGTGTCATCGGCGAAGCCGGCGCGGGCAAGAGCCGACTCTTCTACGAGTTCCTCGCACGACGTCGCAATGAAGGCGTCGAGGTTCTCGAGGCACGCTGCGCTGCGCACGGACAGATGATTCCGTATCTGCCCGTGCTCGATCTGCTTCGCAGTTATTTCGGCGTCACCGATCAGGACAGCGACCAGGCCGCTCGGGAGAAGATCGCGGGGCGAATCCTGTTGATCGATGACGAGATGAAGGGAATGCTCCCGCACATCTTCGACTTTCTGGGCGTCCCTGACCCCGGAAGGCCGGTGCCGGTGCTCGAACCCGAGCAGCGACGCGCGATGCTCGCTGAGGGGCTGCGCAGGATCGCCAGTCGCAACAGCGACACGCCGACCATTATCGTGTTCGAAGATCTGCACTGGATCGACGGTGCCAGCGAGACGTTCCTCGCCGACCTGATCGCGATGCTCGACCGCAACTGCGAGTTGATCCTGGTCAACACGCGGCCCGGCTATTCCGCCGACTGGATGAGTGTCCCCTGCTACGAGCGGATCGACCTCGCGCCGCTCGACTCGGCTGCCATCGGTCACATGCTCGGCGAGCTGCTCGGCGCGGACCCCTCGGTGAGCGGCCTCGCGGACCGGATCGCGGCGCACACGTCCGGCAATCCGTTCTTCATTGAAGAGGTCGTGCGCGGGCTGATCGGTTCCGGTGTGCTCGAGGGCGAACGCGGCGCGTACCGGGTCACGCGGGACTCCGGCCGCATCGAGATTCCCGAGACGCTTCATGCGTTGCTGGCGGCCAGAATCGACAGACTCGAGGAGCGCGACAAGGCAGTCCTCGAGACCGCCGCGGTGATCGGAAAAGACTTCAGCGAACGCTTGCTCGCCAGCGCGCTGGTGGAGGTCGGGGTTGACGGTGACGCGCTTGCCGCATCCTTGCGCACACTCGACGCCGGCGGGTTCATCGACGCGGTACGTCTGTTCCCGGATGCGGAGTATGTCTTTCACCATCCTCTGACCCAGGAGGTCGCCTACCGCACTCAACTGGCCGAGCGGCGTGCGTCGATTCATCGGCGGGTCGCGGTTGCCCTCGAAGACGACTGCTGCGGGCGTGCGGACGATAACGCGGCGCTGCTCGCCCATCACTGGGACGGCGCCGGCGAGCGACTGCAGACGGTCAAATGGAGCCGGCGCGCAGCGGAGTGGGCGGCGACGAGGGACCTGGCCGAGGCTCAGCGTCACTGGGAGAGGATCCGCGAAGTCATCAGCGACTGCCCCGAGTGCCCCGAGAGCCGCGAGGTCGCCTTCGCCGCTCGCGAGGCGCTGATCGAGATCGGCTGGCGGCAGGGCGGATCGCTCGAGCGCGCCGCGCAACTTCATGAAGAGGGGCGCGTTCTGGCCGAGGCGTCCGGCAACAGGGACGAGCTCTCGAGAATCTCGGCCGCGTTCGCGATGGCCGAGCTCTTCAGCGGGCAGACCGAGCGCGGCCTGGAGCATCTGGAGGAGGCTCTCGCGATCGCCGAAGGCAGCGATGACCTCCAGCTGGTCGTGCTGCTCAATGGCCGGCTCGCCTACATGTATCTGCTCGCCGGGCGTATCGGCGACTGCCTGCGCTACGCGGACGCAGCGCTCGAGGTGCTCGATCGCAACAGGGATGTTCCGATTGCGATACTCGCGCCGGGCTCGACCGAAAGCTGGCTGGAGGGGTTTCGCACGCTGCCGCTGGTGTATGCGGGCGATCTCGCACAGGCCGCTCAGACGCTCGAGCGAATCCTTCCGCAGGTCGAGTCAGCAAACGATCCGGGCAGCAGTGCCACGCTGCACGGATTCTCCGTCACGCTGGCATGGTTCAAGGGCGACGAGGCGATGGCTTTACGACACGCTGCCGAGCAGCGGCGGATTGCCGACGAACTCGGCAGTCCATCTCTGATCGCGAGCGCGATGGATTCGTCGAGCGTGGCGCTCTCGCTGGCAGGCCGTTTTGCTGAGTCCGTCGCGTTGGCCGAGAAGGCGGTAGAGGTTGCCCGGACCAGCGGAACGCTTCTGCAGAGTGAGTCCGTGTTCGTCGCCAATCTTGCGGCCGCGTGCATCGGCGACGGTCAGACCGACCGCGCTCTCGGGCTGGCTCGCGAGGCGGCAGAGATCGCGCGCTCGCGTCGAACGCCGCTGTTCGAGATTCGCGCGCGGCTGATCCTCGCACGCGCGCTGCTGGCCAGTGTGGCGTCGCTGGGGACACTGGAGGCGCTGGAGTCGGAAGGCAAGGCGTCGCTGCTCGTCGAGGAGGCGGAGGCGACGATCCACGCGGCGCTTGCGATCGTGGAGTCGACCGGCGCGCGTGGATACGAGCCGTTTCTGCGCGTGGAACTCTCGCGGCTGGCGCGCTTGCGTGGAGAAGTTGGAGTCGCTGACCGGGAGCTCGAAACGGCCCGGCAGATCTTTGCCGGCTTCGGCGCGACCGAGCTCGCCGATCGTGTCGGCGAAGCGTTACCGGCCGGGTCCTGACCAGCCTGTTGACAGCCGCGCAGCGGCTGCACTGCGGCGACTTCGAGGGCGTGTGAGCGCGCGAATCAGCCCCAGGTCAGCCCCAGGTCAGCCCCAGGTCAGCCCCAGGTCAGCCCCAGGTCAGCCCCAGGTCATGGAGCGCGAAGTGTCGCCGGCGGCGCCGGTTCCGAGGCCCGGGTCGGACATCGCCATTCGCAGGACCTGCGCGTACCCCTTCGTGACGCAGGCTTCGCGGAGTGCACCGCGCTCGCGAAGCATGCGATGCAGGCGCGGCAACTTGTAGTGCGGCACGCGCATCATCAGATGATGCTCGAGGTGATAGTTGACGCGGCTCGGAGCAATGAACAGCCGTTCCCACCAGCTGCATAGCGTGGTCCGTGTGTTGCCCATCGGGTCCGCGGGGTCGGCGATCATTGAATGTTCCGCGATCGCGCGAATTCTCATCACCAGACTGTAGGTGGTCAGCCATGACGCGATCCACAAAAGATAAAGTTCGGGATGACCCGTCAGAGCGAGCAGAGCCAGGAGCGCTGCATTGGTGATGATGACACCGCGAAGATTCTTCAGCCCGCCGACGGAGCGCTTGACCTTTCCTCGGCTGATCCCCAGATCCCGTCTCAGCGTCGCGCGTGCTCTCTTCCAGCCGGTCTGACCTGTCAGGTCACGAACGATTTTCCGCATCATGCTCGCGCGGCCCGCCGGCCATCCCTTTGCCAGCGCGAGATCCGGGTCTTCTTCGGTCCATGTCTTCGCGTGATGCTGGAGATGGTAGAGCCGGTAGGGCTCGCAGTCAGACCATACCGGGTATGCAGCCAGCCAGTTGCCGACGCGGTCGTTGAGCACCGGGTCTGCGAGCAGCGAACGATGGGCGGCCTCGTGCATGACCACCGCGAGTCCGAGCTGGCGAGCCCCGATCAGGAACATCGCGAGCACGACGGTCAAGACGCCCGGGCTGTACGCGACCAGCGCGAACGCGCCGGCGATTGTGCCCCAGTTGACGGCGATCGTCAGCCAGCCGCGCCAGCTCTCCACACGAATGAGCTCTTCTTTCTCTTCGGCGGTCAGTGCGTTCGACCACTTTTCGGCGAGTTGTTCCATCAGTTCTTATCCTTGGATTCTCAGGAGGTCGCGATCGCAACAGGCTCGTACGCGGCAACATCGCGGGGCGCCCGACGATGGGGGAGCCCGTGGCGCTTCATCAATGGGGACCAGCACGTTCTGCCCAGCGCGTCGTATGCCCGCAGCGTCCGGACCAGCTCCTCGCGCTCCACGCCGGAATGAATTTCGTCCGGCAGCAGCGGGTCCCGAGACAGTACGCGAATGGCCTCGCCGCCCGTCCGGAACGATTCCGTCATCGCTCTGGCTGCGGCTGTGCTCTGACCGTCTGCGGCGTCTGCGAGCAATTTCTCCAGTCGAACCGTACTGCGGCTGAGCGCGGCCTTCGTCGTGCGACAGGCCGATGACAGCGCGGCGGTGTCCCAGAGCTGAAGGGCTCGGGAGGCAGAGCACTCGTCGAGGTCACTGATGATGTACGTCGGCAACTGCTCGGGAAGTCCGAAACGATGAAGCTGCGACCGGAGCGCTGTGCACCCGCCGGCGAGGTTGTCCGCGCGGATGAACAGACCGCGGTCGAGCTCGGCGAGCCCGAGCAGGCGGAGGGCACGCTCCACCTGAGTCATTGTCCGGCGATCGGATCGTTTCAGGCTCGCAGTGTTGACCGCAAACCAGCCGCCATTCCAGCGCGTACGGCGACGCTCGCCCTGTCGCCAGGCCGATACCGTGTCAACAACGCCCGCTGTGGTTTCGCCGAGGCGGTACTGCCCGCGCTTCTCGCTTTCGATCAACCCCCGCGCGCCGAGACGGGTCAGCGCGACCCGGACCGAGTTGCTGTCGATCCCGAACATCGCGGCAGCCTCTACGAGGAATTGCACCGGCACGCTCGTACCGGGAACGGTCGTGAGCAGGTCGAGGATCAGGCTTTTCGCGGTGGGGCGCACTTCCTCCGATATTACGATTCTTCGCAAAAATACACAAGCCGCGTAATAACCTCAGCGGCGGTTGTGGTTTTGCATGTGGCCGGCGGATAGGGGAGCGGTCATGGCGCAATCACGCGACAAGCGAGCGGGCGGCAAGACGCCTGCGAAACGCGGCACAAAATCGGAAGCACCGGAAGCGGCGCCCTTCACAGGCTTTCCGCCGGATCTGTTCGACTTCATCTCAGAGCTGCGACGGAACAATGACCGCGAATGGTTCACCAGGAACAAGCAGCGCTACCGGGAGTCCGTCGTTGAACCGATGTGCTCGTTTATCGGCGCCATGGATGGGGTTCTCGGCAAGGTAAGTGACTGCTTCGTCGCTGACCCGCGCCCCAACGGCGGGTCGATGTTCCGCATCTACCGCGACGTTCGATTCTCGCACGACAAGCGACCGTATAAGGAACACGCGGCCTGTCATTTTCGGCATATCGCGGGAAAAGACGCCCACGCTCCCGGGTTCTATATGCAGATCGACCCCGACGACGTGATGTTCGGCGGTGGGATCTGGCTGCCGCCGAGCCCCGTGCTTGGCCAGATTCGTGACTCCATCTGCGAGGACACCGACGGGTGGCTGGGCATCACGACCGCGCGCGGTTTCCGTCAGCGGTTCGGTGGAGTGGGCGGCGACGGCCTGAAGCGGCCGCCGCGCGGGTTCGATCCTGAGCATCCCTGTGTGGAGGATCTCAAGCGGAAGTCCTTTTTCGCGATGGCGCACTTCGATCCGGCAACGGCGCAATCGCGCGGCTTCCTTTCCCGCGTCGAGAAAACCGTCTCGGCGCTCGAGCCTTTCGTGGAGTTTCTGACCCGGGCTGCCGGTCACCCCTTCAATCTGGAGCCCTGAAACTGCCCGCGCTTGCGCGCTGATTACGGAGAGTTTACGGTGCGCGTCGCTCGCGCGCACGAATGCGCCACGAGCTCGGAGTTACCGCATGGAGAAGGTTCAGGCCACGGGTTTACGTCCAGGCATGGTCGTCATGTACAACGATCAGCCGCACCGGGTGCTTACGTTCACCCACCGCACGCCTGGGAAAGGCAATGCCGTTGTTCAGGTGAAGCTGCGCGGCGTCCTCAACGGCGTGCAGACAGAGACACGGTTGATGTCGACCGAGCAGATGGAGCGCGTCAGCGTTACCGGTCGAAAGATGCAGTACCTTTACAACGACGGAGAGGGCTACGTCTTCATGGACAGCGAGACCTACGACCAGATCACGCTGTCCAACGAGATGCTCGAGGATGAGGCCCCGTGGCTCGAAGAAAACATGGAGCTCATGGTCCAGTACGTGGGTGACGATGCGACCGGTGTCGAGCTGCCCAAGTCGGTCGATATCGAGATCACCGAGACCGAGCCTGCGCTCAAGGGGGCGACGGCCCAGGCGTCACCGAAGCCGGCCACGCTTTCCAACGGCGTCGTGATCAAGGTCCCACAGTTCATCGAGTCGGGTGAAATGATTCGCGTCGATCCGACCGAGCTGCGTTACATCGAGCGCGTTCGCTGACGGGCGCGGTTTCGACTTTTTCGATCTTTCCCGCGCTCGGCGTCGTCGGCCACGACGCCCGGGCGCTGTGTCTCGGAGTAGATGGTAACCATGTGGTTTCTGCTGTTCAGCCTCGTCAGCGCCGGTCTGACCTACAACATGTTTCATCCGTCGGATCGCGGCGAGAGACGAGTGATCTTCGTATTCTTCGCGAGCTGGCTGTGGGGCGAGCTCGCGCTGCACGCGATCCTCCTGCAGGCGCTCATCGCCGTAGGCTTTGTCTGGGCCGGAGCTGCCTCCTCGTGGCACGGTCTGCTCGCTCTGGCGATCACGATCGGATCCTGCATCGCGCTCGGCTACGGCTACCGCGAGTCGCTGCTGGCGGCGCCCGCGGCCGAGCGGGCGCTGCGCGAAGTCTACGGTCGTCAGTACGAGGAGAAGATCCACTCGAGTCACGCGCAGCGTTTCGAGCGTGAGATCCGCTGGCAGCCGATCCTGCGACCGTTCCCGATTCGTCATCCTGACGTCGAATGTGTGCGCGACATCCAGTTCGCCCGGGAGCAGGGTGTCAGCCTGAAGCTCGACGTCTACCGTCACCGCTCGATGCCCGATCGGTGTCCGACGCTTCTGCAGATTCATGGCGGGGCCTGGGTGCTCGGCGACAAGCGCGAACAGGCGCTGCCGCTGATGAACCAGCTCGCCGAGCGCGGCTGGGTCTGTATCAGCGCAAACTACCGGCTCAGCCCCCATGCGACGTTCCCCGACCACATCATCGACGTGAAGCGGGCGATCGCGTGGATTCGTGAACACGGACATCGCTACGGCGCCGACCCTGATTTCATCGTCATCACCGGCGGGTCTGCCGGCGGTCATTTGAGTGCGCTGGCGGCGCTGACGCCTGAGGACAAGCGCTACCAGCCCGGCTTCGAGGACGTCGATACGTCGGTCAACGCATGCGTCCCGATCTACGGTGTCTACGACTTCACGGATCGACACGGGCTGCGCTCGTCGGACGGCCAGCGCAAATTGCTCGAGGAGCAGGTAATGAAGGGCTCCCTCGAGGAGATCCCCGACCTGTATCGCGACGCATCGCCGGTCGATCGTGTAACCGACGCGGCGCCGCCGTTCATGATCGTTCACGGCGACCGGGACGTCCTCGTTCCCGTCGAGGAGGCACGGCGGTTCCGGGCAGTGCTCGCCGAGCACTCGAAGGTGCAGCCGGTCTATGTGGAAGTTCCCGGCGCGCAGCATGCGTTCGAATTGTTCCCGTCGCTGCGAACGCAGGGGGTCGTCGACGCGGTGGAGCGGTTCGTCGCGTATATCTACAGCGATTATCTCGAGCGGAAATCCGCAGCGAAGGTGGACGCCGGTTCCGCATCCTCGCAGCGACAGGCGAGCGCCTCTGCCGGTTCGTCGGCGGGTGAGCTCGCTGCCGCGTCACCGGTCTCGACAGTGCGGGCAAAGGCGGCCTCATCATCAGCTTCGAGCAGCGTTCCCGAGGCGCCGGTTACAACCGCCGCGCTGTCGGCCGACCCGGCGGGAGCTGCTGACGCTGCCGACGGCTCGCTAGCTGCAAAACCCAAGGCGGGCAATGCGGCCAAGGCGTCGGCCGATACGAAAACCGGAAAGTCGACGAAAGCCGCCAAGGCGGCAAAATCGACAAAGGCGACCAGCGACGCCGAGGGGGGCGGGGCCGGCAAGGCAACGAAGGCGGCGAAAACGTCAAAGTCTACGAAGGCATCCCAATCTGCGAAGTCTTCGAAGTCTCCGAAGTCTCCGAAGGCGAGCAAGGCTGCTCAGTCAGCGAAGTCAGCGAAGTCAGCGAAGTCGAGCAAATCGGAGCAGGCGGAGAAGCCCGCGGCGACCACCGCGGCCACCAAAGCATCCAAAGCTGCCAAAGCCGCCAAGACCTCCAAGTCGTCAAAGACATCCAGAACCAAGACCACGAAGAAAAAGTCGACGCGCAAGAAGGCGTGAGCCTGCCAAGGAGTTGGACCTGATGCTGATTCGAAACCTGTCTGCCCTGCTTATAGGCGCGGTGCTGATCGTTCCGTCTGCCGCAGACGCTGCGCGCTACAACGTCGATGCGGCTCATACGACCGTTGGCTTCAGTGTCCGCCACCTTTTCACGGCAGCCGAGGGGCGATTCGATCGGTTCGAGGGGACGATCGAGTTTGATCCCGCGCATCCGGAGAAGACGGCGGTGAGCGGCACGATTGATGTCGCCAGCATCAACACCAACAACGCGAAGCGCGACAAGCACCTGCTCGCGGACGATTTCTTCGCCGTCGAGGCTCACCCGAAGATCACCTTCGAGAGCGAAAAGGTTTCCGACCTCAGCTCCGATGGGAAGAAGGCGAGCCTCCACGGCAAGCTGACCATTCGTGGTATCACGAAGCCGGTCGTTCTTGCCGTGGAGTTCCTCGGCGAGGGAGCCGATCCCTGGGGCAATCAGAAGGCCGGGTTTGCGGCGAGCGGCAAGATCGACCGAAAAGATTTCGGGATCGATTACAACGCGCCACTGGAGTCGGGCGGCCTGCTGCTCGGGGACGAAGTCACGATTCGGATTCAGGTCGAGGCCGCGGTTCCACGATAGCCGAGTCGCGGGGCGCGCCGGCTTTGCGCTACGCGCGGCGGTCGGATTAAACACGAGCCGTCATGAAGTTCGCGATCGCCACGACATTCAGCGACCCCGCGCATCTCGATCCCATTGCCCGCACGGCGGACGAGCACGGATGGGATGCCCTTACGTTCTCCGACCACATCGTTCACCCGGAGCGAATGGAGTCGAAGTACCCGTACACCGCTGACGGCGGTACCTACTGGGACGCGCAGAACCCGTGGCCGGACCCATGGATCACGATCGCAGCGCTGGCGGCCGTGACCACCAGGCTCCACTTCACGACCAACGTCTTCATCCTGCCCGCGCGCAACCCTGTTCTCGTCGCCAAGGCGGTCAGCACCGCAGCTGTGCTTTCAGGAGATCGCGTTGCGCTCGGTATCGGCGTGGGGTGGATGAAGGAAGAGTTCGAGATTCTCGAGCAGAACTTCCACACGCGGGGCAAGCGCACCGACGAGGCGATCGAGATTCTGCGCCTGCTCTGGAGCGGCGAGATGGTCGAATACCATGGCCGCCATTACGACTTCGCGCCGATGCAGATGCGTCCCGCTCCCGAGCAGCCGGTGCCGATCTTTGTCGGAGGGCTTTCCGAGCCGGCGCTTGCGCGGGCCGCGCGCTGCGACGGGTGGATTTCCGTGATGCACACCACCGAGGAGATTCGTGAGTACTCACAGCGACTCCACCGACTGCGCGAGGAGCAGAACAACACCGAAGGGGATTTCGAGATTCTGGTCTCCGCGACCGACGTCTTCGACCTCGACGGCTACCGGCGGCTTGCCGAAGCGGGCGCGACCGGAGTCATCACGGCGCCGTGGAGATTTTACTCCGGCAACACCCTCGACCTGAACGAGAAGCTCGAGGGGATCCGCCGCTTCGCCGACGACATTATCCATCCGCTTCGCTGAGGCTGCGGCCTTCCAGCCTTTTTACTTGTCATAAAAAAGTCAGTCTTGATTGGTTGTTTTTGGTCCGATAAAACTCTCAGGGATGCCTGAGAGAAGGGCTTTCTCGGGGCGGCGCACGCAGGCTGAACGCACGGCGGCAACACGCGCTCGCCTGCTCGTGGCGACGGTCGACTGCGTCGCGCGCTACGGCTATCGCGGCGCCACGACCACCCGGATCGCGAGCAGGGCGGGGGTCTCGCGCGGTGCCCAGCTCCACCACTTCCCGACCCGGGCCGCGCTGATCTCGGCCGGTGCGGAACATCTGTTCGCCAGTCTGACCAGTGACTATCGTGACGCGTTCGAGTCGCGCAGCGGCCGCCGGACGATCCGAGCGGCGATTGAAACCCTCTGGTCGGTGATGGAGGGCAAGCGTTTCGTGGCGGTCATCGAGTTCTACATCGCGGGCAGGACCGACGCTGCGCTCAAGGCTTCGCTCGCGCCGGTCGTGGAGAATCATCGTGCCGGCGTGGCACGCATCGTCGCGCGCCATTTCCCCGACCTCGCCAGCGACCCGGCGCGGTTTTCGGCGACGCTGTCGCTGGTCCTGAGCGCCATGCTCGGAATGATCAGCGAGCGCTACGTCGCGGCCCCGGATCCGGCCACGGAGCGGATGCAGTTCGACGCCATGGAGGCGATGCTCAGCCGCTTGAATCGCGGAACCCGCTGAACCCGCGCGCGGCACGCTGCGACTCGGCCGCGTGACGGGGGGTTGCGGTGGTTGCGATGGTCGGCACGCGACCAAGGTCGCAGGGGAGGCGATTTCCGCGATTTCTGCATTGTTTACTCGTTGACTGGCGGCGAAGCTGGGTGCTACCCGACCTTGAGCACGGGGCCGGGCGACCCGATGCGGGCCACGCGCGTTCACGGGCCTGCCCGGTGCGACGCCAACGGGGAGTATCGATGCAGCATTTATTCGGATCGAGTTCTGTCAGAACGACAACCCGGGTCACCGCCTGCGGTGGGCCGACCGGTCGCCGGTGTGACGCCCGCCTCGCCTCGGGTCTTGTGCTGTTCGGCTGGCTGACCGTCGCTTGCGCGGGGCCCGCGGTTCGAACGGCGCATGCTCTCCCCGGAGAGGTCGGTGCCGAGCAACGCATCAGCTCGACGAGCGGAGGGTTCGGCGGGGTCCTGAATGACCAGGATCAGTTCGGCTCGTCCGTCACACGGATCGGCGATCTGAACGGCGACGCGGTCGGTGACCTCGCGGCCGGCGCCGCTCGCGATGGCGACGGCGGCGCAGGGGCCGGCGCGGTGTGGGTGCTGTTTGCAGCAACCGACGCCAGCGTGATCGGCCAGACCAAGATCAGCGCAACGACCGGAGGGCTGGTCTCCACGCTCGAGATCGGAGATCAGTTCGGCAACGCGGTTGCCGGAATCGGCGACCTCGATGGTGACGAAGTCCCGGATCTCGTGGTCGGCGCGGACGGTGACGATGACGGCGGCGTGGACCGCGGCGCGGTCTACGTGCTGTTCATGAACTCGAACGGTACCGTCAAGGCCGAGCAGAAGATCAGCTCGACCGATGGAGGTCTCGGATCCGGTCTCGTAGACGGTGACCGTTTCGGGACGGCTGTCGCATCGCTTGGGGATCTCGACGGCGACGGCGTTGTCGACCTCGCGGTCGGAGCACCGTTGAGCGATGGCGGTGGGATGGCGCGCGGCGCGGTGTGGATTCTTTTTCTCAACCCGGACGGGACGGTCCGGTCCTCGTCCCGGATCGACGATACAACCGGTGGACTGGGCGGCAATCTGGCTGACTTCGACCTTTTCGGGGTCTCGGTCGGTGTGTTCCGCGATCTCGACGGTGACCAGGTCGTGGATCTGGTCGTCGGTGCATCGGGAGATTCACAGAGCGGGACCGGTCGCGGCGCGGTCTGGATTCTCAACCTGACGACAGCCGGTGCGGTCGGTTCGGTCCAGAAGATCAACGACACTTCGGGGGGGCTGACGGCGACTCTCGACAACGCCGACGCGTTCGGCGCCTCCGTTGCGGCTGTCCCCGACCTCAACGGCGATGGTGTTGAAGAGCTCGCTGTTGGTGCGACGGGCGACGACACCGGTGGGGTCGATCGCGGCCAGGTCTACATCCTGTTCATGAACGCGTCGTCGACCGTTAAAAGTTTCCGGCGGGTGAACGCCGCCGGCAGCGGCTTCGTCGGCCCGCTGGTCAACAATGAGATGTTCGGAAACGCCCTGGCCTCGATCCGCGACCTCAACGAGGACGGGGTCCCCGATCTCGCGGTCGGCCTGCGTTTCGCCGATGACGGCGGTGTCGGCCGCGGCGCTGCGTACGTGCTGTTGCTCGACGGCACGCCCGGCGGGCTTTGTGGAGACGGCGT
The DNA here is from genome assembly GCA_964225545.1 of Candidatus Nitrosopumilus sp. GTDB lineage: Bacteria > Desulfobacterota > Binatia > UBA1149 > SPBQ01 > SPBQ01. The sequence goes on along the minus strand of CAXQPB010000144.1, from coordinate 3,443 downwards.
GCTCGACCCCGGCGAGGTCTGCGACGACGGCAACAGGAACCCCGACGACTGCTGCGATGACTCCTGCACGTATGCGACGCCCGGGGCATCGTGCAGCGATGGCGACGTCTGCAACGGCGAGGAGACCTGCAACGGGGCAGGGGAGTGTCTGCCCGGCACGAGTCTGGAGTGCAGTGACGGCCAGCCGTGCACCCAGGACCGCTGCGATCCCGTTCAGGGCTGCATGTCGGAGAGCGGACCGGCCCTCGACTGCCGCGCTTCGTTACGATCGACCGTGCTGCTCACCGACAAATCTCCACAGACCGACCGGAGCAAGCTGAGCTGGAAGTGGCTCCAGGGGGGCGAGACGACGTTTGAGGATCTCGGCAATCCGATCATCGAAGACACGTACGCGCTTTGTATCTACGATGAGATCGCCGGGCTGCCGAGCCTGGTCTCCGAGATCGTGATCCCTCCGTCGCAGGTGCGCTGGTCGGTCAGCGGCGGGCAGCGAGGGTATCGGTATCGCGATGTCGACGGTGTCGAAGGCGGCGTGAAGACGCTGCAGATAAAAACCGGCGCGGAGGGAAAGGCGAAGATCACGCTCAAGGCGGGTGGCGCGGCGCTCCCTCTCCCAGGCCCCGTCGGCGGCGCGTACTTCGACCAGGATCCGGCTGTCTTTTTCCAACTCATCAACGCCGACAGCGGCCAATGCTGGTCGGCACAGATGACGAGCCCGCCCCTGAAGACGGATTCGAGAACGTTCCGAGACAAATACTAGTAAGCGGCCGGGAGGGGCATCTGCGCCCCTGCCTTCACGAGCGTTGCCGTCTGCCCGGGTTTTCCGGCTATGCTGTCTTCTTTCGGGAAGCTGGCGGCAGTTCTTCCTGAAAGGCCGTAGCCGACTCTCCGACTGGAGGAGACATATTGAAGTACGATCAGACCAACCCCCTTCCGGTACCCGGCTCCGGCGCTGTCGAAAGCATCCCGTCTTCTTTCGATTCCACGTTCGACTGGGAGTACGCGCTGCAGCGCGAAGAGTTGCTCAACCTCTACGAGAAGGGGAAAGCGCGCAGCTGGAACGCCTCTGATCTGGACTGGTCGACCGATGTCGACCTGGAGCGCATGGCATCGGAGATCACTGCAGCCGGCGGGCATCATGTGATCAATACCATGCTCGATCCCCCGGAGACGCTGTCGCCGGAGAATGCGGTGGCCATGCAGTTGCACATGAACGCGTGGATGCTGTCGCAGTTTCTCCACGGAGAACAGGGCGCGCTGGTCGCCTCGGCCAAGCTGGTGATGGCGGCTCCGCTCGAAGAGGCCAAGTGGTACGCGGCGAACCAGGTTCAGGACGAAGCCCGTCACGTCGAGGTGTATCACCGCTATCTTACCGAGAAGCTCGGGCTGTCTTTTGAGGTGAATCCGCATCTTCAGACGTTGCTCGACGACATCATCGCGGATTCGCGTTGGGATATGACCTACCTCGGGATGCAGATCATCGTCGAAGGGCTCGCGCTCGCAGCCTTCGGGATGATGAAGGCGCAGATGGCCAACGAGCCGCTGATCCAGGACATCACTTCACGCATCATCCAGGACGAGTCCCGCCACGTCGCATTCGGCGTGCTCTCGCTCGAGAGTATCTACCGCGGCGAGCTTTCGGGCGCAGAGCTTCGCGAGCGCGAGGATTTCATCATCGAGGCGACGCATCTGATGCGCGATCGCCTTCTGATGGAACAGGTCTACGAGCGCATGGGCTGGAACACCGAAGTCTGGGTCAACTGGGCAAAGCGGACGCCGTTCATGCTCGCGTTCCGTCAGATGCTGTTCTCGAAGATCGTTCCGAACCTCAAGCGGCTGGGGTTGCTGACTCCACGGGTTCGCGAGGAGTTCGGCAAGCTCGGGCTTCTCCAGTTCGAACACCTCAAAGACTCGGCCGAAGATCCCGAGGTTGTCCCGCCCGAGGAGCTCCTCAATCTGATCGCGGCGATCGAGTCCGGCTCGGCCGAAAACGCCTGAAACCGTCTGAAGCCTCTCACTTTGCAGCTCCCACAGGTTCGGGGCTGAAGGTCTCGCGGGTCTTCGGTCTTCTGGTGGTTTCCGCATGCGCCGCTTCGGGCGCATGATGATCCCACCGGTGGGTCCGTGTCGCGTCGCCCTGTTCTTCACGCGGCGAATCGGACGGGCCGTCCAGGGAGGAATCCATGAACCGTTTTGTGGTTGCAGCTGTCGTCGCCTCGTCACTCCTGATCGCACCGCCGGCGCATGCCCGGTCGTTGCTCGCGGATACGGCGATATCGACTCCGGTACTCGACATGATCGATGTCGTCGTAAGGCGCCGTGAGGTCATCGCCATCGATCCGGCGCGCAGCGGCGGTACCCGCCGGGCCGCACTGCATGTGGGCGAGAAGGTGCTGTGGTCGGGGGCGAGGGGGCGCGTGGCGCTTGTCGGCACGGACAGGCGCCTTCTCGGTATCACGACGGGAAACAGGGGGTGGCAGGAGTTGCGTTTCAAGGTTCATGAGTCGGAGCCTCGCGCAATCGCGATGGGCGACCGCGTGCTCGTTGTGCTGACCAGTCTGCGTGCCATCGGACTGTCCGCGGTGGGCGGAGGCTTCACCGAGAGCCTGATCGGAACCACCGAATCGCCGCGCGAGGTCGTCGCCGGAGACAACGTCGCCGCGGTGATTACCGACCGCCGACTGGTCGGCTTGTCCGGGTTCTTCCCGGGCTTCGCGGAAACGCTCATTGGCGTGCACGAGGACGTCGAGTTCGCCTCGACTCTCCCGAACTTCGTCAGCATCGGAACCGAGAGCCGGATGCTCGTCTTTCGCGGAACCACCGGCGCCTGGTCGGCAGAGCGGGTCTCGCTTCGCTGATGCGGCTTGTGGCGACAACCTCGCTGCGCCGCTACAAACCGAAGCGCCAGGGAGGGCGCCAGCGACTTGAGTTACGACGATATTACGTTTGAACGCGACGGAGACGTCGCATGGATCACGATCAACCGGGAAGACAAGGGCAACGCGTTTCGCATTCAGACCTGTCGTGAGATGCTCGATGCTCTCGAGATCGCTCGGCGCGACCCGGACTGCCGAAGCGTGGTTCTGACCGGCGCGGGCGATCGCTTCTTCTGTCTCGGCGGCGACCACGACGGCTCTCACAATGAGGACGACGATCGTTTCCACTACGACAACGTGTTTCCGGTCGTCGACCTTTACGATCTGATCGACAGGATGCCCAAGCCGGTTATCGCGATGGTCAACGGTTTCGCGGTCGGAGGTGGAAACGTTCTGGCAACGGTCTGCGATCTGACGATCGCGGCCAGCACCGCTGTGTTCCGGCAGATCGGACCGAGTATGGGCAGCTTCGATGCGGGCTTCGGTACCTGGTACCTCGAGGAATCGGTCGGCCGCAAGCGCGCCAAGGAGTTCTGGTACCTCAACCGCAAGTATACGGCCGAGCAG
>CAXQPB010000143.1:0-8554 GCA_964225545.1 Candidatus Nitrosopumilus sp. | reverse complement strand
CTCTTCCGATCTAGCGGGTCATCTTCGTGGACAAGGAAGCCTGGGTCATCCCGTACACCGACATCTACGACACAGCAGGCGAGCTCTGGAAGGTCTGGGTGAACCTGTATCGCATGGCCAAAGAGCCGTTCGAGGGCGCGCCCCCGGAAGGTCAGTATCCCGACATCATGCCGTTTCTGCCGTCGATCTTTATGGTGGACATGCAGCTTGACCATGCGACCCGTGCCGCACTCCCCAGTCACCGGTTCGCACGCGAAGTCGGCTGGAACTTCAACAAGGGCGAGGAGTCCGGAACCGTCGAGGATTTCTTCTCCATCGCAGAGCTCGTAGCAGCCGGTCGTTGATCCGCGCGAAGCGGTTCTACCACAAGGCACGGCAAGGCAAGGCTCGGCGAACGTCGGGCGCGGGAGGGGGCGATGAGTCTTACGGGAAGACTTGACCGGGAAGAACTGGCCCGCAGCATCGGTTCAGGAGAGATCGATACGGTCCTTACGGTCTTTCCTGACATGTACGGCCGACTCGTCGGCAAGCGAATCACCGGGCACTTCTTCCTGTCCGACGTCATCGACGACGGCATGCACGCATGTGACTATCTGCTCGCATGCGACATGGAGATGGACCCCGTGCCCGGCTACGAGTTCGCCTCGTGGGCGGACGGCTACGGGGACATTCACGCGGTCCCCGACCTCTCCACGCTCCGCCGTGCTGCGTGGCTGGAGAACACGGCGCTTGTGATCTGCGATGTCTTCGATGAGGAGACGGGCGACCCCGTCGAGGTCGCGCCGCGGACGATCCTCAAGCGTCAGCTCGAGCGTGCTGCCGCGGCGGGATACACGGCCAAGGCCGGCACAGAACTCGAGCTTTTTCTCTTGCGCGACTCCTACGAGCAGGCAGAGCAGAAACATTTTGAGGGTCTGGAGATGTTCGGCCGCTACGTGGAGGACTACCACATCCTGCAGGGGACGCGTGAGGAGCCGGTGATCGGCCGGATCCGACGCGCGCTCGATGCCTCCGCAATCCCGGTCGAGTTCAGCAAGGGCGAGTGGGGCCCGGGTCAACACGAGATCAACCTGCGCTACGCGGAGATGCTCGAGATGGCCGACCGGCACGTGATCTACAAGCACGCAGCCAAGGAGATAGCGGATCAGGAGGGGCACGCGTTGACCTTTATGGCGAAGCTCGACGAGAGCCTCGCCGGTAACAGCATGCACCTTCACTCGAGTCTGTGGAGCGCTTCAGGCGAAGCGCTGTTTGCCGGCGACGGCGAGCCGCTGCCGGGAACCCGGACGGCACCGTCGGATCTGTTCTACGCGTATCTCGCAGGGCTGATCGAGCACGCCCGCGAATGTTCGCTGTTCTTCGCGCCGAACGTCAACTCCTACAAACGCTACTCGGAGGGCACCTTCGCGCCCACGGCGGTTGCCTGGTCGTACGACAACCGCACTGCCGGATTCCGGCTGGTCGGCCACGGCCCTGCGTTGCGGGTCGAGTGCCGGATTCCCGGGGCGGATTCGAACCCGTATCTGGCGATGGCTGCCACACTCGCATCCGGGCTCGATGGCATCGAACGCGGCCTTAAGCCTCCTCCGCGCTTTGAGGGAGATGCCTACAAGGCGCTCGAGCTCGAGCAGGTCTCGACCACTCTCGAGGGCGCTCTCGATGCCTTCCGGACCAGCGAGTTCATGCGTTCGCAGCTCGGGGAGGCTGTCGTCGATCACTACGTTCGTTTCGCCGAGGTCGAGCTCGAGAAGCATCGCCAGGCTGTAACCGGCTGGGAGCGGCGTCGATATATGGAGCGGGTCTAGGCCGTCATGGCAGCCCGGAGTGAATCCACTGCGATGCGCCCCGTCGTGGGTGTCTCCAGCTACACTCCTGCGATGACCGAGAACGGCAACTACTCGTTGCCACGGCAATATCTCGAACAGCTTCACAACGCCGGGCTCGAAACTGTCCTGCTCACGGCCGGCAGCGCGCAGGCATGCCTTGCCAGACTCGACGGACTCGTCCTCACCGGAGGAGGCGATATCGAGCCCGCTGTTCACGGCGCAGCCGAGCATGCGACGACGTACATGATCGATCGCGGCCGCGATGACTTCGAGCTCTCGCTTTACGACGTTGCCGTCGACCTTGGGATGCCGGTCCTGGGGATCTGCCGCGGGGCGCAGATCGTCAACATCCATCACGGGGGCGATCTTGTCGTTCACCTGCCGGAGCGGTTCGGCGACGGGCTGGCACATCGGGCGCCGCCGAGGGAGCCGGTCGAGCATGAAGTGCAGATCGAGCCCGGCAGCGCGCTCGCCTCCATCGTCGGTGAGCGGCCGCTCCCGGTCATGTCCTGGCACCACCAGTGCGTCGATCGCGTCGGGGCGGGTCTGCGCGTCGTAGCACAGGCTGAGGATGGTGTGCCGGAAGCACTCGAGCTGGCCGACACCAGCGGGCGCTGGATGGTGGCGGTGCAGTGGCACCCCGAGCTCGATGCTGACCGGAGACCGCGACAGGCGGCGCTGTTTTCGGCTTTCTCAAAAGCGGTTCGTTCGTGGAAAGGAGCACAATCATGAGGTTGAAAGGAAAGACAGCCGTAGTTACCGGCGGCGCCGGAGGGGTAGGGCGAGCGACCGCGCTCGCGTTCGCCCGGGAAGGAGCACGTGTCGTCGTTGCGGATCTCGATGGGGACGGAGCGGCGGCTGTGGCAGGCGAGGTGATGGAGGCCTCGCCCGACACGAAGGCCATCGCCGTGCGGGTCGATGTGGCCGTCGAAGACGACGTTCGTTCTCTGTTCGAGAAAGCGGAGGGAGAGTTGGGCGAAGTGAATGTTGTCTTCAACAACGCGGGCATCTTTCACGACGACGACGTTTCGATTCTCGACACCTCGGAGGCAGTCTGGGACCGTGTCATGAACGTCAACCTCAAGGGCGTGTTTTTCGGGTGCAAGCACGGTATCCCGGCCATGCTGAGGGCCGGCGGCGGATCGTTGATCAATACGTCCTCGCTGGTAGCGCTGATGGGCGCTGCGGTTTCCCAGTGCGCGTATACCGCGAGCAAGGGCGGGGTTCTCGCGCTGACCCGGGAGATCGCCGTCGAGTTTGCCCGACGTGGAATCCGCGCGAACGCGCTGTGCCCGGGCCCGCTCAACACCGAACTGATCGCCGGGCTGTTTCGCGATGAAGCGGCAAAGCAGCGCCGGCTGGTTCACATTCCGGTCGGGCGTCTTGGCGAGAGCAGCGAGATTGCCGAGGCGGCGGTTTTCCTCGCCTCGGATGAATCTTCTTTCGTGACGGGGACGGAGTTCGTCGTCGACGGCGGCATCACGGCCGCGTACGTCACGCCCGAATAGGCTGTCGCGACGCCCGGCACGGGGCCGGGCGTCGCTCTCCGCTGTCGATTCGAGCGGGCTTCAGCCCGCTGAGATGTAGGACTTCGATTCGAGATACGCGAGGATCTCGGCCGTGCTCTCCTCTGCGGTCTGCTGGGTCGTGTTGATGGCCAGCTCCGGATTGTCCGGTGCCTCGTAGGGAGCGGAGATTCCTGTGAACTCGGGGATCTCGCCTGCACGAGCTTTCTTGTAGAGGCCCTTCGGGTCACGGCGCTCGCACTCGTCGAGGTCACAGTTGACCAGAACTTCGATGAAGTCCCCGTCCTTCATGATCTCGCGAACGAGGTCACGGTCGGCGCGGTACGGCGAGATGAAGGCGGTCACGTTGACCACGCCGGCCTCGGTGAACAGCGCCGCGACCTCTCCTATGCGCCGGATGTTCTCGGTGCGGTCCGCGGGGCTGAAGCCGAGGTCCTTGTTCAGGCCGTGCCGGACATTGTCCCCGTCGAGCACGAAGGATCGGACGCCACGCTCCCAGAGCGCCTTCTCGAGAAGGTTGGCGATGGTCGACTTGCCGGAACCGGACAGACCGGTAAGCCAGACGGTACAGCCGCGATGGCCGTTGATGCCCTCACGCTCTTCCTTGGAAACGGTCGTATGGTGCCAGACGATATTTTTGGACTTCGGTTCGCTCATGAATCTGCGGCTGCCTCCAGAATACTCCGCGCGTGGCGCGGGATTCACGGTTATCGAGGAGGCAGGCCGTCGGCGCAAGCGCCCCTTAAAGTTGTGTGGACCGGGTGGCGGGTTCTACTGCGGCGGGTCGAGGCGTTTCCCGTACGTGACCTGGCCCTTGTCGATGCGCAGCTGGAAGCCGCACTGCGGGTTGATGCAGGCCCACGCCTTGTACATGACGGACGCCCCGTCCGTTCCGTAATCCGAGAGCGGTACGAGGATTCCCCCCTCACACTTCTGACAACTCGGCAATTTCTGTGACTCCATGACTCCCCCAACTTCCCGCATCCAGCGACATCCTGCCCGACCATCCAAATCGGCTCAGTGGCCCCTGCTGCGTATTCGCAAGCATATCGACTTCGCTGGAGATGCCGCACTGGATCCCAGCCCGGGTGATCGCGGACCTGAGGCTCCAGCAGACGCGGTCTTCAGCAGATCGACCGTCGGGTGTCTATCCCACAGCCAGAGGACCGTCAAGCACGGTGAGGGTTTTGATTTCAGGGACTTACGGGTACGGGCGGTGATTTCTCGCCGCACTCGTGTGAAATGCCCCGGTGTGCAAACCGCGTCGCCGATCGGGGCGGGGGAGGGTGTAAGGCCTCGGCGCGCTTCAGCGCCCGTGGCGCTGTGCCCTCCGCATAGCCTTGCGGCGTTTGCGTGCGGCCTCCTGACGCTTTCGCTTGCGGCGAACGCTGGGCTTCTCGTAAAACGAGCGCAGCTTCATTTCCTTGAACACCCCTTCCGAAGCCAGCTTCTTCTTGAGTGTGCGGATGGCTCGCTCCAGCGATCCTTCGACGCGAACTTCCATGCAGTCAGTGCTCCTCCAGGCCCGATGCGCAGCTCCGGCGCGAGGCCAAGTCGCTCAAGCTATCCCCGAGCGGTGTCTGTTGTCAAGAAAACAGGGGTTCGTCGACTCATTGCGCTGCAATCAAGTCCATCGAGAGCTCTCGTGTTGACCCGCCCGCGGGTGGCGCCCTCGACAGGACTCGAACCTGTGCACCCGGCTTCGGAGGCCGGTACTCTATCCACCTGAGTTACGAGGGCGTGTCATCCGCCGGGTTGTCGCCGCAGAGCCGTTCCGGCCTGCGTACGAGTGGAGCCGATCAATCCTGAGGGGCCGTTCTTATACGACGGATCGCGCGAGACAAGGTCGCGCCGCCGGGCGGGGTCACGGTGCGGCGGGCAGGGCTGCGAGAACCCCCACCGACTCAGCGTGAATTCTGCCATTCGTGGCAAGAATTCGGTCGCCCCACGGGTCGTATTCCTTCCCCTCGTAGTCGCTTACGCGACCTCCGGCCTCGGTTACGATCAGTGCACCGGCGGCTGTGTCCCAGGGTTGCAGTTTCCACTCCCAGAAACCGTCGAAGCGTCCGGCCGCCACGTAGCAGAGGTCGAGCGCGGCGGAACCGAAACGCCGGATGTCTCGCGCCCGCGCCATGAAGGCGGCCATGTAGGACATGTAAAAGTCGATGTGATCGCGTCGGTCGTAGGGGAACCCGGTTACCATCAGAGAGTCGTCGAGTTCGGCTGTGTCGGAGACGCCCAGAGGGCGTCGCGAGCCCGCGGTCTCCAGGGTGGCCCCGCGGCCGCTCACCGCGGCGAAAGTCTCATCCCGGAAGGGGTCGTGGACCACTGCCGCGGCCAGGCAACTGTCCTGTTCCATGGCGATCGACACGCTGCAGTGTGGCAGTCCGTGTACGAAGTTTGTCGTTCCGTCCAGCGGGTCGACGTACCAGCAAGGCTCGCCATCGCTGCTCGGGCGGCCGCCGGGCTCGTCGCCGGCGGACTCCTCCGCGACAATCCGGTGCGACGGGAAGGCTGATTGAAGTCCACCGACGATTCGTTTCTCGGCCTCCCGGTCCACTTCAGTTACCAGATTTACCGGGGATTTTCGGTCGATATTCCTCGCGCGCCCGAGCGCATCGCGTATCAGGTTGCCGGCCTCGCGAGCGAGTCGGACGGCGACTTCGAGCTCTGCGGAGTGTTGTGCGCCGGTCGGCGGGGTCGCGTCACTGTGGTCCGTTGCGCTCACCGTGCCGTGGTTGTCACGCGGCGGCGCAGCGGTCAAACTCCGCGGTTATCCGATGAGACTCGAGGCACAGTGCAAGACGCCCGCGAAGGTCAACCTGGTCCTCCGCGTGATCGGCACGCGGCCTGACGGCTATCACCTGATCGAGAGCCTCATGCTGCCGGTGTCGCTCTACGACCGGATTGTGCTGCGGGTAGACAGCGGCCGCGGGGCTAAAGGCCGGGTCGTGTGCTCGGTCGACGGCCCCGAAAGGGTCGCGGACGGACCCGATAACCTGGCGGCCCTGGCAGCGCGAGCCGTTCTCGCCGCGGGAAAATCGCGCGCGGACGTGTGCATCGAGCTCACCAAGCATATCCCGTCGGGCGCGGGCCTCGGGGGCGGAAGCAGCGACGCGGCGGCGATTCTGCGAGTGCTTCCACAGATGCTCGATATCCGGCTGCCGCGGCCGCAGATCCATCGCATGGCGACAGCGCTCGGCGCAGATGTCCCCTTTTTCCTGCAGGGGCGCGCGGCATGGGCGACGGGCATCGGCGAGCAGCTATCCGGCGCGGGCGACCTGCCCGCCTTCCACCTGTGTATCGCCGTCCCGAAAACCAGGGTGAACACGGCCTGGGCTTATCGCCACGCGCTTCCGCAGCGCGCGCACCGCGCGGTCGCGGCGAGCCGTCGGGACGAGGCCGACGCGGATCGCTTGCGATTGAGCGTCAAGTCGCTAAGCTTCCTGTTTTCCAACGACTTCGAGAGGGGCGTGAAGAGGGTCGGCGGCGACGCGGGGCGCGACGTGAGCAGACTTCTCGGCACTCTGAACAAGCTCGGAGCGGTGGCAACGGTCATGTCGGGATCCGGATCGGCGGTGGTCGGCGCTTTCGACTCCGAGCAATCGGCAAGAGGGGCAGCGTCGAGTCTCAACGCGAGCGGGCTGAGCGACGTCGCTTATGCCGTGCGCGTGCTCAACCGGCTGCCGGCGTATCGACAAAACGAAGGGCGGTAGCCAAGTGGTAAGGCACCGGATTTTGGTTCCGGCATGCGAAGGTTCGAATCCTTCCCGCCCTGCCATTTCAAAACGACTGGGGGCGACAGTTGGCAGGCATGAGCGTGGCGCGTGACGCGCTGCAGGTATTCGCGGGCAACGCGAGCCGTGATCTCGGCGAGAGGATCTGTGCGAACCTGGGGGTCGACCTCGGTGCGGCAGACGTGCGCACGTTCAGCGACGGCGAGATTCAGGTCGAGATTAAGGACAACGTCCGCGGCAGCGACGTATTTGTCGTGCAGTCGACGTCGTCGCCGGGCAACCACAACATCATGGAGTTGCTGCTGCTGCTTGACGCCTTTCGGCGGGCCTCGGCAAAGCGCGTCACCGCGGTTGTCCCGTACTACGGCTATGCGCGGCAGGATCGCAAGGTCGCGCCGCGTGTGCCGATCAGCGCGAAGCTGGTCGCGGATCTCATCGTTACCGCCGGCGCCTCGCGCGTGATGACGATGGAGCTGCACGCCGGCCAGATTCAGGGCTTCTTCAACGTCCCGGTGGACAACCTCTACGCGAACCCGGTTCTGTTGCCGCAGATCCAGCAGCTCGTCGGTGACCTTCCGGTCGCGGTCGTGTCTCCCGATGCGGGTGGCGTCGAGCGAGCGCGAGCTTACGCGAAGCGGCTCGACGCCTCGCTGGCTATCATCGATAAACGACGCGTGCGCGCGAACCAGGTCGAAGAGATGCGCATCATCGGTGACGTCAAGGGATGTGCCGCGGTGATCGTGGATGATATTGTCGACACCGCAGGAACTCTGTGTCGCGCGGCCGATTCCGTGATGGAGGCCGGCGCGAGCAAGGTGCTCGCGTGCATCTCGCACGGCGTCCTTTCGGGCCAGGCGATGAGCCGGATCGCGGACTCCCAGCTTTCGCGGGTGATCATCACAGACACGATCGCGCCGCGCGAAGACGTCGTGGCCGAGGATCGAATAAGCGTGGTCTCCGTGGCGGGACTGATCGCCGAGGCGATCCGCAGAACCCACGAAGAAGAATCGATCAGCACACTTTTTGAAACGTGAGCCGGGAGAACCGACCCGGTCGTCCGGCAGGAGAGAACAGGAATGCAGCGCATTGAAATCGAGGTTGTCCGACGCGAGCCGAACCAGAACGCAGGAACCCTGCGGAGGGAAGGCCGCCTGCCCGGAGTTTTCTACGGAGCCGGCGCAGGGAACCTGAGCGTTCACGTCGAGGCTCACGCTTTCCGGAGGCTCGGTCTGGGGTCGGCGGGTGCCCACCTGATCCGCTTCAACTCGACGGATTCGTAGAATACAAATATTCGTACATATGAATTCTTCATTTTATAAAACTTTTTCGAGATCTGATTTTGCTTAGAGAACACTAGAAATTTTCTTAGAATTTTGATCCAGATTCAGATTTTACCGGTTCACTTCTGTAGAGGTTAAAATACGATTCCGGTCCCTGTTTTAACAGAATATGTTTCTCTTTAACG